>NZ_VSZO01000001.1:1039604-1386139 GCF_008312935.1 Roseiconus lacunae | reverse complement strand
GTCTTGCGGACCTTTCGCCACTTGATCGCGAAGCCACCGCAAAACTAGCCTCGGCGTTTTCAAACCATCCCTGGGTCCGCGAAGTTCGCTCGATTGCCAAGCTTCCTGATGGGAACTTCAAAATCGATATGGAATACCGCCGCCCCGTGGCAGCGTTCCATGTCACCGGCGAATCACGATGGTTGCGTGACATTGAAAACCACCTGACCAACTTGGGCTATTCGATCAACGGCGGGATCAACGACCTCTACTTTCCCCTCGACGGCGAAGGGTACATGTTGCCCACCGACCAAATGACGCTCGACGACACGAGACGTTTGATACATATCGAAGTCAGTGAGGTGTTTCCTAACGGCAACGAAGGAACGCCCTTTGGGGATCGGCGTGTGGAATCGGCCGCGATGTTGGCTAATTTGCTGTCCGCCGTCAGCGACCGGATTCAGATCGCAAAAATCACCGTCAGTGGCGATCCTCGGATGAATATCGTGCCTCAACTAAGCCTGATTACCGGCAACAATACGAAATTGCTCTGGGGAAGCCCGCCGGGAATGGAACAACCCAACGAACGCGGCGCGAAAGCTAAACTGACAGATCTGCTCAGCGGTAACTTTGTCCCCGATGGTGACTTACGAATCGCGACGGGGACCCGTGGCTCAGTCAGGTAATCCGCCGACGGTCTCGGTTGGCCCTCCAGTTGTCACGACGTGGCCTGTCGGCATGGCGATCCGCCCGTAGGGCGTTGCTGAGTGCAGTGGTGATTGCGGATCGTACCCAACATTCGATTCGGGCGGCGTGTTGTGCCGTTTCACCGGATCGCTCAGCGTCGAAAATCTGTATTGCCGAAGAACCACGCCTGCAAAGCCGCTTTAAATTCACTATCTTCTCTTGTTGGGTTAACTTTCGACCCCATTTTGCACCCGGGAACTTCTCCATGGCTGGTCCGTTCACACCATCACGTTTGTCGTTTTTTTCCAATCGGTTCAGTGCTTTGGGGCGGTGCGCCGCATCGTTGGTGGTGACCGGCGTCGGCCTGTTAGGATCTGGCCTGTTGGGAACTGGGCAAGTCGCGCGGGCCGAGCAGTGGTATCTGCCGATTGAGACGTCGGCACGAGAGTCGGTCGATCAAATCGATCCCGAACGCATCGCCGACGTCGATCAGAGCCGTGAAGCATTCCGATCGGCGGTCGAAGAACTGCGCGGGCATTTGTCAAAGACGACATCGGAAGACAATGCCGCCGCGTGGATGACCTATCTGGCAATCGAACCGGTCGTACGGTCGATTGATTCGGAGGCGAACGACCGAACGATTTCAGAAAACCTCGATAAGGTCGCGCGTCGTGCGACCGGCGTCTTCCCCGGTCTGGAAATCCGTCCGATCGATCGATTGCGTTCGGCGGCCCATCAATACAGTGACGCGTTACGGTATCGACGCAAGGATGTCATTGGCAACGCGCTTGGCAAACAACTCGAACGTTTTTCCGACCAGTGGGCCGACATCAAGCAATCCCCCACGCCGGATGACATTGCGACGCTACGTTTAATGCTTGACCTGCTTGAACGTACCGATCAACACGTCGCCTTAGTCGATCAATCGCGTCAGTTGTTCTCTTCACCGAACGTTGTTTTGCATGTTGACGAATCTGTGGTGCAGCAGGCGATCAATCGGTCAGTCGACCAAACGACTCCGGTTCGAGATTGTATCCTCGGGACCAGCATCTACGGCAATGCAACGATGAACGGATCAGTGCTTGCCGAACTGGAACCATCGGTCGGTAGCATCCGAGTCCGATTAGCGCTCACAGGAACGGTCTCGACCAACAACATTGGCTTCAATCGTGGCGTCCGAATTCGTACGACAAGTAATGCCTTTGTGAACTCGACCCGCATGGTCGAAATCGATGACAATGGGCTCTCGTTTGGTCCCGTGATGACCGATGCGTCGCTGCAAACGGATGTCAACTCAATCGAGCATCGCTTGCGCCTGGTCCGACGGATCGCAAGAAAGAAAGCCGCCGAACAAAAACCGCTGGCAGATCGCATTGCGCACCGAAAGTTAGTCCGGCGCGTCAGTGACGAGTTCGCCGACGAGACCGAACAGGCATCTTCGGATCCTTCGCCAGACTTGTTAGGCAAGCTCCGTGTGTGGCTGAACCGATTGGACTTTGATGAACCCGAGCGGCAGGTCGGTTCCACCGGGGAAGCGATCATTGCATCGGCGACGATCCGCAAGGGCAACCAACTTGCCTCACCCTCGACACCGCCGGCGATCGAAACTCCAGCCGAGATCGCGATTCAAATTCACGAGTCGGTGATCGACAACACGTTGGGAAGTTACCTTGCCGGTCGAACCCTGCGCAAGTCTGACTTGGATCAATTGATCGAGCGATCGGGCCGGACGAGCGCCGCAAGCGAGGGCGCATCGGAGGAAGAGTTCGAGATTGATTTCGATCGTTCACGACCGATCATCTTTGAATCTCGAAACGGAAAGCTGGTTCTGGGTATTCGCGGAACACGTTTTTCGCAGGGTTCACGCGAACTGAAGCGACCGCTCGAGATCGTCGCCCCCTACCGTGTCGTTTCGTCTGAAAACGGCACGTTCGTTCTCGATCGAACCGAGGAGGTTCAAATCAACTTCCCTGGCACCAAGCGTCTTTCGGTCGCCCAAGCCGGTTTGCGCAATTCGATCAAACAGGGCTTTGCCGAAGCATTTCCGCAAACATTGTTGAATCAACCGTTAACGATTCCATCAGACGCTAAGGTCGACGCGTTTGCAGGAAAGTCCTATCGGGTCCGATGGATCGATATCCGAGACGGTTGGTTGACCGTAGGCATCGGGGCCAGCGACCCCACGTTGTCGTCAACCGCAATGCATTAGCTTTGAACTTGCGTTTTTGCTTCACCAATCCGCGAGTGCTCCGTCTAAACCCATTGTCCGGGTTCGGCTCATCAGCCGGCGGGCGTTAGCGGTCAGAGCGAATCATCCAGTCGGGCAATCCGCCGGGACGACTGCATTCACAGCCTCGCATTTGTGACATGATCGGCGCGACCATCGTCTGTCCGTTGCTAAAGAAGAATTTGGGAGCCGGTTGTTGTTGACCGCCAATTTCTTGCATCGTTTCGGCGCGGAACAATCGCCCATTGATCATCACCAATTCGACCTTTTCGCTATGCCGGATCTCTTCGGTCGGATCAAAACCGCGTTCGATGACGACGAGGTCGGCAAGTTTGCCAACTTCCAGTGAGCCGATGTCATCGTCGAGCCCAAGGTACTTCGCACCGTTGATCGTCCCACATCGCAATGATTCGATCGGCGTCATCCCACCTTGAACAAAACTCCATAGTTCCCAGTGGGTATCGATCCCATTGAGTTGACCGTGGCCGCCGGCTTGGACCAAACCGCCATCCCGGACAACTTGCTTGGCAATCTCAGCGACACGAATGTGGTTGTAATCTTCGAGCGGTGCTTTTTGGCGTCGATGAGTTTGATGCAACTTGTGTGGCGGCAGGAAACTGTTCAGTCGTGGATGTCGCCAGAGGTCATCGACTTCATACCAGTAACGCTCGCCCGAGATACCTCCGTAGGCGACACAGAGCGTCGGTGTATAGCCGACATCGGTGCCGCGCCAAAGATCGAAGACGTCGTCATACGCCGTTTGCACCGGTAACGTATGTTCGATACCGGTGTGGCCGTCGACGATCATTGTCATGTTGTGCATGAAGGTTGATCCGCCTTCGGGAACAACCATCATCTCGAGTTCGCGTGCCGCGGCGAGTACTTGTTGGCGTTGATCGCGTCGCGGTTGGTTGTAACTCTTGACGCTAAAGGCGCCGGCAGCTTTCATCCGCCGGAGGTGGAACTTGGCATCTTCGAGGCTTTCAATTTCTGCTTTAAAGCTGCCCGCGGCACCGTACAAAATCGTTCCGGTAGAAAAGGTACGCGGTCCGAGCGTTTCTCCGACACGAATCATCTCGATTGCCGAGAACGTACCGCCGGTGTCGTTCGAGGGATCATGGACGGTCGTCACGCCAAAGGCCAGCCGCGCGTAGTTGACCCAGTTTTGTTGCGGGGTAATTCCATCGCTAGACATCGGACCGTGTGCGTGGACGTCAACCAAACCTGGCAGGATGACCATCCCCGGTGTCTGAATGATGGTTGCTTCGTCAGGGATCGTGACTTCATTTCTTGGTCCGAGTGCTTCAATCCGGTTACCACGGATCACAATCGTGCCCGGATTGATAACCCCCTGTTCTCCCATCGTGACAATTTTGGCGCCGACGAACGCAAAGGTAGTTTCTGGGGCGGCGGTCGTTGTTTCAAAACCGATCGCAATTTGTTCGGGGCTCGTCGTCGGCTCGCCGGTCGGTGCGTTGTCAGTCGCCGACGTTTTTGTCGCTTCCGCAGATGTCGCGTCTGCAACTAAATCATCAGCCGGATCCTCGCCAAGGAAGCCAAATGCTTGGTCGAGTGGCTTGCGATAGAGCGTTGGGCCGAGTGCCCATACCAAGTTTGAACTGTCACCGGAAAAGTGGCACCAGTCCCCCGCCTGTTCACTGACCTTTGCGATCGGAATGGCAGATCCTTTGGGACCGATATCAATCGCCTTTCCGGCGTTGACCAGCGGTGTGACATAGACGTTGAATCGTTCAATGAAGGCCGCCCATTTCCCATCGGGTGAGACACGAAACGTCGTTCCCCATTGGCTTTTCAGGTGATCGCGTTCGTCGTCACCATCGAGTCCGACCGAGCACAGTCGGAGGTTATCCGCATCCGAACCACGATTCGACTTCAAGAAGTAAACACGATCGCTATCATTTGCGAATTGTGGAGAGTGTCCCGAATCGAGCAGGCGTTCGGCTTCACCACCATGGGCATCGACTTTGTACAAACCTGGTTCGCGCGACCACAGGGGTGATCTTAAATAACCGTCGCCGGATTTGACGAACACGATGGTTTTCCCATCGGGAGAGAACGTCGGTTCGAGGTAATGGCCGGGTTCTTTGGTCACCGTCCATGTTTGCTGTTCCTCGGGTGTCCCTGTCTTGTCGACCGCAGCGACGCGAATCGAACCAAGCGTTTCGTCGTTCCAGGTCGAGTAAACAAGGTGCTTTCCGTCACGCGAAAAGCTGGGGTAAAACTCATGATGGTCGGTCTGTGTGGTCAAGCGTCGCGGCTGGCCATCGGGCAAGTCCTTGAGCCAAATTTTGCCAAGTGCTTGATAGACGACTTGATCGCCGCGTGGTGACTGGCTGACCCAACGAAGCATCTTGACCGGGAACCGTTCCGGCGCGACTTCGACCGAGAAACGAACGGCATCGCGGACTTCACGTTCATCGACGAGGTGAAAAGGAATCACGCTTGCGGTTCCCGTCCGAATATCGATTCGCCGAATCTTTCCTTTGGCCCAAGCGATGATGGATTGATCGTCCGGCATCCAAGCAAAATTGGGATAAACACCATGAATCGCCCACGCTTCTTGCATGTCGCGTTCGAGTTCGTCGTAGACCAAGCGGACCGCACCGGATTGCAGGTCAAGCACATGCAGCGTCGTTTTCGCATCGACGCGGCGAACAAAGGCAAGCGATTTTCCATCATGTGATGGTGTCGGACGGCAAGCGCCTCCGGGCCCGGTCACAAACGCTTCGGTGGTTCCGTCCTCGAGATTCAAACGCTTGATCGTGTAAATCTGGCCGTGTGAATCCTTGTCGTATTCAAAGGTGTTTCCCGGCGTGGTGTCTTGAGAGTAATAGATATACTTTCCGTCGGGTGAGTAAACCGGTTCGTTGACGTCCTTTTGTTCGTTCGGCTTTTGTGTGAGCTGGATTCCTGCCATCGCTTCGGCGCTTTTGGCGGCCCGATGATACATCCAGATTTCACCCGACCCGAGTGATCGCCGACTGGTAAAGTGTTTGCGTCCGATCAGGTAGTCGCCGTCGGGGGACCATGCCGGTCCGTTCAGCAAGCGAAACGTTTCATTGCTGACCTGGCGAACGTCGCTACCGTCGGCACGCATGATCCAAAGATTGTCGCCGGCACGTTTGTTCTTGCCCATTCGGTCACTGGTAAATGCGATCCAGCTTCCGTCGGGACTATACCGGGGCTGCATATCCCAACCGATGCCCGAGGTCAATTTCGTCGGAGTGCGTGGTTGTTCGCCGTCGACGGGAATCGTGTACAGATCGCCGAGCAGATCAAAAACGATTTGCTTCCCATCGGGGCTGACATCAAGGTTCATCCATGTGCCTTCGGTGACATCGATCGTTTGCACCGAAGCTTTCCCGGAGGGGGTCTCAATGTCCCAGCTGTTCGATTTCGCGTTCTTATCTAAATCACTCCCCGAACTCCCGTCGCCATTTGATTCCGCCGTAACCGATTTGACGGAACTCGATTCGGAAGGAGACGCGGCTCTGGTCAACCCAAAAGACAGAAGGCCGACAGTACCGGCAAAGCAAATCACGAGGTGGAAGCGACGGAGCGGCATAGATCATTTCCCATGAAATCGGTGCGTTGAATCTAGGCGTATCGTAGTTGCGCCGCGCCGAACACGAAACGCGCCGATTCGTATTCGCCACTGTCCCGGCACAAGCTGTCGCCACTGCAAATTCACCTCCCCGTAAGCTCAATCTGAGTCTCCGAAGGTGGCTCGTACGGCTCAGGTTTCGTGCGATCGGTGGCGTGTTTCGCGGGCACGCCGTTCCTTCACTGCCCCGCTTTGAAACACGGAGCTGCCAGGGAAATCTTCTCGGCCATCGGTGGTCTGGAAAAACTTTGTGATTCCTCAGTTTTCCTGCGCGCCGCCACCTCGATTGACTGCACTACCATGGTACGAACCATGAACCAGAGCACCCCATCTATCGAATTTCAGCCCACTTTGGCTGCGGCGATCAAGAAGGCAGATCTCACTGCATCGAGCGATGCCGATCTGCTTGACGCTTGGTCGCGTGACAAGCTGTCCGAGGCGTTTACCGAACTTGTCTCACGTTACAGCGTGATGGTGCTGAGCGTTTGTCGGCGCAAATGTCGTTGCCCGGCCGATGCGGAAGATGCGTACCAAACCACGTTTCTGTTGTTGGCAAAGAATGGCCACAAAATCCGACGTCCCGAGTGCTTGCCCGGATGGCTGCACCGGGTCGCACAACGAGCTTCCATGGCAACCTTGCAACGATCGATCGAGCTACAACAATCGACCGAGCAACTCGAATGCTCCGGCGCACTGTCGGTCTCAGACGATCCGCTGGATCAAATCGCGGCCCAACATGACGCGGTGATTCTCGATGAAGAACTCGCGGCACTGCCGGATCGATACCGAACCGTTTTGGTCATGCAGGTTTACCAAGGGCTGCGGCTCGAAACGATGGCCGAGCGATTTCAAACCTCGGTCGGGACGATACGTGGCAGGCTACAACGCGGCCGAAAGTTGCTTGCCGGTCGACTGCGTCGGCGCGGCGTTGTCCCGCTTTTAGCGTTCACTTCCGCAGTTACGACGAGCGTCGGT
Source organism: Roseiconus lacunae (assembly GCF_008312935.1). Classification (NCBI taxonomy): domain Bacteria; kingdom Pseudomonadati; phylum Planctomycetota; class Planctomycetia; order Pirellulales; family Pirellulaceae; genus Roseiconus; species Roseiconus lacunae. Next base: position 1,378,646 of record NZ_VSZO01000001.1, on the reverse strand, counting down.
TCCGCGGAAGCATCGCTTGCGTCGAGCCAGTTTCTACACGCATTCGGTTCCGCGAAATCGATTCCCCATCCGCCAATCCCCGAAAGTCTCGTCAATCCCCTTCTCTCAACAGGAAAGCGTCTTATGTCTCCCTGGAACCTCGCCGGTGGCGCCGCAGCAGCCGGCACGCTCACCCTATTGCTACTGACGCCCATCGACGGATTGGTCGATGCGGCTTCCGGTGACGCCCCCGAAATCACGGTCGCGAACAACCAAGCAACTTCGACGGAACTCGTACGCACGGAAACGATTGCGGTTACCCCGGCGAGTGAGTCCTCGCCTGCAACGACTGCCCAAGCCGACATGCCCAACCCTGATACGGACCGAAACGGTTCGCCAGCTTCGGAAGTCGCCAAACGAGTACAAAGTGAGCTGGATCGCTTCGGTGACCTTACCGTCGATTCAACCGTCGGTGATTTGGCAAGTACGCTTCAGGAACAGTTGTCTCTACCGGTGATAATGGATGTTCGCGCATTCGACTTCGCTCAGTTGGATCGTGATCGAACGGTCAAGTATGAGGCCAACGAGGAACCGGTTCGAACCGTTCTGCGAAAAATACTTGATCCCCTTGGCTTGAAGGCAGTCGTCCAAAACGAAGGATTGGTGATCACGGCAAATCCCAGCCAGCTCGTCCATCGCGGGATCGGAACGGACCTTTGGTTGAATGCCGACAATGATTCGATGTTAGAACTTGCTAACAAAATTTCGCAACAGACAAGCCAATCGTTCATCGACACACCGCTTGAAGACGCTATCCGAGTCTTCGAAAACGAAACCGAAATCAGCTTCCAAATCGATCGACGAGCTTTAGAAGAGATTGGACTCGATGCAGAGCTTGGCGTCACTTTTGCAGTTAATTCCGTCCCCGTCTACGACTCAATGAAATCCATGCTTCGTGATTTTGATTTGGTACTGACGGTGTTCAACAACATCCCTACGGTAACTACAGTCGAGGCAGCCGAAAGCAAGTTGCTCAACCGCGTGTACTGGCTCGAAGGACTCGGTCTCAACGGTCATTACGATTCGCTGATGCAGATGATCCAGACGACCGTCACCCCGGATTGCTGGGAAGCACTGGGTGGAAACAGCACAATGGCCCCCGGTCCGGGTGACCGTCCCTGCATTGTGATTTCGTCGACCTACGAAGTTCATCGTGAAATCGAAGAATTAATCAAAGCCTTTCGAGCCAACTCATTCGCCTCACAAGAAAGCGACGTCCCAATGAAATACGAACCGCCACAGATGCCCGCCGGTCTTGGCGGGGGTGGTTTCGGCGGTGGCGGTGGCGGCTTCTTTTAAGACCTGATTGCGATACGCTCTCTACCGGCTTAACTTGGCAAGTGCGTTCTCACGTTCCTCTAAAGGAAACGTCGTCACTTGCCCCGACCGACGATGCGACTCGAACACCGCAGCGATCATCTCAATCGTGACGCCCGCATCTCGGATACTGCAAAGTGGTGCACGGCGATGGTCAACGGCATCGATCAGGTCACGGACGGCGGTGATATGACGATGAACATCGCGAACCGCCTGGGGATTTGATTCTGGCTGACCGATCCCGGCAGTCGTGATCGGTATCCATGGCCGCGGTTTTTCAGGAACTTGATAGGGATCACCGGGTGTGAAGTGGGCGACCGGCGTCATATCGATGTGAATCGTAATGATGCCTTTTGACCCGACGAGTTGCATGCAGTAGCTTTTCGAGGTCTGGTCGTTTGCGATCGAATCGTAACGAGCCATCACGCCGTTTTCCATGATGTATGTTGCGTGAACTCGATTGCCCGCCATCGGCCCCAGGCCTTCGTTGCCGTCGATCACATTTGCCGCGACGACGGGTCGATCGTCTTGCAGGATCGTTGCCGAGCAGGAAACGGGTTGGCCTGCAAAGTAATGCATTAAATTGAATTCATGACTGCCTAGCACCCAAAGATCTTCGATACCGCCGCGGCGATCACCTTTGCCACGGCCACGGATTTCGAGCAGCTTACCGAGCTGTCCGTCGTCAAGCAGTTGCTTGATAACCGGCATCACCGGGTGATAGCGATTGCGATGTGCGACCGCGATTTTCACGTCTCGTTGATCGGCGGCTTGAACGATCGCATCGAGCTCGGCCAGACTTCGGCAAATCGGTTTTTCCACATAAATCCCTTTGGCCCCCGATTCGATCGCCGCGATGATCATGTCGTGATGTTGATCCGCGTGGCGAGGTGCGACCGAGACAAATTCCGGGCGAACCTCCTTGAGCATTGTACGGTAATCAGCATAGCCGTGACCGGTCTTCAATCGCTGTTGGGCACTCGCCAGCCCCTTCGGATTGGCATCGGCGACACCAACAATTTTGGTTTCGGGTAACAGCGTCCAAACGGTATCGAGACCGTGCCCAAAATTCCCACGCCCCGTGTGCCCTATGATCGCGACGCGACGCCGATCGGATCCCGAATCGTCAGCGAGTGTCAAACCGGTCAACGAAAGGCCGATCGAGGTAGCGAGAAAGAAACGCCGTTTCATGATGGATACTCTTTTCCTAACTGCTCTTGCCGGAAGTGTCGCGAATTTTCACCAGGCGTTCCTTACGATTGTTCCCGGATCCGATTCCGATTCGAAGGTAGATCGCAGAGTCGCTGATCGCAGGACTTGCATAGCAATCATCACCCAACCGGTTCTTGGCGATTGGTTGGTAGCCTTCGGCAGAGGCCGCGAAGACATAGGTATTTCCTGACAAGTCAGCGACATACAGATGTCCGTTGCAAAGCACCGGAGATCCACTGAAGTTGCCGCCAAGTCGTTTACGCCAAAGCACGGTTCCTTCGTCACCCGACCAGCAAATCGCGATGCCGTCATCGGTGACGCCGAAAAGATTTTTCCCGTCGGTGATGGGGGACGGCTCATAAAGCTTCGTTGACTGCGACCAAAGTCGTTCGCCCGAAGCGGAAAGACAAACGGTTTCCTTATCTGGATATCCGCCGGAAGCAAAAACTTTTTCGCCGGCGGTGACGACGGTTCCGCATGTCGATGCCGCGGTTCCTTCGGTCTCCCAAAGTGGTTCGCCGGTCGCAGGGTCATAACTTGCGACACGGTTTCCGCCGGCGATCAGCAGCTGGTCGATGCCACCGACTGTCGCGACATGAGGACTTGAATAAGTACTCGCATCACCCCGCGAGCGGCGCCACGCGACCTCGCCACTGGCGAGATCCAAACCCGCAATGTAGCCACCACCAAAGTTATCGGCGGCGACAATCACCAACGACTTGTAGAGGATCGGCGAAGGGGCGTACCCGAACTTTGACGCGAACGCACCGATATCGCGTTGCCATGCAATCTCGCCGGACTGATCGAGTGCAGACACGATGATTCGATTTTGATTCAGGTGAGCAACCACAAACAGGTTGCCATCGGATGCCACGGTGCCGTTCGCGTTCGTCGCCTTTTGATGAACATCACGCCGGCTTGGGAAGCCGCCTTGGTGGACCACCGTAGACCACTTCTGTTCGCCACTATGCTGATCGAACGCAACGACGCGTTGTTCTTCCGTCGAATCGATTGCTGTAGAAACGACGACCAAGTCATTGACGACGATCGGACTGCCGTGCCCACGTCCCGGAATGTCGACGTCCCAATCAATATTTTTGGATTCGCCCCACTCGATTGGAAGCGGTTGGTCGACCGCGACACCGTCGCCTTGCGGACCTCGCCACTGATTCCAATCGCCTTTGGTAAGCGAACGATCAAACTCCTGAACTTGAATTCCGCTTTCAGAAGTTGATATCTCATTGACCGGTGTGCGTTTACGGCAACCGACAAATGCAACGGTTAGCACGAGGACATAAAACGCCCGATAGCGAATCATCGATTGGACGTGCGAGTGACGATTGCCATGACAAAAACCGGAAGCGTTCATCAGTTTTCTTCGAACATTGTGGTCAACGTATCGACCTTGGGAGATTGCTTCAGCGATTCGAAAAAGTTGTCGGGCAGCGGAGCGACATATGTCGCCGAATCTTCGTGGACGACAGCGATCGCATTCCCCACAGTGGAATCGTCGGCGGTCGTATCCCCGAGGGTCAGCGCTTGGGCCAAGTTCAGCAGAACTTGCAGCGTTTCCCCGGGGATCGAAGAAGGAGTCTCGATCTCGGGTGCTTGAGGCCACTGATAGACGTCGATCGAGACCCAGGCCTGGTGTTGATCGATCGTGTTCGCTTGCCCTTCACTGAGTTCGGTGTAGAACAAATTCTTCGGATCACCCCGATAGGGCCCCTGCCCTGATTTTAAGAAGTACTCGCTTCCCTGGTGCGAAATAACGACGGCACCTTTTTCGAACTGGCAAAGATAGCTTTCTTCATTGGTTTGGTCGGCAAGTTCTTCGGGACGGACTGTAGTTAGGTCGATACCGATCGAATTCGCCGCTTGATGAACAGAAACGGCATTGACTTCGAACGGATGTCGGGTCAGGAAGACGAGCCGACGTAGTTCAGAATACGATTCGAAGGGGCGTACGAGCCCTTCTTCGAGCTGATCAAGGAAGTCCCAATTTTCCGGGAACGCAATGTAGGTTTTCATAAAGTCGACGCTGTAGCCGTGCAAAAATGCTCGGCGAAATGCCGCTTTGAATCGGTCTCGATCATTCTTTATTGCATACACGAACGCGCGACCAAGGTCTCGCTGAGTTTCGTCGAACCCTCGCGCCCTCAGGATCGCGTCGTCGAATCGGTTCAGGTAGGCGAGACTGCAAATTTCGTACATCGTGTAGAGATATTCGTCTTCTTCATCAGCCTCTTGGCAAGCTTTGAGAACGTCCTCATAGCGTTCGGCGAGATACAGAGATTCGATCCCTCCATCGACATCGGAATCGTCCGGGCTATCTGGGTACTTTTCCAGTACGCGTTGATATTGCTCCGATTCGTAGTCCACGCTGTAGGCGATGATATTCCGCAACGTCTGCTTATCGGGATAACCATCAAAAAACTCTTCAAGTGAATTCAATTCGGCGTGGCATTCGGCTAGTTGAGAGAGCAGTGATTCAAGCACATAGTCATCTTCTTGCTCGAGCGATTCGTCGGCTTGCTTTAGGTGCAGATCGAGTGCTTTTTGTAAGTGACGAACGGCCGATTTGTAGTTTTCGGCATAGTACTCGCGGCGTCCAAGAACAGTCCAAGTCAAAGAGTCATCCGGGAACTTGCCGGTGTGATGCTCGATCAGTGACTGAATCCAAGCATCGTACTGGGACGGTTCGTGTTTGGGCTGGGTGCTCTCGTCGTGTTCATTTCCTTCGGTGCCGAGAGAGCGTTGAACATCGAGATGATCAAGCAGTGACTCGAAGACTTGTTGCTTGTCTTGAATCGTTTCATACGCTTTCATCGGTTCCCCCATGTCAATGGCGACCGAGACGATTTGCAGATCGTAATACTCGCGATAGTAGTCGTCTTCATCCAAGATCCCACGACCTTGAATCAATCGATCCATTGCTTCGGCGTATTGCTCCCGGTCTTGCAACACCAAGCTTTCATAGTAAGGTCGGTTGGGTGCACCGCCGGGAACCTCCTTGGCATACTCCAGCAACGTGTCCAGTGCCGCGATGTCGCCGCCCATCTCCAGTGCATCGGCGAGGATTTCGATTTGATCATCGCTGTCAGGAAGTGTTTTGAAATATTCGATAAATTCTGACTTCCGATCGTCAGGTAACGCGATCGCGAGTGATTCGACAATGTCATAAGACTCCGGCGTATCATCCAGACCGGCTAAAAAGCACTCGATCGCCTTGTCTGTTTTGCCGAGTTCGTGATAAGCCAATCCGATCGAGTGGTAGGCGTCGGCGTCGGGACCGAACCGCTGCATATATCGATGCCCTTCGTCGATGACCCGGTCGTATTGTTCCAGAGCTAAGTAGGCGTTGCATCGGATCAGTTCGATGATCGGGGCATCGGGTTCGTAAGCTTCGAGTTTGTCGACGGCCTCAAGTGCATAGTTAGCATCGGACTGCAATTCGCAGGCGGCGGTGAAGCACCAACGCAACGATCGCATACTTTCGGGGACATCGTAGCCGACCAATTCTTTCAACGTTGACGCGGCTTGGTAAAAATCTTGCTGCGCGACCGCGGTGATCGACTGGACCATGATGCTTGTCACATGCTGAAAATCTTTCGGCTGGTCGGTACTGAAGCCATCGCGCAGAATCGCCGCCATCATCCACTGACTGGACATTCCAATCGTCAAGTCAGTCCAGTCGGTGATTTGCCATCGCTCACCTTTTTCGAGGTCAAAGAACGTCCTTGTCGAAACGTAGTCTTGGTCCCAGGTGCGGACCAACGCTTCGGCCTTCGTCCCATCGGGAGAAACCTTGGTGTAAACAAGCTCGTATCGCATCCAGCGGTCGTCGGCCAACTCAAACCAGTGTTGAAACTGTGTCTTAGCCATCAACGGCAGATTTTTCCGGACCAACAAAGGGATTTCGACATCAGCTTTTTCGACCGCGCCTTCACAGATTCGCTCAACATTCAGTTGATTGACCAATTCGGCAGCCGACTCTTCGTGGGTCGTGTCTCGAAAGTGCTCGAAGAACTTGACAAGTTCCTGGTCCAGTTCGCCCTCATCCCGCTTCGACGCAGCATCTTGAACGGCAGCGTCTTGAGCGATCACACGATGACCGGGGATGAACGTCACGAAGACGACGACCGCCGTCAACGCAATAGAAGCCGCGATCATTGGTCGTTCGGTCGGGAAAATCTGCATGATGAGACTAACAGGTGTGGATGAAGAGTCGTTCGTTGCAACATAAATTTACTATAACAAACCCGGTGGGCAGCCTCTTAGGGGTTCTTGGCGAGTAACTTCGAATCGGCAAGCCATTCGACAAAGCGTCTCGGCCAATCGCCGGCGGCCGTCGTCGTCCCCGGCCGATAGCCGAATCCGTGTCCCGCGTTCGCATAGACGTGCATTTCACACGGGACGCCCGCCTTCTTGTACTTCAGGTAGACCTCGGCCATTCCAATCGAGATGTCCGGACGATCGTTGTAGCCATAGGCGATGAAGGCCGGAGGCATTCCTTCGTTGACCGTAAATGTCCCGGACTTTCCTGGGTAAATCAAACCCTGAAAATTTGGTCGACTGCTTTGTGTTTCGATCGGATCGTCGGCGTTCGGGTCGCCTGGTTGGGGATTCATCGCCGCATAAGCCGCCAATTCGCCTCCCGCGGAAAAGCCAAGGATTCCGATTCGGTCCGGATCGATCTGCCACTGCGGGGCTTTCGATCGGACCATACGAATGGCCCGTCGAGTGTCATCCATCGCATGACCTTCGAGTGTGTAGATTGAGTTTGGTTCACGCGAAAGTCGGTAGCGTAAAACGAACGCGGCGATACCATGATCTGCGAACCATTTCGCGAGGGAGTCACCTTCGTGTCCCAGACAAAGCATCCGGTGGCCGCCACCGGGAGCGATGATAACCGCCGTTCCGCTGGCTTGATCTTTAGCCGGAAGGTAAACGGTGATCGACGGATGATGGACATTGGTGACATTGCTGCCGTTTAGCTTTTCTGGTTCATGCATCCGCGCCCGTGATCCCGGTGCGCCGTCCTCCCAAAGCGCAAGACGCTGCGGCGGATCAGCCTGAACCGTCTTTGTGGTCGGGGGCAGAAGCAAGACGAGTAGCGAAGCGACTGCAACCACAGCGAATCGGTGAAGTAGCATTGGGGAAAACTCCGGAAGGATTCGAAACTTTAAGACGTCAAAAGGATACTTCACCTGCTCATCCCCATGAGTGCTCGACGCGAAGAACCGATTCGGAAACCGGTGTGCGCCAACTCGTGATCCGTCGGCGACCACCGCTGGGCCGGCCTTTAATGCCGTGGGGGCCGTCACCGGGGCAGTCAAAATGTAGCGATTACGACGGAAAGGGGCTGTCGTGACGACTTTCTGCCGTGTCGAGCGAGATCAACATCGTTCTGGGGAGGGGAGCAAACCGACATGGTTACAACATGGCGTTGTCACCGATGGAGATGTGGCGACGTGGGTGCCGTCATACTCTCTTTCGGAATCGATGTAGCATGGAAGCGGGCCACGCCGGATCGGACTCGGTTGTCAATTCAAAAGGCCGTCGTATGAAGCGCGGTCGCCTCGTGCGTTCGAAGGCTTGGGGCATTCTGCTGGCCTCACTCATCGCAGTGTTCGGGATGGTCCCCAAGCAGCTTCCTGCTGCCGGTTTCCAGCTTCCCAACATGGACGCCGAAAACCTCCCCACGGCAAGCCTTTTCGATGTGCCATCGGATGTTCGCCTGGGGCCGCTATTGGGATTCGAATTCGGCGGGATCTCGCTGCAACGAAGTGCCGACGACCCATTCCCAATGGTCTATGACGATGGTTTGACACAAGTTTTAGCGACCAGCGATTTCCTGGATCCCGAAATGGAGAGCGGTTTTCGCTACAGTATCCAACTTTTCAATCTTTGCGAACATGTCGTACCGGGACTCGATACCGAACTGACATATTATGAAGTCGGCGGGGAAGTCGCTTACGAAATTTTGGATGCATCGACGCTGCCGACAACCAATATCGTTCCTGTCTTCTTCAAAACGATTCCCGCGACGCCGGAACCATCCGAAGAGTTTTCATTGCGGTCGAATCTTGACTCGGTCGAATGGAACCTCGGGTATCGCCCGATCGCCGGATTGAAATTGATCGGAGGTGTCCGTTGGTTGGGTGTCAAAGAACACTTCAATCATCTCGGTGGCATCTCCGGGGATGGCTTTTTCTCTCAATCAGACAACGAGTACACCGGCGGCCAAATCGGACTGGAAGGAATGATTTGGACCAATGGCGTTTTCCGATTCTTTGGCTGTGGCAAGTACGCGTTTCTAAATAACGACGTTCGCGGTTTCTCAACGATGAGGAATACTTCGATCACATTCGATGACGACATCGATTCCAATCTGGTCGACCTGGAATTCGGTGTGTCCGGCGCGATCGGGCGATACTGGACGATTCAAGTCGCCTACCAAGGCTTGATCCTTGACGACGTCGCCGCGATTTTACCGCAGTCAAACACGCTGGATGCTTTCGGCACCAACGATCAAACGCCTGTGTATAGCGATGTAAGTTGGCACGGCTTGCACTATGGAATCACGTTTACGTATTAGTGTTCATTGACGACCTGATTGTCTGTTTTAGCATCAGGATCCCGCTACCTCATCCAAACCACCGATGAACAAACTGCCTTCAAGAGTGAACCTGATCACGCTGGGCGTTGCTGACATCGCCGCGTCGACCGAATTCTACGAACGCTTGGGATGGAAACGATCAACGGCGTCCAATGAAAGTGTGACGTTCTTCTACTCCAACGGAACCGTGTTGGGATTGTTTGGACGTGCCGCATTGGCCGAAGATGCGCAAGTAGAAGATTCGAAGCCTGGTTTCGCAGGCGTTGCTTTGGCACAAAACTTCGCATCCGAGGCTGACGTCGACACCGCGTTTGCCCATGCGATTGACAGTGGCGCCGCACCGCTTAAGCAACCACAAAAGGTTTTTTGGGGTGGGTACTCGGGGTACTTTGCTGACCCAGACGGACATCTTTGGGAGCTGGCTTACAATCCATTTTCGGAACTCGACGAGAATGGGCATATGACGTTGCCGTGATCTGAAACACCGGCGACGACAATCAACTCGATTTCCGAATTGATCTTAAAGCTGTTGTTGCAGTTTCTCACGAATGAGGTGCAGACGCCTCTCTACGGTACGTTCGGAACAATTCAGTTTCGAAGCGATCTCCGCGTTGGAGAGTCCGTCCAACTTTGCGATCGCGATCTCCTGAAGCTCGCCGCCGCGAAGCAATTGCAGGAGTTGCTCTATGGTTTCGGTCATCATCGCGATCATCTCCGGGGTGGGATGGTCGCCAACGATTTGCAATAGCTGCTCTCCATCGGGGCTCGCCAATGACTGCGCGATCGCACCGTCGCCGCGGCGTTGACGCTGGTCGTGTCGTCGCTTGTCGATGACCTTGCGTGCGGACATTTTCAGCAGCAATCGCCACAGTTCATCTCGATCGGCCAGGTCTGGGAAACGCCCGGCTTCGGCGGCTTTATAGAAGCTCTCGAAGACACTCGCGACGATGTCTTCTTCATCGGAGATCGCTCGATTTTGACCGCGCAGGTTTCGTCGCACGGTTCGGACCAAACGCTCAAAGTAGTGCTGCCAAATCTGCAGTTCGGCATGGGAGTCACCGTCCTTGACCTGCTCGATCCAGTTTGTCACTTCGTTGGTGTCGGTCATCGCAATATTGATCGGGGTGAACGGGATGGCCGCTTGCCGCACGAGCTTGCGCCACTCGGTCTATACTGTCCGTCAAGTTTAGTCCTATCCGGAGATCGTAAGCCGAAGTCACTAACGCCGGGCTGGGCCATCAACCCTGGCGAAAAGCGGATCCTGTGGCGAACGGTTTGTTCCAAACGGGAATTCGATTGAGATGCGTTCGCACATGCGTGCCAACAATCGAGAACACTTTTAGTTTCGGATAGCCGCTTCACGTATTGAGTTTGCTTCCACAGGGTGAGTGTTTCAACGGATTCCCTATGTTATCGCGATCATCTTTGTTTTGTCTGGCCACGGCCGTTTTCCAGGTCATCGTTTTTCCTAGTTCGGATGCAATTGGCAAGCCCCCCAAACCAATTCGCAATGTCATTCTGATCGTTTCCGATGACCTGAAGGCAAGCGTCCTCGGTTGTTATGGTGATCAGGTTTGCCGAACGCCGCATCTGGATCATTTGGCAAGCCGCGGGACGGTGTTCGAGCGAGCGTATTGTCAGGGAACGTGGTGCGCGCCATCTCGAACCTCATTTATGCACAGTCGATACCGAGACAGTGAAAACATCACTCTGGGAGAACAATTGCGACAGCACCAAGCGAGTTCGATCCGAGTGGGGAAGATCTTTCACATGCGAGTCCCCGGCGACATCATCGCCGGAACCGATGGTCCGGACATCGCAGCTTGTTGGACCCGGCGTTACAACGCTCCGGGTCCGGAAGCACACACGCCCGGCGAATACGCGTGTTTGAATCTAAACATTGTGACGGACGACTTATTCGGTCGGCAGTCAACACGGATGCCCCACCGGATGTTCGTTTCCGTCAAAACCACGACCGATGGCACCGAGCAAGCCGATTACAAAGCGACGACGAAAGCGATCGAGATTTTGCAGGAAGATCATCGTGCGCCATTCTTTCTGGCTGTCGGTTTGGTTCGCCCTCACTATCCCATGGTCGCGCCGAACGATTACTTTCATCCGTACGGAATCGAACGGATTGAGATGCCAGGCAATTGGCACGACGATACTAGCGATATTCCCAAGATCGGGTTAGCCGGAACACACAACGATCGCAATCCGATCGGCGACTATCCCGACAACCAAAAGCGAATGTGGTCGGCGTACTATGCCAGCGTCAGTTTTATGGACCACCAAGTCGGACGCCTATTAACGGCCCTAGAACAATCACGTTACGCCACCGACACCGCCGTCATCTTCACCAGTGACCATGGTTATCACCTGGGCGAACACGGTTTGTGGCAGAAGAGCAACCTGCACGAGGAAGTTGTGCGTGTTCCCTTAATCGCCAGCGTACCGGGCGTCCCCGCCGGTCGGTCTGACTCGTTGGTCGAGTTGGTCGATCTCTATCCGACCGTCTGCGACTTGATGAACGTTCCCGTGCCTGACGCCGCCCAAGGAACCAGCTTGCTTCCGGTCATCGAGGACCAAGATCACGAGCTTCGTCCCGACGCGTTGTCACTGCACAAAGGCGCATCGCTTCGCACCCCACGTTGGCATTACATCCGTTATCAAGACGGATCGGAAGAGCTCTATCAGATGGACGCCGATCCGAGCGAAATTACGAACCTCGCCGATGACGAATCAATGACGAAGGTGCTGGCTGACTTACGTGAGCGACTTGATGAGCGGCTCGAGAACGACGCTCATTTGATCGACCGGAACACCCAGCGATAGTTGCGGAGTTCTTCGACGTTGTACTGATCCAAAATATAAGCGTGCTCTTCTTCGTTGCTGTAAGGAGGCATGCCGAAGCGGATCGTATCGGCAGTCTGATTCATCGCATCGCCGGGTCGGAAGAAATTCAATTGCAACATCTTGCGACGATAGGGAGCGTCTTCGCCTTCCCCGTCTTCTTCGAATGCATTGGTCAGTCCGGAGACGTATAGCGAAAGGAAGTCGACATCCGGATTAACGTCCATCCACGTCAAGACACCCCAAACCCCCGGCGCGTCCTGGTCGGTCGACAACGGAATGCGTTGGTTAAAAACTTCGACACTGTTGTAAAGCGGCGCGGTGATGCGTTCACGGGCGGCGATCACAGGCTTTGCACTCGGGATCACCCGATCCAGATACTCGCGCTCGCTAACTTGGTCCTTCAGCGTGGCCAGTGGAAAGAACCGTCGTGACTGATAGGACACCGCTTCCAGCCTTGTGTACAGTTTCGAACCGCCGACTTCGTCCGCCGCCGGTCGCAAGTCATTCCCCCGATACCGAACCCGGTAAACCATGTACCAAACCAATTTGCGTTGCACCTGACCACCAGCCAATGGCACGTCAACATAAATTTGCCGCAACGGTTTGAACGAAAATTCCAAGCAGTAAATCTCGCGCCGCAACACCACTTGCTTGGCCATTTCGATCAGCGTTCGTGATCGCGGATCAAAGTGCGGGCGCCCGTTTTCGAAAGTTGTCGGATCCCATTCGAGCTCGGGGTGCGACTGGATGAAGCGTTGCAATGCCAGCGGACCGTCGAACGTCTCGTCCGGATTCGCGGCACCCGGAATGACCGTTACCACGCCGGGGGCAAACGCCGTCTGTTGCTCACTTGACCCGCTCGTGTCGGTTTCTTGTGCACACACCGGAGTCGCGGTGGTGAGCGTTAGGAGCAGTGCCGAGAGTCCCTTTCGGCCGACCCGTCGCATCAAGTGTTGGGAGGCAGAACGCATGGAATTCATGGTGGTCATGGAGTGGCCTCTAGCGGCGTTTGACTCAGTCGGGGTGACGTCTGATTGGAGCTGAAAAGTCGTTCGATGCGTTTCGGCGAAGCGGATCCCTCGACCGCAGTCGCCAAGTGACACGCAAAGTCTAGTTAGATTTTCGGCAATTTCTTGGTCTGCGCAGGCCAGATCGGCCCAGACAGCCCACTTTTGCCCCGCAATGGACGCATTTTTCCGCCGCGAAGCGTTTTCTTCGCTCGGTTTTAGCTGTTTTGGCGGGTCCAAACGTGTCCGCCACCGAGCCGTCCACCAGACTTGGCACCGGTGGATCGGTCCTACCGCCGAAAGCCTCGGCGGCTTCCGCTACGGCTCGGTCCTGGCGGATCGGTCCCGCGGCTACTTCAAATCGCTCGCACTTTGCGGAGGCTTCGTCGCGATTTCCGCCTCGGGGGCACTCAACTCCAACGACGCGTCGTTAGGCTCAGCGACAATGGGACTCGTCTGCTTTTCGGCGGAAGCTTGGGCTGTCGGATCGGCCGACTTAAATTCGCCTTTACCAGAACTAAGAAACTGCAGCGAGTCCCCGAACTGGGCATCACAGCCGGCGAAGTCTTCCACTTTCTGGCCAGCCATCGTAAATGTTGAATGAACTCGTTTTCCGGTGTCATCGGAAAAGTGCATCATGATCCAGCGGACAGGCACACCTTGTGTTTCTCCATCGGCAACGACGCGGAGGATTCGCAGCCCCAGTGCCGACAGTCCTTGATCAGCTTCGACCAACTGCACCAGTTGATTCCCCAACGTGCGTTTAACGTCGGCTTCGAATGCTTCGAGGGTCAGATGCTTGCCGGCAGGCAGGTCGGTCAATTTGCGAAGGTTACATTGTGCGATACTGTTGTCGTGCTCGACCATACGCATCACGCATTGCCCCGGATCATCACTGATCATTCGCCAACGACGATCCATCATCACGGCGGCTTGGCAGTGATCACTTTTCAATTCGACGAACAATCGATTTTCCGGTGGCGGGTTTTCGAAGTCGACGACGTGGGCTTCGGCCGGGAGACGGACGGGTTGTTCGAGTGGCTGACGTAATAAACGAACCTTGGCGAGAATATCGAACCCCGGTTCGGCGCGACTGATTTCGCGAGTCTCATGAAGTGCCATCGCCAACCACGTGCATGCCTTGACCGATCGATCATAAGTCATCTTGCCAAGTAGACGCATCCGAGTGGAAACGCCATCGACAGACCCTTCGACATCGCCTTCGATCTGAAAGCGAACATTGCCGTCATCGATTGCCGAGACAACCGCTTCGACTTTTCCGCTTTCGAGTGTCGAGAGATTCAAAACCGATCGCAAGGATTCCAAATCTAACTCGTATCGATCGCCTTTGATCACCGCTTGCGCCGGTAACAGCCGATCGATCGCGACGCTGGAGACAGGAATTTTTAGCAGCGATAATTCATCGTGCCTAAAGTAGCCTTCCGGAGAATAAACCACTTCGGGAAGCATTTCGCGGCGCACGATGACGTGCCGCATTGATTCGCGTAGTTGATGTTCGACCGACGTTTTATTGAGCACACTCAAATTCGAGGCGGTGTGGTAGAAGCGTTCGGCGGCAACGACTTCCGATTCCTCGACCGTCCCCTCGGGGGACAACAATCGCTCTTCATAGTCAAGCGACGCGGTCGAGTTCACTGGTAACGCTGTCTTCGTCTTTTTCGATTGAACCGGGTCAGATGGCACCTTCACATTGCCTTTGACCTCGAGTTCCAAACGGCACCGCATCAGCCGGTGACGGTCGACTTTGATCGAAACAGGGGTCTCGCTTTGAGCTGAATCGTCTGCCGAAGCAACCTGAGCAAACAGCGCACTCGCAGTGGCGATCGCGCTGGCCCGGGTTAGGAACGAGCGTCGGGTGGAGCGGTCACCGCCGAAGCTGCATTGCGGTGAACTGAGACGAGGTGAACTGGGACGAGGGCGTTCCATCGAAGTCATCCGTTACTCTTCTTCGTCGACGTGGCGTTGGTCTCACTGTCAATCGCATCGGTCCATGATGCACGCAAGGAAGATCGACCGCTCGAAAGTGTTGGATTCAACCGAATTGTCCGAACCAACCGATTCGTCCAACCTCCCCTTCGAAATCAGCCGCACAAATTTCGCGTCCGTCAAAGTCAAGGGCGATCGTTTTGACGACCCCAGTTTCCGGCTTGCGACTGCCGTTTGTGCACGCCGCATGAAATATTTACACCCAACTGGACACTTTTGACGCCCCCGGGGGTGTCGGAGGATTCGGCCAGAAAATTTCAAATCGTGGTTGCGTAACGACTTAGCGACGAAACGTAGATTTTTCGCCCTCGATCCCAGGCCATTTGGCCCCAAATTTCCTACGTGGTGTCTTAGACGAAGACAACCGCTGCCAATCGGTTCGCAGCAGCCTTTTGTCGGAAAAATGGTGCTAGATTCCGTTTTTTGATGTAAGAACGCTGCGTTTCGGCGCTTCCTAGATTAGGAGACGTGAACCGGATGGCGGATTGAATCGTCTAAACACGCATCCAAGTATGGATAATGGTGATTTTTTTCGCTCTTATTCAGGCGGATGCAGACCTTGCTGACACGGAGTCGGCAACTGGCGTTTGAGCCGGTGACCAAAGGTGTCGACAGAGTTGCGAAATTCTGGACATCGAGGGACTGGAGCAAATGACCGAATCACCTGGAGGAGACAGGTGAACCCGGGCAACCGAGGCAGAATGGGCTGGGCGATCCGCCGGGATCGCAGGGAATTTTGGCCAGTCCGACGCCAAAAGCGCTGGGAGACCACAGTGATGCACAACAATTATCGCGATAGCAAAATCAAGGAGCTTCGTGACCAACTTCGTTTCAATCAGAAGACGAAGTTAATCGAGCAAGCCGCGGCGACGGAGACGTTGCTCAGCGAGATCGAGGACGGTCGCGATTACGCGTACGACTACCTGTGTTATCGAATTACCAATTACCGCCCCGATCAATCGAGTCGGCACAATATCGCGTCGGCCGATCTTTCGCACGACCTGCGTTTATTGATCGAAGATCTCAGCGAACTGGCCGAGCTTTCCGTCGAAGAAATCGCCGAACAAGTTCACACGGTTCAGGACCTAAGCCGCCAGTTTAATGTTTCGACCAAAACCATCAGTCGCTGGCGAGAGTCCGGACTAGTGAGCCGCCGTTTGCTGTTTGGCGGACGTAAACGCGTCGGTTTTCTGAACAGCAGCGTCGAACAATTCGTCTCTCGCAACAAAGAAAAGATTCAGCGCGGAGAGCGTTTCAGCCAGTTGAGCGAAGACGAAAAGGGCGAAATCATCGAACGCGCACGTCAACTGGTTGAAGGCGGCGCCGCGCTAGCCGATGTCACTCGGTTGTTGTCCGACCAGATGGGACGCAGCGCCGAAACGATCCGCTACACCCTCAAAAATTTCGATGCCGATAATTCGTCGATCGCGATCTTCCCCAATCATCGAGGGGTCCTAACCGACGACGACAAGCGTTCGATCTTTCATCAGTATCTGGGCGGAGTGACGTTGGCTCAGCTTTGCCGTCGATTCCGACGAACACGCACCAGCATTCAACGAATCTTGATCGAGATGCGCCGCCAGCGGATTTTCGAACTCCCACTGGATTACATCTATAACGAGGACTTTGAGAACACGGCTCGTGAAGCAGAGTTCATGGGTGACGAACCGGTCGAGTCCGGTGAGCAGCGTAAGGTACGCGTCCCGAGTGATCTGCCTCGCTACCTCGCCTCGCTTTACGACGTCGCATTGCTGTCGCGCGAACAGGAGTATCATCTGTTCCGAAAGATGAACTACCTTAAGCACAAGGCTAGCAAGCTACGCGAATCAATTGGCGACGAGGCAAGTGGTAAATCGGCGATCATGAATGAGATCGAAGATTTGTACGAGCAGGCCGTTAAAGTCAAAAACCGAATCGTGCAGTCCAACTTGCGATTGGTCGTCTCGATCGCCAAACGCCACCTTTCGACTTCGGAAGACTTTTTCGCACTCGTCAGTGATGGCAACATGTCATTGATTCGTGCGGTCGAGAAATTTGATTACTCTCGCGGTAACAAGTTCAGCACGTACGCCTCGTGGGCGATCATGAAGAACTTCGCGCGCACGATTCCGAACGAATTTAAGCATCGTGATCGATTCCGAACCACCACGGAGGAGCTCTTTCTCTCGCGGCAGGATGAGCGCGTCGATCCATACATGGAAGAAACGGTCCAGCGAAACCGAAAGCGTGAACTTTCAAAGATTCTCAATCGGTTGGACGAGCGTGAGCAAAAAATCATTGCGGCTCGGTTCGGACTCGAACGCGGGAGCGAACCTCTGACTCTCAAAGAGGTCGGCGAGGAAATGGGCGTGACCAAAGAACGTGTTCGCCAACTGGAGGTGCGAGCGTTGGCTAAACTGCGATCGGCCGCCCATGAGAACAACATTGATATCGAGTTTGAAGCGTAGTTCCGGACTTCAGACCTTGATGTCATGAATTGAATCAACGGTTGAAGGGGCGTTGCCCTTCAACCGTTTTTTTATGGAAACCGATTCCCTCATCGTCTAAGCCTGCACCAAAGATCATCCGAACAACGTTGCCCTCGGTTTCTCAAGCGAAGGACAGCCAATTGGCGGTGGCCACTGCCGTCCGACGAAGAACCAGCCGAATGGTATTAGCCAAGGTCATTGCACCGAAACCGTGGCTAACGCCAATCGGCTGATTCTCATTTCAGATGCTGACAAAGCACTCGATTAACGGAAGGCCGTCTCTGACTTGACTGAGAACGCGACGATACCTATTCCTGGTCTTCGCCTGACTCAGCGATACGCCGGAGTTCTTGGGCGATCTCTTCGGCACCTTCTAAGTCATCGCTGTCGATCGTTCCATCGGCGAGTTTCAATCGACGTCGAGCGTCTCGAGCCAGAACAAAGGCTTCTTGTCCGAACACTGCTGAGAGCGTTAGGAACGCTCCAATCATCACCAATTTGATCGTCGATGACCAACTGACGAAGATAAAGACGCCGATCGCCATCAGCACGAACGCACCTGCCAGCAGTGCTTTCCAAAGGGCGTTCATTTGTGTGTCGCGAGCTTGAATCCGGATGCTTCGGGCAACCGCATTGCGTGCCGACTGGTTCGCCAGATCACGCATCGCCGACAAGTTCTTTTTGAGCTCGGGCGCCTGAGACCTTGGAACCAGTGGGGCGGCGACACTCGGTTCATTCGTTGCCGACTTGGGTTCATCGGCTTGTGAATCGAACGTCGTTTCGAAGTCTGATTGCTTCAGCTTACTTTCGGCCGTGACCGCCGGTGCCTTGCCGTCGGACTTGGGTGCCGGTTCGGGAGCGGGCGCGGGACCACCTTGAACACGTTGGAGCAGCCGACTCATGTAAGCTTCGATCGAATCGTCTTCGGGGGCCGGTTCCGCCGCGGCTACGGTCGGCGTGGTGTTCAACGCTGCCGTATCCGGTGATGCTTCGAGCGAAGATTCTTCATCGTATTCGGCTGTCTCATCGGTGTTTTCTTCGTCGCGTTGGTACTCTTCTTGCGACGACGCAAAGTTCCAACCACCGTCTGATTCGCCGGGTTGGTCCGCCATCACAAACGTCGGATCATTCTCCGATTCTTGCTCGATAGCAGCTTGATCTACCGAACCTTCACTGACGAAGTGCTCCTGCTCACGTTCGGCATCGAGGTCTCGGATCAGCATTTCGGCAAGTCCGCCGACCGGCGAATCGCTGCTCGGGTTCTCTATTAGATCTTCCGCCGGGACTGCATCTTTGGAAGCTTCTGATTGCCACATTTGAGTTGGCTGATCGTCCTTACCTAATTCATCGCTATCGGCTTGTAAGTCAAGCGGTTGCCAGGGATTGGTGACATCAACAACCGAGTCTTCGGCGGGGTCAACTTCGGCAGAAGCTTCGTCCATCGAATCAACGGGTGCTTCAGCTGGTATCTCGCTGTCCGCTTCCGATGTCTGTTCCGCTAACCCTTCGGCATCTTCGGGAGCGAGACCGTCCGACGAAAATTGCCCCGTCGCCTGGCTTGCTTCGCCCGGCATGAAGTCGGACCAAGACAACGGTTGATCTTGATCGGGATCAGTATCCGTTGTCACCGATGTGGCAAGTGCTTCGGAGTCCGCGGATTGTTGATCGATCAGTTCGTTGGATGAGACATCGTATTGCGGAAGCTGGTCGTCACGACCGGCCATCGTCTGGACGTTGTCTTCACGGTCCGTCCATGCTTGATCGTCGACGTCAGCCTGACCGACCGGCTCGTCACCGGGTTCGAAAGCATCATTCTCAATAGCGTCGATTTCGAGTCCAGCGTCTTCCGACTCGATCGCCTGTTGGACTCGATGCTCCAGATCATCGATCGCTCCCGAGATCGCTTGCTCGGGCGATTCATCGGTCCAGTGCGGTTGGTCCGCCTCAGGCGTGCCAGATAAGTTTGCATCTAAGGCGTCCGCCGAAGGTGTTTGATCACTCCAAGCCGACGCGGCCGGCCAACCGACATTGTCTTCGCTAGCGCCGTCGGTTCGCCAGTGCGGTGAGTCTTCTTCTGTAGAAGCTTCGGCGTCGGTCGATTCTTGGCCCCCGCTGATCTCCTCGGAGTCTGACAACGCATCTGAGTCTGGCAACACAACGGAATCGAGGTTGATGACCGAATCAGTGTCCTGACCATAGTAGGCTTCCGCAGCCGGGACACTCGCGGCGGCCATCTCCTCCGCTTCCTGTAGTTCGGCAGAAATTGCATCCGAAGATTCTGCGTCGGACATTTCTACGTCTTCACCTGACCGATCGTCAGACGACGCCGTGTCCTCGAAGGTTTCGCCTGTCACGTCGGAATGTTGTCGTTCCGGTGATTGCGGCTGGGTTTCATCCGACCAAGTCGGCGCATCGTCTTCGATTACCGTTGAGGCGAATTCACTTGCTTCGGTGGCAGCTTTTTGGGCGGCGGCGATCTCATCTTGAAGCTGTTGGATTTCTTCGCGCAACGCCGACTCACTCGCCTCACGATCGGATTCAAGCTTGGCGACCGTTTCGGCATGAGAGTTCTTCAGGAGTTCGATATCCTCACGGGCTTGCTGCAATGCGGATTCAAGTTCGGCGAACCGCTGCGACTCGATCGGGTTGCCTGCCGTGTTTTCCGGTTCCGAGTTCGCGTCGGAGAGTTGACGTGTGAGTGCGTCATTGGCATCACGAAGTTGCGACAGTTCGGCATTCGCGCCCGAAAGCTGGATCGAAAGTTCGTTGATGGTGTTCTGCAATTGCTCCGATTCCATCACCCAGGAATCTTGCTGTGCCGTTTGCGAGTTTTGGTTTTGATCGACGAGTAACTCCAACTGTCGGATCGAAGCATTAGCGCCATCAAATTCGCCTTGCCATCGGTCGGCTTCCTGCTTCGCCTTGGCCAAGCTTTCGTTAAGCTCAGCGATCTCGCTTCGAAGCGAGGCGACATTATTTTCGGCGGTCAGACGTTCGCTTTCTGCGTTTTCAAACTGTTCCTGCAACTGCGAAACGCGTTCGTCAGAATGGGACGCTTGATCGTCGTTGGATTCGCGGAGATCGGCGAGCTGTTGTTCAAGCTCCGCGATACGAGCGGTAGTTTTCTCGCACTCCCGAACAGCCGCCTGCTGGTCCTCGGCGGCTTGCTTGCGAATCGCTTCGAGTTCAAGCTGGTACTCCGCGACTTGGTCTTCGAATTTGGCAACCGACTGCTCCAAATCGGTTTCTTTGTTCGCGGCGATCTCAAGCAGTTCTTGGAATTCACCGGATTGCTGGTGAGCAGATTTGGCATCGTCGCGAGCCTGAGTCAATTCGTCGCCGATCGACTGCAGCTTATCTTCGAGTGTTTTCTGCGCCGCTTGGCTTTCTTCACGAAGATCTTCGAGTTCACGGCGTGTCGAAGCCAGGGTTTCGGCGGCGCGATCGAGTTCAGTCTCCTTCGCGGCGCGTGCGGCTTCGCTAATCGCGCGGGCCTCGATCGCCTCGTCTCGGGCGCGAATTGCTTGGTCACGGGCCGATTCAAGTTCGGCTCGCAAACGTTCGTGCTCTTCTTGTTCGTCGCGTTCGCGTTGTTGTAGCGAACTGTGACGCTCGCGCAATTCAGTCAGCTGCTCGTTTAGCGTCGCGAACTCGGTTCGCATTCGACCGATCGCATCGCTGGCGGACTTAGCCTGGGACTGAGACTTTTCGAGTTGTTGCTGAGCTTCGGCGGCGCGTTCGGCGTATTGTTCTTCGCGTTTCTGCCATTCCGCTTGCCGTCGTTCGAGTTCTTGCTGACGTTCGACAAGTTTATCTTGGAGTTGCTCGAGCTCCGCTTCCTTGGCTGCCAGTTCCAGCCCGGCGGCTTGTTCGCGTTGACGAAGCGATTTGAGTTCGTCTTGAGCCGCTTCGTAGGTTTGCTGGATTTCGCGGACAGCGGCTTCTTGCGCGACAAGTTTGGATTCGCGTCTCTGTAGATCGCTGGCGCGTTTCCATAGTTCTGTTTCACGGCCGTGCAGAGCCGATTCACGGTTGTCACAGCGTGTTTCACGGATCTCACATTCGGCATGGCGGGTATGCCATTGTTGGCTCAGCTCTGCTAGCCGTTCACGCATCGCCGACGAATCGTTCGCGGGTGGGCGATGTGTGGAGGACGCTTGTGTGAGACGCGGCCGAATCCGAGGGCGGTCATCCGCGGGAATCGGGGCATCAAGCAATTCGAAGCGATAGTCTCCCATCCGGATCACATCGCCGACGCGCAGGTCCGATTCGGTGACGCGATCGCCATTGAGTTCCAGCGGGATCGAATAGGCTCGCATCAAGACGCGGTGCGCGTCGCGAAGCATCACCGCGTGCATCGGTCGAAGCGATTCGTCTTCGAGGCGAATCGAGCAACCATCACCACTGCCGAACGTGTAGCGATTGCCCGTCAACCGCAGGCGACGCACGGGTGAACCGGGGCGGACCACTCGAAACTCGATCGGCGAGTTGGCCGGGATAGAGGTGGTTCGCCCCAGCATTTGTTCAGTCGATGCAGACGCGAAACCTTTGAGAAAAAGCTCGCTCTGCAACGAATCGTGTTGCGACTGGGTGAAATCTTCCATGATCGATGCTCCGCTCTGATGCGATTGGCCCATCCCGAAAACTGTTGTTGATCGCCGGTCACCACGCATCCTTGCGAGGTTTGTCAGTGCAGCGTTTCACAATTGTGAGGTTGCTTCTGGAGGGCGATGGGCGCAGCCGTTTTCTGAGTGTCGGTCGTCTGGGTTGCTCGGGTCTAGCAAATTAGCCGGATCAGCCATGTTTTCATCGGGTGACAGATTTTCGCAGCCCCTCTGGGGGGTTCGATCTGCATTTGTCCAACTGTCCCACTTCAAAAATGCCCAGATGGCAACCTCATTGGCCCGAAAGGCTGAGAATTGGCCCTGAATTAACCATTGGTCATCGGTTAGGGCTTTTTCCCAGTCTTTCGGACGTGACTTTACCGGACTGCTTCCTACTATTAGAAGCCGCTGGATGCCAAGATCAGACATTGCGGCTACGAATTCATTTATCCACAAGACCCATTCGACACCCGCTGCGTAGGTTAGTGTGTGGATGGGGGCTATTGAGGAAAAACCGCCAACCGTGGCGGCTTCGTGCTCGTGAACCGTGATCAGGTGCTCCGATGGCCAGAAAAGACTCGCTCGAAAAGCTACGTAAAATTTTGCAAAAACGCCGTGATGCAATCGTGCGGTCGGCCCTGGGGGATCTGAGTTTGCTTCAGGGGCGGGCCTCGAAATCCGCCGATGTGCTCGATGCCGTCGCCGATACGGTGCAGTCGGAACTCAACAGCCAGCTCCTTGAGGTGGAAAGTCGCGAATTGGCAGCAATCGATGAAGCGATCGAGCGGCTTAACCGAGGAGAATACGGAACTTGCGAAACCTGTCAAAAGCCGATCCCGCTGACGCGACTCCGTGCCGTACCGCATGCCCGCGAGTGCATCGAATGCCACCGGTTGGCCGAAAAACGGCGATCGCACCCGGCGGCACGGATGAATCGCATGTTTGACTCGTATCAAACCGACGGTGCGTCTTAGCGTTTTGTTCCAGTTCAGTTTTGCTTTGAACTTATTCAAGTCGCCTTTCGCGAATCGACAGTAGACGACGAACGCTTCGTTCCTTTTGAAAACATGGTTCGGCTCATCAGCCGACGATCGTCAGCCCCGGTGATTTGACCGAAACCGTGGCTAATCCTAGTTTCAAAGGTTGGCGAACCACTAGGACCGCAAATTCCGCAAGACGCGAATTTTGGTCTTCGATCAAGACAAAGCACTCGGCATGGGCCTCCACTCACAATCGTACACACCGCTTCATCGTCTAACTGTAACGATTGAGATGTCGTCGCTCGCTATTCCGAATGCGCCGATCGATTCAAAACGACTGCGAGAGGTGACGTCCGAACGCCGACAACGACCGTTGGTCAGACGGTTTATAGGGGTGTTTCCACCGCCCTCCGTTAAGACGATCCGCCGTTCGTAGATGTTCTAGCGTTAACGATTCTTCGCTTCTGTTCGGCCAGGGATAGCCATTGCAAGCAATCCAAAGTTGCCCGTGGGGCAACGACGATTGCTACAGGTACGACGCCTCCCCGTCGGAACCTCTCCTTCCAATCATGGCTCTTCCTATGGTCCATCCCTTGCGATCTTGCGAGTCCCGAGCTCGCAGTCGATTGAACTATATGCTGCGCCGTAGCGGTATTCGCTCAATCGCCTTTTCCGCCGTCGCGGCACTGACGATGGTTTCGAGCGACGTCGCTTTGGCCCAGACGCGCATGTCCCAATCGCCGTCACAGCCTTCCGCGGCTGGAACGTACGGGCATCGCAATAAAAGTGTGTCGATCGATTCCCAGACGCCCGGAGCGAACGGGACTTATCAATTGATGCGTCCCTCGCTTGACCGTCCGTCGCTGCCGCAGCCGCCCGAAGTGGGGCCGGCCGCTCCGACCGCGTCAATGTCCGCGCCAAGTGTATCGATTGACGACCAACGTGACGCCTTGTTCGCCGAACTGGCCGAAGAATTCAATGCCTTCGATCGACTGGGGCGGCTTGTCCGTAAGGTTTCACACCTCGTCAAGCCAAGTGTGATCCACATCGAAGCGCACAAGACGGAAACCAACAACGGGAAGTACGAGTCTTATGACGAAGCCGGAAGCGGTGTCGTCGTGAAAGTCTCTGGCAGCGATTGGATCCTTACCAACCGGCATGTGATCTTGGGTGCAAGTCCGAACGAAATTCTGCTGCGCAGCGCCGACGGAAGACAGTTTCGACCGACGCGGATTTATACCGATGAAGGGACGGATGTCGCGGTGATGCAAGTCACCAATATGGATCTTCCCGCCGCTCGGGTCGGAGACAGCGAATCGGTTGGGATCGGGGACTTCACGATCGCGATCGGCAGCCCCTTTGGACTCAGCCATTCGGTGACGTTCGGAATTCTGAGCGCGAAAGGCAGACGAGATCTTTCGCTGGGTGATAAAAAAATCGACTTGCAGGATTTCTTTCAAACCGATGCTGCGATCAATCCCGGTAACAGCGGTGGCCCGTTGCTGAACTTGCGCGGTGAAGTGATCGGTTTGAATACGGCGATCGCGAGTAGCAGTGGCGGCAGCGAAGGAATTGGCTTTGCGATCCCGATTAACATGGCGATGCGGGTAGCCGACGAACTGGTACGTTATGGTCGTTACCGCCGCGGCTATTTGGGCGTCGTCCTGGATCCCGACTTCGGCCCTAACGATCTTGGCAGTATGGATCAAATCCCCAGCGGAGCCCTTGTCAAAACAGTGCATCGTGGATCGCCAGCGGCCAAAGCAAACTTACAACGCGGAGACATCATCGTCAGATTCAACGGTGCCCAAGTAGAAAATGATGACCACTTGGTTGCCCAGGTTGGCATGACCCCGATCGGATCTAACATTCCGATGATCATTTATCGTGACGGCAAACGCTATCGTGCCGAAGTCGAATTGACGGACTTGAATTGAGCGTCGATTTGGGGTTTCACTCCGCTGTCGATTCTGGCTTCCCCGTCAAACTGCAACACGTCAGTAACGATCGGGCCATTGATGCATTTTGACTTATGAGCAATCAGTGTTCATCGCGAGTCTCGCATTTGGCCCGGGTAGGTAGAGACCACTTTGATGCGAAGGCGTTTGAGTTTGGTTCACCGCCTCCACTCGTCTGCGATGTAACGGCTCGCCCGACGAATGCCGACCGCGCGAGAGGATTCCCAGACTGTGCTCACTTGGCCGATGTGTTGAACAAGGCTGGGCGAAGGATGCCAGATTTCGATCCCGTGTCGCTGCGCCCAAACACCGATCCGAGTGTCGATCCCCGCATCGCCTTCGATGAAATCCAATTGCCGAGCGTCAATGGTTGCGAGCAAGTTGTGGGCTAACCTTTGAGGAAACGCCATCGCCAATGCTCCCAAGGCCCAGCGTCGAGGAAAAGGTTGCCAGCGATTGTCCGGTCGTACATCATCGCTCGAGGTGTAAAGCGATACGATCGAGTGATCATTGGGCCAGAGGTTTTGATCGACGTATTGTTTCAAGCACTGGATTTCCGGAAACAGCGTATCATCTTGGACGATCATCAAAACATCGGCGTCGGTGCTTACAAGGTACCGTAGTGCTGCGATCCAAGCCGGCCAGGCACCGACTGGATTAGCCCGTTCGGCAATCACGTTGCTTCCCGGCGGACGAACGACCCCGTCAACACCATCGATCGCGATCGCGGGATCCGACCAACCGCTTGCGACTAAGCTGTCGTAACAAATTTGCAGCGTCGGTTGGCGTCGCGGCGAAGTGGTGATGACAACCGACCATCGATGTGTGGCTCGCGATTGAGACGACGCGGGGATCAAAGGAAGGCAACGGTGAAGTGCCGCAAGATCAATCGATGTGGGTTGTCGATGTCTTTGCAGATCATCGATCAGATCGTTTTCATATCGCAACACGACAGGCAATTGCTCGATGGCCTTCGTCATTAACTGCTCTACATTGCCACACGTTGGAGCCCCCCGATGTAATTCCGCCAATCGTTCACTCGCGCGCTGAAACACAAGCGATGCGATCACCGGATTCCAGTCATCGACCGTCGGGTAGAAGCTGTCACAACAAGCTTGGCACATCTGTCGGTCGACCGAATCTGATGGTACCGGAACTTCACCGACCAATTGGTCCAGCAGCGCACAACGTATTGACGCGTCCCGGTTATCGGGACGCTTGTAGGGACAGGTTTCGGGCGTTCGTTGGTACGTTGTCAATCTGACGTGCGGTTCGAAGAAGGGATGATTAAGGCTTTGCCGGATCGACGGTACGACAAATCCGAAAGCCGACGGTGTAGTGATTGATTTTTTTTGCATCAGTACCGGAACGCGTCAAACGAATTTGGTCACTGACACCATCGTTGATACTGCCACCGCGAATCGGTTGTTGTTCTTTGCCGTGGCTGTATCCGGTGCACCACTCGCGAACGCCTCCATACATTCCAAACATCCCTGTGGAAAGCGGCTTCATTTGCGTGACCGGTGTTTGAATTTCAAATCGGTCGGGGTATTCGCCTGGGGCAACCCCGTAAGCGGTCAGCAAACTGGGGTCTTCACCGAATGCGAATTGGGATGTCGCATCGCCATAACAAGCTTGGGTCCATTCTTCCGGAAGCAGCAATCGATAGCCGCGTCGCTGTCGAAGGTTGGGGTAAATCCCAATCGTTTCTTGTTCTTCTTTGGTTGGCGGATAGCACTGATCTTCTTCTCCCATGCCTTCTTCCTGGGTCAGCCAGCGACAGTAGTCCACCGCGCTGAACCAGGAGATCAAAATCGTCGGGCAGTCTTGATGTGGCGCGCGGCGTTCGAACTCGGAGCGATCTTTGGGAAGGGGATGCTGTTCGGAAAACGCAGAAAACTGTTCTCGTGTCACTTCGGTCGCACTGACGTCGACGGTCGCCCCCGGCCAGTCAAAGCGAATGAAGGTCTGTCCTTGCGAATTGATGGTCCAATCGCAGGTCCGGCCAAGATCAGCGGGGCTGTTTCTCGATTGCACGGTTGCCAGACGACCGATCTCTTGCCGGACCCAATTCCGATCGTCATCGAGCTGCCCCAACATCCACCAAGCAACACTGTGTAAGTAAGCGTTGTTTGATTGGAGAAAAATTTCACGCCCAAGTGCGATCGTCCGATCGTAGCTTTGTTGCGTAAACGCCTGTCTTTCGAGCGAACCAAGGATAAGCAAGATCGATGCTTGCGTCGTCTCATCGACCGCTTGATCGAAAAGGTTGAGCACATAGTCGGAAGGAGCTTCCAACAGTGCGGCTCGTTCGATGATTTGAGCGCGCGTACCGACGAACGATTGCGGACCGAGCAGACGAAGATGATCGGTGAAACTGCGGTTGCGGAGAAGGAACGCCGAGACATTGGCAAGGCGTGCCGAATGAAGTGGACCGGGGCCCGCCTGGGTGAATCGATCAATGAGAAGATCCATTCGACTCTTAATCTCATGGTTTCGAAACGCATCCAATCGAGTGACATAAGGCGGGATGAACTCGGCGTCAAGTTCCGTAAAGACGTGTGTCATCCGGTCCACGTCGTCCCCCCACACCTCCAGCAGCATTTCGCGAGCGAGTTGTCCGCGTGTCGATTTGGATTGAGATTGGCAAATTTCGAGGATCGGTTCGAAGAAGTTGGTTGCCGTCTGATTCAAATGTCTCGCGATCATGTGCCGTTCATTCGGATAGATCGTCAGATGCTCCAACAACAAATCGGCAAACGGTTGGCGATTGGCTTGCCAGCGAGGCGTGTCTTCGACGAACATCGCTAGCGCAAGCATTGCGTTGACACGCTCGGTTAACTTTGCCTTGTCATCACCGACGACCTGCCACCAATACTCAAGGTGATCGTGGCTTAGTGGGTAGCGTTCCAATTCGGCAAGAGCGAGAGTCAAGTTGTCTCGGTCAACGTTGGGAAGGCCTTCAACAACTTCACCGAGAATCGTCGGGCTACCTTGATCGAGACGAAGGATACCGAGTCGAACATGCGACCCTGGTTGAGTGGTCGCCGGAAAAGCCGCCGCCATTTGCCGGAGACGCGGCAAACTCCATCTCGGATAGTTCTCGATGTCTTGAAGAATCGTTACCGCTCGACTTGGGTCGGCAGTCAACAACCGCTCGCAAATCGCGATCGAACGCGATCGAATCATCCAGGCTCCGATCAATACCGCGGCGACGAGTAATACCGCGGCAACCTTGAGTGTTTCGCCAATGTGTTTTCGGGTCGTCAACCGCATCATTCGACGTTCGTTTTCGCTCCACCGAGAACGCTTGGTCAATGACATGATGCGGATCCACTCCGACCAGGAGGGGAGATGACGATTTTCTTTTCTTGCGTTCCAAATTTCTGCATACCCGGACAGGATCAGTTGAGCCCGACCTTGCATCGACGATCGCAGATTCCGGGTCAGCCAACTTCGAATCGCCGGGACCAAGTAGTCATGTGTCAGCTGATACTGTTGATTCTCGCCAGGAATATCCAGCTTTGAATCCGAAGGGGTAATCAGATGCAATTCCCCGTCTAGGATCGCAAGGAGCGATGCGAATTGGCGCGGGTTAGCACCATAGCCAGAAATCTGACGGAGTTCAGCTTCGCCACGTGAGGCTCCCTTGAGAGGGCTGCCCGGATCGGGCATTAACGACGCCAATACTTTCTCGACGGCTTCTAGATGAACCTGCCGTTGGACAGGAGCTGAAGCACCAAACGATTCATCAAGAAACTTTAATCCGACGCCGTCCACCCCGCCGATTTGCTGCAAAGACTTCATCGTCCAAGGACGACTTTTCATGATTTCGGCAAACGTTACCAGTTGCACGGGGGCAATTTTCCCCTCGACCGCAAGGCCCGCGATGGCTTCATCAAGGAACCGAGATTGTTCGGCATTGAGCTTGGTGAGTTGGTCGGGTAATCGTTCGTACCCCCGACCATACTCCGCTAGGACTCGCCGGGCATGCCGCTGATCAAAAAGATCCAACATCGCCAAATTTTGACTGCGAACTAAGTCGACCTCAAGCTCATCGGCAAGACAGCTCACCCCGATCCAATAGTCGTCACGAACGAGTAAGATGCACTGAAGATTTTCGCCGTCACACTGTCGCAGTGCCAGCGCCAATGCCGTGTCTGTTCGTCCCGCGTGTGAGTGCAACCATTGCTCGAATTGGTCGATCACCAACAGCAGTTTACCACCGGGAAGTTGTTCGGCATGTTGCCGGATCCAACTCATCGCCTCGGTGACATTGACAGTTTCAGGCAAAGCGGGGACAGCATGACGAAGTGTCGAAACGATCAGGCGGTCGGTGTCGCTTGCACTGGCGCTTACGAAGCAGACCACAATCGACTCAGATAATCGCGGTAACAACCCCGCTCGTACGAACGAAGATTTTCCCGAGCCCGATTTGCCGTAGATCACTCCGATCCGAAACGCGGTTTCGAAATCATGTGATTCGATTCGTCGCTTCCAAAATCGGATGCTCTCGGGCATCCCCATGCGATCGAACGGGCCGGGCAACAATCGGATAAAGTAGTCCGCGTCTTCTTCGTCAAAGGCCCGAAAGCCGCGTGGCACGATCTCGGTCAACGCATCGGAACTTTTAGACATTTCCGCCGACAGGGCGTCTCGATGACTACCCAAGACGATCCGGCTTTCACTTTTCCAAGCTTCATCGGATTCCCCTTGCGACAACACCCAGTCGAGATCATCGACCAATGCTCCCGCATCGTGGTATCGCATCGTCGCTCGTTTACATAGCAATCGCAAACAAATTCGTTCGAGCTCTTTAGGGATGCGGCGGTCGTGCTCACGCAGCGGAATCGGCGTTGTGTTTTTTATCGATTCAAGCAATCGATGAGTTTCCTCATCGACAAATGGACGCTCACCACAAAGCATCTCATACATCACGACACCGAGACTGAAGAGATCAGATCGGTTGTCGACCAAATGGCTTTCGCCCCGCGCTTGTTCGGGGCTCATGTACGCATAAGTTCCAATTTTCCCTGTCCGCCGCGGGGCATCGTTAAGATGCAATGCCAGTCCGAAATCAGTCAGGTAGCAACGCCCCAATCCATCCATCAGCACGTTGGCCGGTTTAATGTCACGATGCACCACATCTTGTGAATGGATGAACTGCAACGTCGATGCGAGTGCGCGAAGCACATGAAGTTTCTCGATCCCGGTATGCGATTCGCTCATCCAATCTGTGAGCGTATGGCCATCAATAAACTTGGAAACGATGAAGTAGCGGTCGTGGATTTTTCCGAAGTCATAAATGGGAACCACGCCAGGGTGATCGAGGCTCGCGATCACACGAGCTTCCTCAAGAAACCGTTCCACGTCAAACGACTTTGCCATTCGCGCTTGGTGTGGGATCTTGATCGCGACCGGCCGTTTCAATTCGGTATCGGTCGCCAAGTAGACGTTCCCAAAGCCACCGGTCGCGAGTTGTCGATCAATTCGGTAACGCTCGATCTGTGGAGTGCTCGGCAAAAACAGATCATCGCTAAACTCGCCATCCTGTCCGATCGATTCGTCTTTACTATCGCCGGCGACCGTTCGCGTCAGCTTCGATTCTGCTTCAGAGACAGCCGGCAAGTCGACCGTGATCAAGCCAGATTCTTCCGACGATGAGGCACCGTCGACGGTTGCATCGGAATTCCGCTGCTTGCGGCTATCGTATTGACGTGGCCCCGAATCCGTAGACTCATCTGCCGGGGCGTCTTCATCACCGGCCATCGAATCAAACCTGTTTGAGAATGCGACGTAGGGCTGTGTCTAAATTAATACGATGAGACCAATCCACCGACCGTCGCCCCCTGCCCCAGTCTTGCCGAGCAACTGTGACGAGCGGTGTTGATCGATCCTAAACCAAGGGCCTATCCGGAAACCCAAGCGGAACGGGCTAGCGTTTCGTCAACATTTGAAGTGAGCATGAGCCGACCCCAAACATTTGATCTCGTCGGAACACGAGCGTCGAGCCTACGTCGCGAAACCCGGCTTCCATCGAGGTCAGCGGTTCGCGCTGCGAGATGGCACGACGCCAGACATCGATTTTCGGATCGTACGGTTTTTCGGATAGTTCTGAGGACAGACAACATAGTAGACAGACCAGCTACTTTAGCATAGTTGCCGATCGGCGTGCAGCGTCAAGCGTACGATCATGCGGGCCGAGAGAGACTGCTGGTCGATCTAGACTGTGTGGCTACCGAAAAACTGTGTGGCTACCGGAAACGCGGGTGCTCTCTTCCAGTTGCCCATTCGGGTTTGACCAATTTGCCGACGGGCGTAGCCTTCGGCCATCGCGGCGAAACCACGACGAACTCGAACCGCAACCGTTTCGGTTCGAGGCAGTGGATCAAAATCCCCAAAGACGATCGAGATGGTCGATACCTACCAGATCAACGAGTTCATTCAGTTGCGGCTGATAGAGTCGCCAAAGCTGATTTCGGGTGAAGTCGTCGATTTGCTCTGAGCCGTACTCGCGAACATGACAGGTTTGGAGTTCAAGCTCTGCTTCCGGCAGCCCAAGGAACTTCAAAAGGCGACACGTCTCCGCAATCGGCTCAACGCACCATTGCTCTAGGGCGATGACGTGCAGTTGATCGCGGCTAAAGAACTGAAGTAGCGATCGAAGTTGAGCAGCATACATTCCACGGCCGATCAAGCCTTGCCAATGTGGGAATGGCGTCTTCACCTCTGCTCGGACATTCTCGGCGAACGACTTTCCCGGACGCCTCCAATCCCAGTGCAGGGTCCCCGGCAGCATCTGTCGGTAGTGATTGAATTGACTGAAGGCACGGTCGATCGGGTTACGCAACGAAACAATTAATCGGGCCTCGGGCATCAATTCAAAAAGTCGTTGATGCGCGAGTGGATCGCAGAAGTAGTTGGGCGAAGCATCGAGCGCGACTTTGTCGATCGCCGAAAAGTGCCCTAGATACCATGCCGCCCCACGTGCGAAGTGGTCGTTAAAGAAGTTGATTTCCTTGAATACTTTGCCCGTCGATCGGTCTCGAGGAATCTCGATCAAAGGGTGCTTGGCGAGCGTGGAAAACAGCGTCGACGTACCGCCCTTTTGTGCTCCGACGATGACAGCGAAAGGCTGGATGATGGGGGCAGTCGTCATTCGTCCGCTAATGTTTCGTCGGCATCTGAAGTTAAGATTAGCCGAATGGCGTTAGCTTGGTTTCGGTGCAATCTCCGGGGCCGACGCCCGTCGGCTGATGAACCGCCCCCCGAAGGCTTGGTCCGGACGAAGCACTAAGCGGCATTCCGTGATGAGAGCATCTCTAGGTTCGCTGCGAATAGTTTTGCAAACGGCGGGCAGGTTCGAAGAAGTTCTTCGGGCTGTCCGTCCGCGACGACCTTTCCATGATCCATCACCACGATTCGATCACACAGCTCGAAAACCTCGGGGCGATGTGAGACGAAAATACAAGTCCGGTCGCGTGTATACTCTCGCAACGCGTCATAAATCAACTGTTCGCTATGTTGATCGATTTGGTTGGTCGCTTCGTCGAGAATCAGGATCGTTGGATTTCGCAGGAAGGCGCGAGCCAATGCGATGCGTTGTTTTTGACCACCGGACAAACGGTTGCCATCGAAGCCGACTTCGGTGTCGTATTTTTCCGAGAGCTTTTGGATGAACTCATCGGCACGGGCGAGCTTAGCCGCTCGATAGACATCTTCTTCAGACGCATCAACGCTGCCGAAGCGAACGTTCGCCGAAACCGTGTCATCGATCATCGCCGGCGTTTGCGCGACGAAGCTGATTGCCCGACGCACAATTTTTGGATCAACGTCAACCAAGTCGATACCGTCGATCGTGACCGAGCCTTCGTGGGGATCGTAGAAACGCAGAAGCAATTTTGCGAGCGTCGACTTTCCGCAGCCGTTGGCACCGACGATACAAACCGTTTCGCCTGGCTGGACGCAAAGGTCGACTCCGTTGAGGACGGTCTGATCCGCACGGTATCCGAACGCGGTCGACTTGAACTCGACCTTGCCGTCTTTAAATGGAATTAAGTTGGTGCGGTCTCGGCTGCTCGGTGCATCGGGCGACGGTTCGTTGGCCGATGCAAAATCCAAACGGCTTTCTTCGTCGAGCACTTCGGAGACACGATCGGCGGCGGCAATTCCGATTTGCAAGTTGCTATAAACGTCAGTGAGTTTTCGTGCCGGGTCGCTCATCCCAACCATCATGCCGAAGAAAATCAGCATTTGTGAAATCGTCAGCGGCCGCTCCGTCATCTGGATCCCCAGAAGATCGGTCTGTTGGTTGAGGACCAGGTAGGCGCCTGCGACCAGAGAAACTGCGACCGCGGTGATCCCCGCAAGTTCTGTCACTGGCTTGGTCATCGCAATCCAGAACGAGATCTTGACCGAACGTCGCATCCGTTCGTCGCCCGCGTCGTCGACTTCGTGCGCCATCGGTTTTTCCATTCCGTATGCCTGAATCGCCGGCAGCGACATCACCGATTGAAAGACGAGTCGATTGAGATGGACGGAGTCCGAGACGTGAGCTTTCAGCGTGCGGCGAATCTTTCGGCTAAGCGTCGAAATCAGGAGTGCCGTCGGCGGCGCGATCATCAGAGTGAATAGCATTAGCCGCCAACTAATAAATGCCGCACCAAATCCGCAGACAATAATCTTTAGCGGTTCCCGCACCGAAGCGCCGAGCAGGACATGCATGCCCTTGCTCACGTGCTCGATTGACTCGGTAAAGTGCGTCACCAGTTGACTCGTACCGAAGCGATCGTAACTTGCCAAATCTAAGGCAAGAACCTTTTCGGTGTATTGGTTCTGCAAATCCAGCGTCGTCTTTTGAACAGCCCAAGTTGTTGAGACCAAATTGGCGACGATGAAGATGTTTTTCAGTGCCGTCGCCGCCAGCAGGATCACCATGAACACCAACACGGTGTAGAACGGATCCTTGGGAAGCATGTCCGCATACGGCCGGACACGCTCGCGATTGGTGATCGTGTCTTGAAGTGATTCAATTTCTGAGAGCCAATCCTCACGATCGGCTTGTTGCTGTTCGGTCAGTTTGGCCTGGGGAAGGGTCGCCAGTTTTTGACGGTACTTGTCGATCCCTTCGTTGGCTTCGTCGATGTCATCAGCGATCCACTGCTGCACCGATTTGCCGTTCAGGCAAACCTCCAGAACCGGGTAGACGGCACCGATATTGCCTCCCCATAGCATCGCAACGGCAAGGGAGCAAAAGATGGAAGCGGAAAGGGCCAACGGATAACGGCCCAACCCTCGAGCGATGCGGAGAAATGGTTTCATATCGACGTATTTACTGCCTAACCGCGAGCGGTCTCTAACAAAGTTTGTGCGTGGTGGTGGAACCACTGACGGAATCGATAAGGCCGAATCGCACGTCGCATTTCACGTGTCGTCGGGACGTGCCCAATGACACGGCGACGAAGACGATTCATTTCGGTTGTTCCGGCGGTTTCCAGCAATACCTGAGTCTTTTGCGTTTCGATGACTCGGAAAGCCCCCAGGAATCGTGGGACGCGAACGAATTTCAAACCCGCGGAGCGGAATCGAAGTATCAGATCCCAATCCATTGCGAACTGAAACGATTCGTCGAGTGTGCAATCGACCGCCTGCCAGGCACGCTTTCGCCAGAACATCGTTTCTTGAGGAATGTAGTCAGCAAACATGATCGCGTGATCGTCATGTGGCGGCAGTACCCATCGTCCGATCTCTTGGTCGTTTTCGTCGATGATCAGCCGATGACCATAAATCACATCGACATCGGGGTGGCTACGAAAGTATTCCGAGACGAACGACAAACTGCCCGGCAACAAGATGTCGTCGGAGTTCAGGTAGGCCATGATGTCGGTGTCGACATGGCTGAGCCCCCGGTTGATTGCCTGGGTTTGCCCGCCATCGCGTCGCGACTCCCAGCAATGCAGCTTGGATTCATACTGGCGAATGATGTCGACACTATTGTCGGTCGATTCGCCGTCCTGAACGACGTACTGGATGCGGGGGAATCCTTGGCCGACGACGCTTTCAATCGTCCGCTCGAGATACTCACCGGTATTCAGGTTCGGAGTGACGATCCCGATCGACAGTTGCTTCTCGGGCGATGCACCCCGGGCATGGTTGTCGATGTTGAACGTGCGCGGTTCGTGTTGCTTGAGCTGGAAGAGTCGACTTCGGAAAAAGCCGCGGAGCGTTGGCCCAATGCCCATCGGTAGGTAGCGTGTCAGCTCGCGAGGGTATTTGAGTGATCGCGAGACTTGAGCTTTGACATGCGACGGGAGTAGTCTGGTCTTGCACCCCAATGCTTCGACCGACTGGGAAGCGAGGTGAAGCAGAGCTTTGTCATAACCGGGCTGAAGCGGATCGTGCCCTTGTTGGATCGCAAGGTACTTCCCGAGTTCGAGGGCTGCTTGAGGCGGGACGTCGCCGTAGTGACGGTGCAGCAACTCAACGCGTTCTTGGGCGCGAGAGATTTGATACCCCACCGCGGCATTGCCAAAATGCGTGTTATGACGGTGCCGTCGCTTGCGAGCCA
The DNA here is from genome assembly GCF_008312935.1 of Roseiconus lacunae. Taxonomy (NCBI): domain Bacteria; kingdom Pseudomonadati; phylum Planctomycetota; class Planctomycetia; order Pirellulales; family Pirellulaceae; genus Roseiconus; species Roseiconus lacunae. The sequence goes on along the minus strand of NZ_VSZO01000001.1, from coordinate 1,343,012 downwards.
AGCAGGACTCTTCACGAAAGAATGTTTGCTCTGCCAGAAAAGCACGCACCACGAAGTCGTACCAGTAGTGGTACCGCAAAGTTTCGTCGAGGCCACCGACTTGATCGATCACCGAGCGGCGAAAGAACAAGCTCGGTTGATAACCATCGGCGCGGCGGCGAAGACGCCCGGATTCAAGTTTTCGAGGCACGGAGGTGCGGTAGACGACGCTGTCTTCATCAATTTGCTCGATCGCGCCGTAGATCAGGTCGCAATCCGGGTTGGCCTGAAAGATCGCAGTGACACGGGCAAGTGTTTCCGGAAGGTACTGATCGTCATCGGCAAGGCAGCCAATGATGTCACCGCTGGCTTGATAAAGTCCGACGTTGAACGCCGCGGCGGCACCGGCGATAGGGGCCTTAACAAACTTGCATTCAGTGCGGTTGCTGCCCAAATCAACCGCGCGTGGAGTGGTCGATGCTTCGGGAGCGGTCACGACAACATGTTCGACGGTCGGACCGCAATCCGATGGGTGAACACTCTCGAGTGTTTCAATAAGAAACCGCCGCTTGCCCAAGGTAGGCGTGATAATTGAAAATGAAAGCATCCTGCTTTGTCCTATCGCGAATCGCCTTGAAAACCGCGAGACGATTTCCATCGAACTTGCGTTTTAGCCATGCCGGTAGTGAGTGTAAAGATCGATTGGTTAGTCAATCTGCGAAGTCAGCCGACGTGTGCGGCCAACGTTCATGACGAGCTTTACAGAAAGATCGTCGGCCTACGCAAGAGAACCTCCCCAGTAAGCGGGACGCGACCGTCAAAGTGCCGCTAGATTTCGCAGGTTTTGAGTGTGATCAGACAAACGTTAGCAATGCGTTCAAGTCGCCCGCCCATTCCACCGGAGCATCAACAGATTGCAATCAAATCCACCCTGATATCCAACCGGGGACAGTGACATCCAACCGGGGACAGAGCATCCATCGGGGACAGAGCACTCCGTATTGATAGCTGCCAAAGGGGCCAAGATGATGTCATTGCGTTGGCAGTGATGACAGCAATGCCAAGGGCTTTCTAAGAGGGACAGGGCATCATTTAAGCTGCTTGCTGTCATTGGTTTTCGGGGGACAGCTTTACGGGGACATAGAGCTTTACGGGGACATAGTAGAGCTTTACGGGGACATAGCACGACAATCGCCGTTTGCTATCAATCCGATCTTCGCCGGGCGTACTCTGTCCCCCAATGAATTTTCCCCCCTCTGCGGCCCTGCGTCGTAGCGTCTTTGCGTTTTATGAAACTGACAGGAGCACTCAAGCGGACAGAGCACCGCTGTTCGCCATTGCCATCAATTAAGCCGCCCTGTCCCCCGAGATGCTCTGTCCCCGATGGGTCCGGTCCTGATGGGATTGCTACCAAAAAGGTTGTGGATGCTCTGTCCCCCGGTTTGATGGCGATAGTGCGGGTGTGTCCCCGAATGTTGGGGGAATGCTTGCAATTGGAGGCGGCGGGCCGGAATCGGATTCGGCGGTGCGGCGAATTGAACTGTTGATCCATTTTGCTCGCGGTCGATGTTGTCACCATGCAATCATTGCTAGGAAATGAGGTATGGTGTCGAGAGGACAACGATTCGATGAAATGCTACCCGACACCGGTGTTCCCAACCGGATACCGCTGGGATAGCGATTGGTCAGCCGGTATCCTTTCCAGTGCTGTGCCCCTTCATTGCAGTGCTTGTCCAGCAGTGCTTCTTCAAGCAGTGCCAGTCCAACCCCTGTTTTCATCCTGAATTGGAAGACCCGGACCCGTGAGCGAAATCGTAGACGTTGAAGTCCCAACCGTGGGCGAATCCATCACCGAAGTCCAACTCGGCACTTGGTTGAAGGCAGAGGGGGATTGGGTGGAAAATGGCGAAGATCTCGTCGAAATCGAAACCGAAAAAGCCTCGGTGCAGCTGCCCGCCCCCGTCGCAGGGTTCCTGCAAGACATCGCCAAGCAAGAGGAAGACTTCGCCGAGGTCGGTGAAGTCATCGCCAAAATTCGTGTCGCCCCCAAACCGGCCGGCGGTGGCGATACGGGCGGCGGTGATTCCGCTTCGCCTAGTTCCGGCGAAAGTTCCTCCGAGACAGCCGGGCAGTCCGGCGCCTCCGATCCAGCGGCGACGACCGCGTCGTTCGTGATGCCCGCCGCCCAGCGACTGCTCGACGAAAATGGTCTGTCCGCTTCTGACGTTCCCGCGACCGGCCCCGGCGGCCGATTGCTGAAAGAAGACGTGCAAAAATTCATCGATGCCGGGGGCAAGGCCAAACCCGCCAAGTCGCCCGCTGCGACAGAAACCAAGGCCGTCGCCGCTCCACCAAAGCCGCAAAGCACCCTGATGACCGGCGGCGGCGATCGCAGCGAAGAGGTCAAGCCGCTGAGTATGTTGCGGCGGACCATCGCATCACGCCTGGTCACGGCTCAGCAAACGGCCGCACTGCTGACGACATTCAACGAGATCGACATGTCGCCGGTGATGGCGCTGCGGAAAAAATACAAAGACGCTTTTCTGCAAAAGCATGGCGTGAAATTGGGCTTCATGTCGTTCTTCGCCAAGGCCAGCGTCGAAGCATTGCGGCGTTTTCCGGCGGTCAATGCGGAGATCCGCGACGACAGCGCGATCTATCGCAACTACCACGACATCGGGATCGCGATCGGTGGCGGAAAAGGCTTGGTCGTTCCGATCCTGCGAAACACCGAAATGATGTCCTTTGCGGAGATCGAATGGACGATCGCGGACTTTGCCAAGCAAGCGTCCGAGAATCGCCTGCAAGCGGAAGACCTGATCGGCGGAACATTCACGATCAGCAACGGCGGTGTGTATGGGTCGCTGCTGAGCACGCCGATCGTCAATCCGCCGCAGAGCGGAATCTTGGGCCTGCACTCCATCCAAGAACGCCCGGTCGCGATCGACGGTAAAGTCGAAATCCGCCCGATGATGTATGTCGCGTTGACCTACGACCACCGAATCGTCGATGGCCGTGAAGCGGTCGGATTCTTGCGAACGATCAAAGAAGTGATCGAGGACCCGGCGCGGTTGTTCCTGGAGCTTTAGGCCCGCTGGCACGAAGCTCGATCGGCATCGAGAGACCAACGGCAACCGCGAGCGAACGCCCGGCGGTTGCCATGTGAGTGCGGTTCTGAACTAGCTCAGCTCAATTCAGCTCAGCTCAGCGCTGCGTTTGGCGCTTGCCTCGACGGCGGCGATCATCGCGGCGCGGAGGCCATTTTCTTCGAGTGACTGCAAGGCCGCGATCGTCGTCCCGCCGGGGCTGGCGACCGCGTCTTTTAGCTCGCCGGGGTGCCGACCGGTATCCATCACCATTTTCGCAGCCCCCATCACCGTCTGCGCTGCCAGCCGCATCGCCAGTGCTCGCGGCAGCCCGCAAAGCACAGCGCCGTCGGCGAGGGCTTCGATAACCAAGCAGATATAGGCCGGCCCCGAACCGCTTAATCCAGTCACGGCGTCCATCTGAGCCTCGGTGACTTGGGCCGCGACGCCGACACCGGAGAGGGCTTCGTCAATCCACTGACAATCCGCTTCGGTGGCGGCTTCGTCGGCGCAATACGCGCTCGCCCCGGCCCCGACAAGGCTGGGTGTGTTCGGCATCACGCGGATCACTCGCTGGTGCCCAACGCTAGCGGACAATTTGGCGAGTGGGACACCGGCGGCGATCGACACGATCAGCTTTTCCGATCCTCCGGCGGCGATTTGGGCGGCGACCTTCGTGATCGCGTATGGCTTGACCGCAAGGATCACCACGTCACTACGATCGAGGTGTCCGTCCGGGCTGGCCACCACAGTGACTTGGGGATGATTCTCCTTCCACCATTGTTGCGAGGCCTGATTGTGATCGACGACGGTGAGGTCGGCGGCGGCGATCACATCGGAGCCCATCATCCCTCCGGCCAGTGCGCGTCCCATTTGCCCACCACCGATCAGGGCTACCGTTCGTTTCTTCATCAAGTTTTCTTCCTAGTTCGTGCGATCAAAGGGTTCGAAGGCTTGGGTGCCTTCATTTGGCGGCTTTTCGGGGGCGAAAGCGGCCGACCGACCGCTTGACAATTGACCCCCACACCGCAGGCACCTAGCATGATGCGTTTTTCCCCGATCGCCAACAGTCGATTTGGGTGCGAATTGCCGATCCATGAACGGTTTGCATCACCAGCGGTGCGGACCATCGACGCCGCATCCCAGACGCTTGGTGCGACCCGACGGTAGAAACCTTTGATTGAAAGTCCTCCTCAAGCCCCCAATTCCACGGGAGTCTCCTGCGTGCTAGAAGCGATTGCCAAAGCGGACACGTTGATCGAAGCGATGGGATGGATCCGCCGATTCCGGGGAAAAACCACCGTGATCAAATTGGGCGGCAGCGTCTTGGATGACGACAACGCGTTGCTGCACATCCTCCTCGATGTGATCTTTATGGAAACGGTGGGGATGAAGCCCGTCGTGGTCCACGGCGGTGGCAAGGCGATCAACCGAGCGCTCGCCGAAGCAAATGTTGAGCCACAATTCATTCAAGGCCGTCGCTACACCGATGACATGACTCTCGATGTCGTCCGCCGCGTCTTGGCCGGAGACGTCAATCGTCACCTGACCGAAGAGATCGAACGACTCGGTGGCCGGGCGATGAACTTGTCGGTCCACACGACGAACGTCCTTTTCGGCGAACGGTTGAAGCTGGAAACCGGCGAAGACCTCGGGCATGTCGGCAAAGTGACCGAAGTCGACCGGGATGTGATCGAAGGTCTGTTGTACACCGATCAAGTGCCGATCATCCCCAGCATGTGCGAAGACCGCGACGGAAATCTATACAACGTCAACGCCGACACCGCGGCGATGGCCGTCGCCCAAGCCCTCGGCGCCGAAAAACTGGTCTTCCTTTCCGACGTCAACGGCGTGCGTTTGGACAAAGATGATCCGAACACGATCATCCATTCACTCAGCGAAGCGAAGGCGCGCGAGTTGATCGCATCGGGCCACATCGCCGAGGGCATGATCCCTAAAGTCGAGGCCTGCTTGGAAACACTTGATCGAGGCGTGGGCAAGGTTCACATCATCGACGGCCGACTGCGACACTCGTTGCTGTTGGAAATCTACACATCCGAAGGCGTCGGCACGGAACTTTTCCGCGAACCTCCGACCGCCACCGCGTGACCAAGTCCTTTTCCTTTTCCCGTCACTGCTTCCTGTCATTGCGGAAAGTGAGATCACTGACATGCAACACTTCAATTCCCTTTTCGATATCTCCTGTGACGACCTCAAGCTGATTTTGCAAACCGCAAAGGTTGTCAAAAGCAAGCTCAAGGCGGGCGAACGCCCCGACGTGTTGCACAACCGAGTCGTCGCGCTCTTGTTTCAAAAGCCCAGTTTGCGAACCCGTGTCAGTTTCGAATCCGGCATCGCGCAACTTGGCGGGTCGAGCTTGTTTCTCGGTGACGATGTCGGCTGGGGAAAGCGTGAGTCCGCGTCTGACTTTACAAAAGTTCTTGGCCAGTTTATTGACGCGGTCGTCTGCCGTGCCAACCGCCATGAAAGCGTCACACAGCTATCGAGCTACAACGCCGTCCCAATCATCAATGGGTTGACTGACCTCTGCCATCCTTGCCAAGCCCTCGCCGATGTGATGACCATCGATGAAGCATTTGACGGATATGAAGGCAAGCATTTGGTTTTTGTTGGCGACGGCAATAACGTCGCCAACTCGTTAGCACTGATTTGTGCGATGCTCGACATGCGATTCACACTTGCCTGCCCGAAAGGCTATGAAATGGATCGTCAATGGGTCGAACGCATGGCAAAGGAATACCCCAAGGCGGATATCACCACGACCAGCGATGCGACCGCCGCGGTCGCGACCGCCGACGCGATTTATACCGACGTCTGGATCAGCATGGGACAAGAGGCCGAAGCCGCCGAGCGACGCAGCGCGTTTGCCGACTACCAAGTCAACGAAAAACTGATGGCGGCGGCGCCGTCATCGGCTCGAGTCCTGCACTGCCTGCCCGCCGTTCGCGGCGAAGAGATCACCGATGGCGTGATCGACGGCTCGCAAAGCAGCGTGATCGATCAAGCCGGCAACCGTATGCACGCGCAAAAAGGCTTGCTCGTCTGGTTGCTCGCCCGCGACTGGATCGCCAAGAACGTGATGACCTGCCTATAGTGCTCCGTCTCCATCTGAAATTAGGATCAGCCGACTGGCGTTCGCCACGGTTTCGTTCATAACCGAAGCCCACGTCCGTCGGCTGATAGGCCGTCCCCAAACACTTGACCGAGTCAAAGCACCAGTGCTGTGTTCGGCAATCAAGTTCGCCGAAAGCCTGGCATCTTGTAACACGTACCATCTTGGCCCATGTTTGGATCGAAACAACGTGTTGCGCCGAACCAGGTATTCGCTGAAGAACCGAGGCCGGCGAGGTTCAGCCGATCGTCCGTTCGAGTACGGACTTAGTCATCAAGTACCACACCGATTTCTTCCACACCGACTGGTCTCTCGATTGTGAACCATCTTTCTCGACTCCGCGATCATGCGTCACTGCAAGTCGGTTATTGCACCAACGTGCATGCCGGGACCGACCTAAGCTCCATTCGAGATAACCTCTCTCGATATGCCGTCGGCGTACGGGAACGACTGGTACAATTGCCGATGTCGCTTCCGGGAAACCGAGCGAAAACTGCGTCGGAAGATCACCGGCTGGGCGTCGGATTGTGGATTCCCGACCAGGCTTCACGTGAACTGGTCGAGGGCGGCTTGGATGACTTCGCAAATTTCCTCGATCGATCACGATTGTCGGCGTTTACGATCAATGGATTCCCCTTTGCCAACTTTCATGGTGATCGTGTAAAGCAAGGCGTTTACCTGCCTACGTGGGCCGATCGCCCACGACTAGAGTACACGCAGCGGCTGGCGACGATCCTAGCGCATTTGCTTCCTTCAGGCGTCGATTTGGGGTCGATCAGTACGCTCCCGATCGGCTGGCCGGACAACCCGTTTGTCGAAGAATCGAAACGCAAGATCGTGACCGCCGATGCGGGGCGGCATCTACGCGAGCTAGCGGTGTCGCTCGAAGAGCTGGATCGGCAAACCGGGAAGAGAATCGTCGTTGCGATCGAGCCCGAGCCCGGATGCACGTTGGACACGGTCGGTGACATGATCGCATTCTTCGGCGATGAACTTCCCGATTCGGCCCATCGGCGGTACATCACCGTGTGCCATGACGTCTGCCATAGTGCGGTGATGAATGAATCGCAGCGTGATGCGATTGAAGCTTATGCCGCTGCCGGAATCACGATCGGGAAAGTGCAGGTCAGCAGCGCGATTGTCGCCGACTGGAAATCGATCGATCGCGAAGATCGTGTCGCGGCACTCGACCAATTGTCGGGCTTTGCCGAAGACCGCTACTTGCACCAAACCGGACAAGTTAGTCGGGACGGTGGATTTCGCTTGGCGACGGATCTGCCCGAGTTGGTTCGTGAGTCGAGCGAGGCAAGCGTTGACGCCGCGGACCGCTGGGTGATCCACTTTCATGTCCCAATCTTCTTGGAACGCTTTGGACATCTGCGGACAACACGAAACGAAGTGTTGGCGTGTCTGGATGCGTTGGGTGATCCGGAAATCGACGTCGACTTTACCGGGCACCTGGAAGTCGAAACGTATGCCTGGACCGTGCTACCCGATCAGATGCGGCAACGCGGCCTCGCCGAAGACATCGCCAACGAATTGGAGTGGCTGCTAACGCAACTCGGCGAATGAGTCTGACCTGATCGGCGGTCGGTGAGCATTCATCAGAGCTGAAGGATTTTCCGAGATGCGTGAGTCGTACGCGCCCGCGTCGGGCTAGCGTTGGTAAAACGGGGCCCGCGGCGAGTGCCGTCGGCTCACAGGTTGGCATGCGTTGGAGGGTCATCTGACGGGCATCCGGACGGATGACTGCGACACAACCGCGGCTAACGCCCTTCGGCTGATCGCGGAGACACAACCGCGGCTAACGCCGTTCGGCTGATCCGACAAACACGACCGCGGCTGATAAGGACGCAAGGTGACTACTCGGTGCAGGTTTCCAGGAATCGTGCGAGGCGATGGAAGTCGCTGCCCGGTTCGATGAAACGAACTTTCGTGACCAGGGTTTTGGGGTCGACCAATTTTTCGAAGGGAACGTAGTGCAAATTGAATTGGCCGGACACGGAAACCATGACGCCGTTCAGCTTTTCTTCGACGAGGGCCCGATAGGCTCCGACGCCCAACTGGGAACCGAGCATCACGTCATAGGCGTGTGGTGGTGCACAACGTGATTCATAGCCGAGCTGCAACCCATTGACTTTGCGTGTCTTGCCGGTGCGTTCTTTATAGCGATCGGCGAGCAGCTTGCTGATCAGTGAGCACAGGTTGATCGCGGAAATGTTGATGTGTCCGTGTTCGTCGCGAGACACGCCTTCGAGATACTTTGCCGGCAAGAACTCGGCCAAGCCTTCGGCGATCACGATGGTTCCGTACTCGCGGCCTTCGCGATCACGTGCGACCATCATGTCGACCATTTTATCGATGACCTTATCAAGCTCCATGACCTTGCGAGTCAGGTTGGTCTCTGGATCGACTTCTTCGGTTGCCAAGTCACCGGCGACGTCTTCGACGCTCATCACCAAACTGGCTTCGCCGGCGATCGCGGCACCGTAAGCCAACCAACCGGCGCTGCGTCCCATCGCTTCACAGAGGAAGTAGGCACGACCGGCGGCGGCGTCATGATTGAGGTTGCGAATTTCTTCGGCCAAGGTTTCGACGGCGGTAAAGAAACCGAATGTAAAATCGATGCCGCTGTAATCGTTGTCGATGGTTTTCGGCAGGTGAATGACAGGGAAACGTCGTGCGTCGCCGGGAAGATTGTCTTGGAACATCTTCAATTTATTGGCGGTCTTAAGCGTGTCATCACCACCGATCGAGATCAACGCATCGACTTCCAGCGAGCAAAGGCCTTCATAAACACGTCGCAGCGGGGCGACGAGTTCGGGGTCCTTTAAATGTTCGGGGCTGCTGACGTGTTTGCCTGGGTTCGTCCGTGCGGTCCCGATCATGATGCCACGGCTACTGCGTGCGTTGGTCAACAGATCGTGCGTGAAGCGGATGTAGTCGACGCCTTCTTGGAGTGGGCCGGCGGCGCTATAGTCGGTCAGTCGGCTGTAGCCGTGCTTGATGCCAAAGACCTGGGCGCCTTCTTCGAGGAACGAGAACGCGGCCGTTGAGATCACCGCATTGGCTGCCGGTGCGGGGCCTCCGGCAAAAAGGATGGCGACGCGTTTGATATCCAAAGTGTGGTGATCGGGCATGATTGCTTCGGGGGATCGGGGAGCTTGATGGGACGAATCGCCAAAAAGATCGGGGAAGTGGACGAGGTGCTGAGGAGATCAAGGCCGGCTAGGTCCCCCATTCGCCAATCTGTTCGCCAATCGACGACATTTCACATCAATTTTTATGGATGCGAGTGTCATCGCCAAGCCACCCAAACCAATACGGTGTGAAAGGAGCGGCAATCTGGGCGATTCGGGGCAAGAAAACCACTCTACGGCGTCCTTTGACGGACGCCCGTCCCCCACAAAGTGAGGCTTGATCCAGCTTGTTTGGCTTCGAAAAAGCTTTACATTCGATGCGAATGCATCCTTGACAGCCGCTGGCTGTCGAAAACACGACGATGGCGAGACAAGTTCATGGCGGCAAAAACTTGCACACCGCGATCGGTTCGATCAAGATCTCGGCTGCGTCGACGGTCCGAACGCGTTCGCTTTGCGTCCGCCACCGCTCCATTGACGTTCTTTTCTGTAGCACGTGCGGTTGGGAATCGGACTTATCATCATGACCTGGCACACTCCTTCGGGCGATCGAATCATGCTCGGACAGGAAGCAGACCTCATTCGCCAATCCATCTCGACGATGGTGGATGAGTTGGTCAGTTGTCGCGAGACCGACGAGTCGCCTTGGGAATACGGCGTGACGTTGTTTGACGAGTTGTCGTGGCAGCAGCAACTTGCCTTGCTCGATCGGCTTGCCAGAGGGTTGTTAGAAGTCACCGAAGACACCGTCGAATTGACCGGGATCAACGAAGCCGGAATCGCTGCCGTTTATCAAAACGTATCGCAGCAGATTGAACTGGAAATTGAATTGCAATCTGTTTCGCCACCGGAAGTTCGCTGCCAGTGGCGTCAGGCGGCGCTGAATGTTTACTTGGAAAACAAAGTCATCGAAGCCGGATGGCGAAGCGATTGCAACGTGCACAAACACGTAGCGTTGGAATCATCTGAAAATTCGGTGATCGAAGATTTGGCACCCGACTGCGATCAGGTCGACCGTTGGCAATGGTTGATCGAATGCCTGGCCGATCGCATTCTCTGGGACCGGGACTTTGATCTGGTCGAAGAAATGATCGACGCGCCTCCCGAACGAGCCGCAGCGATGCGGGCCGCGTTGGGGATCACGCCCGGCTACTACACCGCGATCGCCCCGGATCCAACCGAGACACAAATCGACACTTTGTTTGACTCGCTGCAAAAGCGTACTGGCGGAAAACCACGGTAGTGTTTCGAGCGGTTAGACTGCGTCACGGTTCGAACTGTTCTGTTGACCTTTCCCCACGCCAACACCGTTTCGCTCGCATGCGTTTTGCTTTGCTGTTTTCGCGTCTGTCAAAGTTTTTATTGTCGACATATCTGTTGTCGACAACGGTAGCGGCGCAGTCACCCGCCGTGCATCATCTTCCTGACCCCGCCGATCAGTCGATCACGATCTCCGAGGCACGTGATCCGATCCGTTTGACCCACGGACCAATGCTGGGACGGCCGGGCGCGACGTCGGTTCGTGTCTGGGCTCGGACTAGCGATCCGGGTGCGTTCGAAGTGCGTTACGGAACGTCAGCCGATTCGCTTGATCAAATCAGTTCGAAAGGCACGACCTCGATCACCCATGACAATACCGGAACGATCGATCTGACCGAATTACGCCCCGACACCCGATACCATTACCGGGTGTGGGTCAATGATCGACCGCACGGCTTGCCGGCCAGTTTTCGCACATTGCCTTCGGCCGAAACGACTCGCAACGCCGAGTACAACCCGGAAGGGCTGTTTAACTTCCAGTTTCAAATCGGCTCCTGCGCCAACCAAAACCCGTTACATGGCAACGGGCATCACGCCCCGGTTTACGAGCACCTGAATCGTGACTGGGCCGACCGGGTTCACTTTCATGTGATGAACGGCGACTGGTTATACGAGGAACAGCGTCAGTACCCTGCCGAGGCCTGGCGTTTGGTCCAAGGAGCGAGTTCGCTTCCCAGGATCGCACGAATCGCTCCGACCATCGTGGGCGTCTGGGAAAACTACAAGCTTTATCTTGATCGCAGTGAATCGTTGGCCAAGTGGCATCGCCATGTGCCAAGTTGTTTTACGTTTGATGATCACGAATTGGTCAATGACATTTGGGGATCGGCAGAGCACGGGAAGCGTCATCGCCGCACCGTCTTTCGTGACATCGGAACCCAGGCTTGGTTCGACTACCTTGGCTGGGCAAACCCGATCCAACATGCCCAGCCGATTCACTTTGGCAAAGCAACGATGCGCCGCGAGAGTGACTTGCTGTTCGATCCCGATGCCGACTTCACCCGACTGGCGGTCGATCAAATGGGCAGCTTACATGTCCATTGGGGAACGCCCCAAGCCGGCGTCAATGACATGCGTTATGACGATGATTCCGGTCACAAAAATTCGTACGTTTACGACATCCTCGAAGTCATCGACGCCCACACGTTACGTTTGCATATGCCGGCTAAGATCGACGACAGCAATATCAGCTACTCGATCGGTCGTCGCAGCTACGGCAAACAACGCGTCGGAAACTGCGAATTCTATTACCTTGACACACGTGGCGACCGGCAAATGCACGATGTGACCGAGCGTGACAAGCCAGGTGTATCGATGTTGGGGATCGCCCAACGCGAATGGCTACTCAAAAGCATGCGTGAAAGCGACGCCGATTTCCGTTTCGTGATCTCCACCGTTCCTTTCATGATTCCACACAGTGGTGCCGGCGGCTTCGAAGCCGACGCGGCCAACAAGGAAGAAGCCTGGACCGGGTTCTTCGACGAACGTGAGTACTTGATCAAAGAATGGGAGAAGATGGGCAAGCGAGTTTTTGTCATGACGGGGGATCTGCACAACAGCTTTGCGATCAAGGTGACCGACAATGTTTGGGAGTTCTGCTGTGGCCCGCATAACAGCGTCAATCACGTACCGGCCAATGACGAAAGTGATCGTCCGGCGACCGGGAAGTTCAAGTTTGGTCCCCGTGAATGTGACATCCGTTGGAGCAGTTACATCCTTCCGGACCTACCGCGACTTGAGCGACTGTATCCATACTTTTGCGTCGTGAAAGTCAACAACGTCTTCAACATGCCACAAAAGCTGGGCGAGACCCGCTACGTCGCGTACCCATATCCCCAGGTTGTCTTTCAGTATTACGACGGACGAACCGGTGAGCTCGCTTATGCCGAATCCGTTTCGACTTCGCGATAAAAGCAACGATGACCTTTGACGACAACCTTGGCGTGACTCGCAAGTTATGTCGAAACGGACCTCGTTTGGTTCGAAGGCGGCGTCTACTTTGACAAATGGATCACGTCGCCTTGGTGATTCCCGTCAACGATCTGTTGAATTAAGAATTGAGTCGGGCCGTCCCAAGTAGGAAGCGTGCGCAGTGATCGAAGCGATCGATCGAGTTCGCCGTGTTGGAAAAGGTCTAGCGCGGCTTCGTATCGCTCGATCAATTCATCGTCGATCTCGCAGGTCGCGACGGACTCATTCGAAACAAGCTCGCTGATTTCAACCGGTAGCGTCATGCCGGCCGGGCAGACTTTAGCGAGCCGTCGCAGACGGACGGTCTCGGATTGCTCCGTCAACGTCTTTCGCATCGGTTGGTCGAGAATGATTTCGGCACCGAATCGCTTGGTCATCGATTCGAGTCGACTGGCGAGATTGACGACCGGTCCGAAGGCGGTGACTTTGACCTGATCGGTCGTTCCGATTTGACCGGCCACGGCCGGACCGAGAGCGAGTCCGATCCCACAGCGGAACCCGTGCTCGGAATTTTTGAATTCTTCGCGGATCGCGATCGCCGCACTCGCGGCCTTGACCGCGGCGTCTGCTTGGGCCAGCGGCCAGCCCCAAAACCCCATCGCGGCATCGCCGTGAAAGTCACCGATCACACCGTCAAAACCCAAGATATGCTTGGTCATTACACCCAACGCATCACTGACGTCGGACAACAGTTTGAGAAGTTGATCGGCGCCTTGTTCGCTGCGTTTGGAAAAACCACGAAGGTCGCAGAACATCACCGCCAAGTCGGCTTCGCGTGGTCGTAGGACTTGAGTGGAATCGCCGGCCGCGATCGCCCGCATCACGATCGGGGCAAAGAACCGCCCCATCGCCGCTTGCCGTCGCTGAAGCAAGTGACTTTGACGCAAGCTGGCAACCGTCGTGCCGACGATCTCGGCAAACTTGACGTCGTCCTGTAGCTGTTCGCTTAGTTCTTCGGTCGCGAACGATTCGGACGATCCGTCTTGGTGAATTTGGCCGCTCACATAAATCACCCATCCGCGACAAGCTTCGCTTCGCAGCGGAACACAGAATGCCCAGTCAACATCTTCGCGGGCGGTGAAGGCGAACGAACCAGAGCCTTCGCCGCCTTCCCAGACATTAAGGATACTCTCACGCTCGGTCATCGACCGTTCAACCAATCGACGGCTGATCGGTGAATTGCCCAGTGTGGCGCTGCGGTTGTCGTAATGCAGGATCTTGATTTCGCCGTCGGGATCCTGCTTCAAATTCGACGCCGATAGGATCGCGACCGATTCGGCCGAAGGGGTCGATTGCAAGAGCACACTGGTCACGCGGACGAGTAACTCCTGATCGCTTTCACTACTGGCGATCAGATCTGGCAATCGTGTGAGCACATCGATTCGAGCTCCGAGGTTTCGGAAGTGTTTGCGCCGCAGGGCAACATGGTCAAACACATTCTCGGTGACTTCCACGCCTTCGCGTCCGGGAAGTTGATTGGCCGGTCGCCCAGATGCGAGCGTGAAAGTCGTATTCCCAATGACAAAGTGATCGCCTGGCACCAAAGCAAATCGAACCGCATGACGGCCTTGGTGAAAAACGGGATTTCGAGCGGAGGCGATCACGCTGACTTCGACACGATGGTCCGACTGTGGCACGAGGCGGACGTGCTGTCTGGAAATCATCGAATCCCACGGCACGTTCCAATCGGCCCCCGTCCGGCCGATCACCACTTCCGGCACCATCGTTGGGTTGGGGATTTCTCGGCGCCAGCGATGGTATGCCTGAGGACCTTGGGCAATCAGTTCAGCCATTGCCAATCTTTGAATCGATGTTGCTATCGGGTGCCCAATGGAATTGTTTTTGCATTGCGAATTCACCTTTTCGCAAAATCGTTGTGCAGTTCATCGGTCACGTTCTTTCCTGCGCTTAATTTAAGCTTGCATGGGGAGAGGGTGCGGTGGGAATCCTCCCCGGGCTTACAGCCCGACCCTCCTTGGAAAGGTGGTTGAATCTTAAATCTTCAGGGTCTCCTCGAAGGTTACCATTCGACCTTCTTGGGAAGAGAATGATTCTGAAACATATTTCAATCACGACGCGCCGGTTAGGTCCGTTCCCAGCAGGCTGCGGTGTGGGGGGCGGATGCTTGTGGGGATTGAGTTTGCGGGGGACGTTCACTTCGGCAACGATCGACCGCGATCGGGCAGCGGTTGATGAAGGAACATCCGACGTACTCTTTGTCCGGTGTTGGGACTTCGCCTTCGAGTCGAATACGGTTTCGGCTGATCGCGGCGTTGGGATCGGGAACCGGAACCGCCGACAATAATGCTTCGGTGTAGGGATGTGTCGGATGATTATAAACTGATTCGGCGGTTCCCAGTTCGACGATCCGTCCGAGGTACATCACGCCGACCCGAGTTGAGATGTGGCGAACGACACTCAGATCATGTGCGATAAACAAGTACGACAAACCTAGTTGCTGCTGAAGATCCATCAACAAGTTGATGATCTGAGCTTGAATCGAAACGTCGAGTGCGCTGACCGGTTCGTCACAAAGGATCAGCTTTGGATTGACTGCCAAGGCTCGTGCGATTCCAATTCGTTGCCGCTGTCCGCCGCTGAATTCATGGGGATAACGATTCAAGAACCTGGGGTTGAGTCCGACGAGATCCATCAATCGAAGAACTTCAAGCTTGCGGTCTTTTCCCGAAGCCAGGCCATGAACGGCAAGCGGTTCGCCGATGATACTGCCGACCGTCATCCGTGGATTCAGCGACGCGAACGGATCTTGAAAAACCATCTGGACCTCGCGACGGTACCGCAACATCTCCGCGGCGCTCTTGCCGGTGATGTCAGTGCCATCGACGCGAACGCTGCCTGCGGTGATCGGCGCCAGACCTGTGATCGCGCGTGCCGTTGTCGATTTGCCACATCCAGATTCGCCGACCAGTGCCAGCGTTTCTCCTTCTCCGATTTCGAAGGAGACGCCATCGACGGCACGGATGAAACCATGTTCAGGACTGAGGAATGATCCCCGGCTAAAGGGAAAGTAGACCTTCAAGTCGTCGACGGACAACAGAGTTGACGTTCGAGTGGGCGAGGTTGAGTCAGACATCGGCAGCCTCCTGTGCGACATAGCAAGCCGCTTTTCGTTCTTGACCGATCGATGTCAACGCGGGTTCAGACTCGGCACAGCGATCGATCGCGTCGGGACAGCGTGGCCGAAAGGAACACCCACGGGAGAGGTTTCCCAAGTCCGGCGGCTGACCGGGGATCGCTTCGAGCTGCGTCGAAGCTTGATCTAAACGCGGTAGTGATCGCAACAAACCTTGGGTGTAAGGATGCTCGGGTGCGGCAAACAGTGAGTTCACGTCGGCCTTTTCAACGACCTTACCGGCATACATGACCAAGACACGATGGCAGATTTCGGCAACGACCCCCAGGTCATGAGTGATCATGATAATACTGGTGCCACGTCGCTCCTGAAGGTCTCGCAGGAGATCCAGGATCTGCGCTTGGATGGTCACATCAAGTGCCGTTGTGGGTTCGTCGGCGATCAATAGATCCGGTTCACAAGAAAGCGCCATCGCGATCATCACCCGCTGCCGCATCCCACCACTGAACTGGTGAGGGTAATCACGTAGCCGCCGTGAGGCGCCGCTGATGCCGACCATTTCCAACATGTCCGCGGCGTGGCGATTGGCATCCTTTTGGTTCATCCCCAAGTGCAAACGTGTCATCTCGGTCAACTGTTGGCCGACCGTCATCAGTGGGTTCAGTGCCGTCATCGGATCTTGAAAAATCATTGCGATTCGGCGACCACGAATCGACTGCATTTCCGTGGTGCCGGCTTTCAGGAGATCCCGTCCCCGATACCAGACCTCGCCGCCGTCGATCTTTCCGGGCGGTCGTGGCACAAGTCCCATCAGAGCCAAGTTGGTGACACTCTTTCCGCTACCACTTTCGCCGACGAGCCCGACGGTTTCACCCGGGTAGACTTCGAAAGAAACACCCCGAACGGCGCGAACCTGGGAATCATCGGTTTTGAAGCTGACCTGTAGATCACGCACATCGAGCAACGGCTCGTCATCTTTGTTCATCGCGGTTAGTCTCGATTCTTCATTCGTGGATCCAACGCGTCCCGCAATCCGTCGCCGAGGAAGTTGAGCGCGAACAAGGTCGCGGCCAACGCACCGCCGGGAAAGACCACCACCCACCAAAACACTTTGACGATCGAGAGTGCTTCGACACCGTCATTGAGCAAAAGTCCCCAGGAGACATCCGGTGGCGAAACCCCAAGTCCGAGGAACGACAAGAAGGCTTCGAACAGCATCACGCTAGGGATGGTCAGTGTCAGATAAACGATCACTACGCCTAAGACATTGGGAACCAGATGCCGAAAGACGATCCGCCACGAGGAGGCGCCCACTGTCTTCGCCGCTTCGACAAATTGTTCATGCCGGAGCGACAACACTTGCCCGCGGACGACGCGTGACATCGTCAGCCAGTAAATCGCACCGATCACGATGTAGAAAATCATGATCTGATCGATGCCGTAGCTGGCCAATTCTTGTTTGACCGATTCCTCTCCCAAAAACGTGACCAGGAAGATCACGACGAAGATAAAGGGGATCGAATACAACATGTCGACGAACCGCATCATGACGGTGTCGACCCGGCCGCCAAAGTATCCCGCGATCGCCCCATAGCTGACCCCGATAATCAAGCTGACCAGTGTCGCGACGATCCCAACGATCAATGACACACGCGCCCCCCAAAATACTCGGGCCAATAAATCGCGTCCCAATTTGTCGGTGCCGAATAAACTGGGGACCGCAAAGTCACCGAAAATCGCGACCCGTGCCTCGCACATCCACCAAGCGATGCCACCCAAGTTGTTCCACATTTGATTGAAGGGGTGTTCGACTTCGATCCGAGCTTCGATTTCTTCGACCAATTGTTGACCGCGTTTGGGATCGGTTTCCTCGGCGAGTTCGCGTCGTGCTTCCTCGATCGATTGCTCGAAAGCGGCGAGTTCACTAGTCAATTTACCGTCTTTAAATTTCAAACCCGGACGGCCACCGAGGACCACCGTCTGTAGGTTGGGCGACAAAAAACGCCGGTTGTTGAGGTCCTTGTCGATCGGACTCTGCAGTGGCAGCAGCGGGGTCAAAAACGCGGCGAGCGCCAAAGCCAGCAGACACCATAGCGAGATCATCGCCGTGCGATTGCGTCTTAAACGGTTCCAAGCGTCCTGCCATAGCGAGACCCCGCGGATCTCGCGCGATTCCTGCAGCACGCGTTCGAGCGTTTCTTGATTCGCCGAACGTGGACGTGCCTTGGATGCTGAATCATCTGGTGAAGTGGTCGATTGACTCATTGCAGTTTCACCCTCGGATCGATGATCGCGTACGCAAGGTCAACCAGTGTGTTCATCATGAAAAGCAACACCGTGTAAGTCAGCACCATGCCCATCGCCAGCGTGTAGTCGCGTTGCGTCGCCGCGTTAATGAAGTGACTTCCCATGCCTGGCAGGGCAAAGATTTTTTCCAGTACCAGCGATCCCGTCAGGACTCGCGCGACCGCCGGCCCCAAATAAGAAACCACCGGTAACAGGGCACCGGGAAGGACGTGCCGCAAGATCACCGTTCGTTTGGGCAGGCCTTTGGCAAATGCGGTGCGCACGTGATCGCGAGTCAGCATCTCAAGCATCCCCGTCCGCGTCAGTCTGGCGATGTAAGCCGCAACCGGTAGCCCCAAACAAAACGCCGGCAGGGCAACTTGACTGAGTGTCCCCCAACCGCCGGCGGGAAAGATTTGAATCATGAACACAAACAGCAAGATCGCCAAACTTGCGATCACAAAGTTTGGAACGGCGATCCCAAACACCGCCGCCGCCATCAACATCACATCGGCCGCCGAGCGTCGATAGACCGCCGAGATCACCCCGGCGGTGACCCCAAAGATGATCGCGAACACCAACGCAAAGATTGCCAATGTCGCCGAGACTGGAAAGCCTTCGGCGATGACTTGGTTGACGCTGTAATCTTCCAGACGTGTGCTCCAGCCGAGGTCAAATCGGGTGACCACGCCGACAAGGTAATCCCAGTATTGCTGGAGCGGAGGGGCGTCCAGGTTGTAGCGGGCTTTCAATTGTCGTTCGATCGACGGCGGTACGCTGCGTTCACCGCTAAAGGGATTTCCGGGAACGCTTCGCATCAACACGAACGACACGGTGTAGACCGCCCACAGCGTCAATAGCATCCATGACAGACGCTTCAATAGATATCCGAGCAAATCTCTCATCGTTCTTGAACTCGTTCCCTCGGAGCTAATGGCCTGTCGTCTCGCCTTCGTCGGCATAACGAAGCGTCGAGAGTGGATGAAGGTCTTGGGCCGTCGGGGCGAACCCGATGACGTTCGGCTTGCACATCTCCGCCGACGTATAGAAATAGATCGGAATCACCGGCAATTCCGTCGCCAAGATCTCTTCGGCTTTCCGGAGTAACTCCAATCGCTTGGCGGGATCTTGTTCGGTTCCCGATTCGACGATCAATCGATCGTATTCCGGATTGCTCCAGTTCGTGTTGCTTTGCGGATTACCGGTGACCCACATGTCCAGGAACGTATTGGGATCGGGATAATCACCGACCCACCCGTAACGTGCCATTTGGTAGTTTTCCAACTGTACCGTTTCGGTGAAGCTACCCCACTCCATGTTTTGCAGTTCGATCTTGATGTTGAGATTGTTTTGCAGTTGTTGCTGGATCACCTCGGCGATCGGTCGGTGAGTTTCGCTGGTGTTGTAGAGCAACGTTAATTTTGGAAAACCGCGTCCACCGGGGAAGCCGGCTTCGGCGAGCAGCGTCTTCGCTTTCTCGACGTCTTCCTGCAGTCCCTTCACGCCCTTGTAGCCGGCGAGGCCTGGGGGAACGACACTGAATGCGGGCTGCTGGCCGGCCTTGGTGACTTCCTCGACGATTTGTCGCCGGTCGATCGCCATGCTGATCGCTTGGCGGACGCGAATGTCATCGAGCGGCGGAATGTCATGGTTCAGTTTGTAAAAGTAAATCGACAGCTTCGGCGCACTGTGAAAGTCATCGCGTTTACGTAGTTCTTCAAGAACCGAGGTGGGCAGATCATTGATCCACTGTAGCTGCCCGGTGACGTACATGTTCAGCGCCGTGTTTTGACTTTCCAATGAGATGAAGTCGATCGTGTTCATCCCGACCCGATCGGCATCCCAGTAATCGGGATTTTTTTCCACACGCACGCGATCTCGAAGGCGGCGAAACTTCAGTCGGTAGGGGCCGTTGGTGACAATGTTTTCGGCCTTGGTCCAAAGCTGTGCGCCATAGGTTTCGACGCAGGCTTGGTTGACAGGGAATAGCGGATAGTACGCGACGAGGTTTAAGAAGTAGGGCACCGAGTTGTTCAAGTGAACGACGAAGGTTCGATCGTCGATCGCTTGGGCGCCGCCTTCGTGTCGAAAGTCAACCATGACGCCGTGGGCGCGGGTGATCGTTCGGTCGCCACGAACGGTTTCCGGCGAGGCGGCGAATCGCTCGCGTGTCGGCTCGTGATCCCAGTCGGGGCGATCGTCGCTTCCCATCGGCACGACATCGACCACGTACACCCAACTTTCTTGCCAGTCGAGCTCGGCGTTTTCCTGGTCATCCTCCGAAGCGTCGTCGGGCAGCTCGGGGCGCGGTGGTTTAATGATCTCGCGTAAGACGCCGTACTTCATCGACCCGCGTGGGAAGTGTTTGATCGCCGCGTCACCTTGCGGTGTCTCTCCCGGACGGTCCCACAGTTCGACCTCGACACGGTCACCAACGTTGACGATGGCGTTGTGGTACTCGCTGGCAAGTCGCACTTCACTGATCAGGTAACCGTACTCACACGCCGTTGCCGGGTGAAGCATCCGGTGCCATGACCAAGCAAAATCATGAGCTGTGATCGGCGTCCCATCGGACCATCGAATGCCGTCTCGCAAATGAAAGGTGTAAGTCTTCCCGTCCTCGCTGACATCCCAGGATTCTGCCATCGCCGGTTTGGGGGCGAGCGGCTGAAGGCCGTTCTCGGGATCCCGCTCGCCTTCGGGAAGCATGCGTAGCAAGCCTTCGAAGAGCTCAAACACGATCCGGCTTTCCGGTTGACCGGTCGCCCGATGCGGATCAAGCGTTTTCGGATCAGTCCCGTTTTGAAGTGAAAACTCCGCCGGGGGGACACTGTCTAGGCGAGCCGCCCAGATGACGGCAACGATTGCCACTAAAGCAGCAACAACGACGAATCCTCGGCGAACTTCCGGGGCCACAGATGTGTCTCTCGTAGTTTGGACTTGGCGAATTGGGCGATACGCGAAAGTTTAGTGGGATCGACAACTTCAATGCGAGAGGAATCGCAAGCAAATGTGCTAGGGGCGTTCAGACCGTTGCACGGTTGCCGCGTTGCGGTCATCCAGACAAACCACCGAAACGATCACGCCGTGGTTGGTCGAAATCCATGATGGTGCCATCGCACCGTAGCGGTAACCGCCAAACGGGCTGTTGAGATAGCCACCATCACCATTCAATCCGTGAAAGCTGCGTACGTCATCGCTTCTTTTGTGGCGCAACGGACGACGATGTTCGCCGAGTGGAGTTGGCCACATTTCATTTGAAGGGCGTCGGCGCAGCAAACAAGCCCGATGCTGCGAGGGGCAACACCGGGCTTGATGTGATATTTCGAGTGCGAAAAAAATTCGCGAGTCGAATTAGATATTGGTGTCAGCGTCAGCTGCGGGTGCCGGAGGAGCATCGCTAGCCGATGCTTCTTCAGCCGCAGGAGCAGCTTCTGCTGCTTCGACGGGAGCTGCTTCAACGACAACTTCGCCGGAGCAACCGGCGCAAGGTGCTGGAGCAGCAACGGCGCCACCGCATCCTCCGCAAGGAGCGGGAGCAGCGTCACAGCAAGGAGCTGGGGCAGCTTCGCAGCAAGGTGCGGGAGCTGGCTCGCAGCAAGGAGCAGGTGCTGGCTCGCAGCAAACGGGGGCTGGCTCGCAGCAGGTAGGCTCTGGAGCGCAGCAGCTACGGCGTGCTTTCAGCTTTGCGATCAGACGACCGAACAACTTCGGGCGGCTGCTGCCACAGCAAGCAGGAGCTGGCTCGCAGCAAGGAGCTGGAGCGGGTTCGCAGCAAACTGGAGCCGGTGCTGGTTCGCAGCAAACCGGTGCAGGTGCTGGTTCACAGCAAACTGGCTCTGGAGCGCAGCAATCTGAAGCATGACGTGCCTTCAGCTTTGCGAGCAATCCGCCGCCACATGCCTTTTTGGCGTGCAGCTTCGAGAACAGTCCACCACCGCAGTTGCCAGCGTATGCTGACGATTCATTCATGGCGAGAGCCGCACCAACCAATAGTGCGAACGCGGCAATCCCGCTGACCACATTCCGATTCATCATATTCTCCCAAGTGTTTCGGAGTTTTTGGTGCGATCCCTCTGCGCACACGTTTCAAATCCAGAAGCCCCTTTTTGGGCTCCCCCGTAGGATCCAGCATCGGCGACCATCGCCGAAACTTCCGAACACGCAAAATAGGTGTTTTGCGGAACTTTTGCGGCCCACGTGATTTCGTCGATAAAGTAACTTTGGGCACACGCGTGTCAATCACACCACCGCGCGAAAGCGCATAGAAAAGTGGACCATCCAGGGTGGTCTGCGGCGTTTTGGTGGTTGCGCGGTTTGCTAGCGAAAATCGCCCGAAAAGTACGTAAGTCCCGTTTATCGTTCGCTTAACGGCAAGCTACGAACGAGATCTACACCACCTCGAAATGGGGGCATCGAGACACATTGTCGCGGATCGGGCGAATTCTTGGTGAGTGAGAAGCGAAGAAAAGATTGCCTATTTTCTCACAAATAAGAGCGTGATCGGGCAACAATCACCGCTCCGAACTCTCTGGGTTACCGGCTGACGAGAAGAAAAGTCTGCGTGTTGTCGCCGGTGAACCCCAGGATAATCGCGATCGGAAATTCGCCAAATGGATTTAACGTGTGGTCGTTTCCGGGGTTTGCTCGATTGCGGACAAACGAGCGTTGAATTCGTCCCCGTTTTCGAAATTGAACTCCAACGGGTCCAATCCTTCGCCCTGATCGACATGGAATCCACTGATGCGCCAACCTTCGGTTTCTTGCCGTAGGGTCCAGACGACTTCGTATTGGACGCTCTGGCCGCTGTCGGCATCGGGTTCGCGAAGGTAGGTTTGGACCCAGACGCGATCCTCTGTCTCGGGAACGCGAAACGAGTTGCGAACTTCGAATGTCGTGTCGGGGGAACCCGGCAATTGCAGGGGACGACCGATACGAACCATTTCCTGCTGGGCGAGTTGGGTAAGTAAATCGCTGGCCGCGTTGCCGTCACCGCCGCGTCGCATTCGGTCAAGAAATTGGCTGACGACTTCGGTCGGCTCGGGAAGCTTGTTCGGTGCCGCCACGGCGGGCTGCTCGCCGGTCGCTTGGGCGACCGGTGCTTCGCTCGAACCACCACATCCGACGGAAAACAGGCTGATCACCATCGTTGCCAAGATCGGGCCAGTGCAAGCGAAAGTCCGACCGTAGGGTTGTGTAGTTTGCGTACCGTCCATGTGTGCAAATAATTTATCGAGCGAGGGTGAGGTGTGTGGTAAAGCGACGCGGAAGTCGATCGATCTATCATGCGTGACGAGTTGGGAACCGGACGCGGCAACCACGGACCGTTCGCTTTGAAAATCATTTGACTTCGGTCGAGGACCTTTCCAGTAGCATCGGGAGGGTGTCCGGGTCAACACCAGCGGCTTCGTTGTCACTGGAATCATTTCATCTTGTGCTCGATTCCGAAAAGCGAATTCGATCACCAGACGGGTGATCATGATTGGCGAAGCGTTTCCGCCGAATGTTTCGGAGCGGTTGTTCGTGCCGATGACGGTGCGGAAGTCGCTGCCTGCCAGACTCGGCTATCGCTTGGGGACGGTTTCAAGCAAAATGCGAACTTCTACGACGCCCACCTCTAAGTTCAAATGACCACGGGGTTTTCTCCTGATGCCCGCTAGCCAGAACGTGATTCAGGTCGACAACCAAAAAATCGACTTGAAGAACCGATATCTTGCCGCCTTCCTTGCCTGGTTGCTGCCCGGCGCGGGGCACTACTACCAAGGTCGCCATACCAAGGGCAGCTTGTATTTGGTTTGCATATTGACGACTTGGATCGTCGGATTCGCCCTCGGCGGCGGGCACGTCGTGTATGCGTCTTGGCAGCCGGGCGACAAACGCTGGCACTATTTTTTGCAAGCCGGCGTCGGGGCCGCCGCATTGCCAGCGCTCGTGCAGGGCAACCACATGCGAAAGGCAACCGATGGTGGCAGAACCAAACGAGGTTACGATCCGCTATGGGGTGGATTCATGGCGCCACCTCACCGGCCGGTGATCGAAGACCAACCCGACGAAATTTCTGCTTGGTACGCCCAATACGGTGCCGGCTATGAGATGGGCACTTGGTACACAATGATCGCCGGCTTGCTAAACATCTTGGTGATCTACGATGCTTATTCGGGGCCACTTTCGGTCCCGATCAGCGGTCGCAAAAAGAAGGGCAAGCAGGACGACGAAGACGATCAAGACACCGGCAATGACGCTGCCGGCAATGACACTGCCGGCAGTGACGCTGTAGAGTCATCGACAAACGCCGGGTCTTCACAAACTGTTTCGAACTCCAAAACCGCGGAGGCTTCGGCATGATTTCCATCGGACCGACTTACCTGCTGTATTATGTTCCGTTGATCGTGTCGATTTCGTTGGTCTTCGGGGCGACACGGCACGAAGACACCCAAACGATTCTCAAGCATGCGTTCTACACCGCGCGTTGGGTGACCGGGTTCATGCTGATCATCTTTCTTGTCCTCCTCATGCTCGGTTGGATGCTGTAGTGCGAGTTCTGACGCTGGGTGCTGGAACGGTCGGCCATTGGATTGCGGACGTCCTTTGCCGGCGCCGTCATGACGTGACGGTGATCGACACCGATGCCGAACGGGTTCGACAGATCGACAGCGAACTTGATGTGCGGGCGATTCACGGGAACGCCGCCCACAGTTCGGTCTTGTTCCAAGCGGACGTTTTCAGCGCCGACATTTGCTTGGCGGTCACCGGTGACGACGAAGCCAACGTGGTCAGCGCGAGCATGGCCAAAGCGCTCGGCGCTCGGCGCAGTATCGCTCGTGTGTACGCCCCCGTCTTTCGCGAAGCAAGCACGTTTGATTACCAAACCCACTTCGGAATCGACTCGCTCTTGTCGCTCGAACAACTGAGTGCGTTCGAGCTGGTTCGGGCGATCCGCAACCCGGATGCGATCCCACTGGAACACTTTGCCCGGGGACATTTGGAAGTTTACGAGGTCGAGGTCGAATCGAAAGCCAGTGCGGTCGGCGTTCGGCTCCGAGAATTGCGACTGCCCGGAAGCGTGCGTATTGGATCGATTCAACGTGACGGTGAAATGTGGATCGCCAGTGCCGAGGATGAGATTCACGGCGGCGATCGGATCTCGATGATCGGCGTGCCATCGGACCTTAACAAAAGCCGTGCGAAATTCACGACCGTTTCCAAGCGTCGCAAACGAAACACGGTACTGATCGCCGGTGGCGGTGAAATCGGATTTCACTTGGCTCGCGCGCTCCCCGCTTCGGACTACCGGACGACGATTCTGGAGTATGACCCCCGACGCTGCGAGCAACTGGCGAAGCTGCTTCCGGACCTGACGATCGTTAACGCAAGTGCGAATAACCGTAGTGTGTTGGAGGACGAAGGCGGCGGGGCGGCGGATTACTTTGTTGCTTGCACCGGCAGCGATGAAAGCAACATCATGGCCTGCGTCGAGGCTCGCGAATTGGGCGCGCGGCGCGTGATGGCCGTCGTCGGTCGCCCCGACTATGCGAACGTTGTCGGAAAGTTGGGCATCGATCATGTCGTCAGCGAACGCGACACCGCCGCGCGTCAAATCTTGGGTTTTCTCAACGAAGGCCCAATCATCAGTCATCGCCGATTGCCCAACGGAAACATCGGCGTGTACGAACTTGAAGTCGTCGATGGTGCGCCGGTGACCGAAGCCACGCTGGCCGATTTACCCTTCGCCGGACGCTGTTTGATCACCGCGATCCAGCGCGATAGCTTCATCCGTGTCCCGATGGCTTCGGACCAACTCAAGCCTGGCGACATCGTCGTCGCCCTCGTCGATCAACAACACGCCAGTGACTGTATGGCGCTCTTTGGCGGCCGCAGTTAATTCGATCATGACCGACCCCGCATCGTTATTTGTTTGCGCCGATGTCGGCGGTACATTCACCGACTGCATCGTGGTGCAGACGACCGCCGACGGCTCACAAACGCTTCGCAGCATAAAAGTGCTTTCAACGGGATTGATTCGCTGTGACGGTGTCGCCGAACAGCCGACCTCGCTGCGACTCAACCTACCCGACGAGTTATTGTGTGGGCTTCCGAACCAACGGTTGCCGAACCAGTTCTTTGTCGGTGCCGTGATCAGCGAGTTGATTTCGGGGGTTCATTCACCGATCGGAACGATTACCGATTACGACGCTCGGTCCGGACAAGTGACGGTTCATCCTGACGGGGCAATCGAGTTTGCCGCCGGCGACCTCCGGCGTACGTTTGAAATCGACTGTGGATTGGAAGCCCCCGTGCTCGCGACTCGGTTACTGTTGGGGGTCCCCCTTCGTACTTCGCTGCCGGCGATGGTCGCCCGCGTTGGCACGACTCGTGGAACCAACGCGTTGCTCACGCGAACCGGAGCGACGACGGCCTTGGTGACCAACGAAGGCTTCGGCGATGTGCTTCTGATCGGCGAACAAGATCGCGAAGAGCTGTTCGACCTGTCGTTTACGAAATCGATCCCACTGGCCGAGAACGTGATCGAAGTTCGCGGCAGATTGGATGCGGAAGGTAGCGAACTGATCGCGCTGAACGAATCCGAGATTCACGACGCACTGCAAGCGATGTGGCGACGAGGTGTCGAAGCGATCGCGATTTGTTTGATGCATTCGTACTTGAACCCCGAGCATGAACAGCGAATCGAAGCAATCGCCCGTTCGATCGGCTTTCGGCATGTCAGCCGATCGAGCGAAGTGGCGCCGTTGATCAAACTGATTTCACGGGCCGAAACGACTACCCTGGATGCGTACCTGAATCCGATCCTTTCAGACTATGTTCGTCGGGTGGAGCAACAGTTCGGCAAAACTTCGTGTCAGCTACAGATGATGACCAGCGGAGGCAATCTGGTCGCCGCCTCACAATTTCGTGGTCGCGACAGCGTTCTTTCGGGGCCCGCCGGCGGCGTGGTGGGTTTGCAGTTTGTCGCCGAAAACAACGACCTGAATCTGGCGATCGGGTTGGACATGGGTGGAACCAGCACCGACGTCAGTCGCTTCGACGGACAGGTCGGGCGCCGCTACCTTTCGAAGGTCGCCGGCGTTCGAGTGATGACACCAATGATGGACATACACACGGTCGCTGCCGGTGGCGGATCGATTTGTGACTATGTCGGCGGCCGCTTGGAAGTCGGGCCCGGAAGCGCCGGTGCTTCGCCTGGCCCGGCGTGTTATGGCAGTGGCGGCCCACTGACGGTCACCGATCTAAATGTATTACTTGGTCGAATCGCCATCGATCGTTTCCCCATCCCACTGTCAACCGATGCCGCCCGCGAACGTTTGGAACACGTGGCCGGCAAGCTTCCCGACGCGCCCGAATCGATCGAGTCGTTGGCCGAGGGTTTCCTGGAGATCGCGGTGACGCACATGGCCGAAGCGGTCCGCGCGATCACGACAGCCCGTGGCGTTCCGCTGGAAGATCACGCGTTAGTCGGTTTCGGAGGTGCTGCCGCTCAGCATCTTTGCCGGGTAGCCGAATCACTGGGCATCAAAACAATCGTTGATCACCCGCATGCGAGCGTGCTGAGTGCGGTTGGGATCGGCGTCGCTAAGTCAGGCCTGATCGAAACGATCGGTATCTATCAAAAAGTGGATGACGTCGGCGCAAAAGCAGCACAAAATCTCGCCGACCAATTGATACGGTCGAACCTTGAATCGCTCGGTGTCTCCGATTCCAAAGTGACCCATCGGTTCGAAGCTGATTGTCGCTACGTCGGGACGGATGCGACGATCTCTTTGGAACTGAGTGACTTCGATGACGAGGCAATCGCCGGACTAACCGATCGTTTTCACCAACAGCATCGTGCCCAGTATGGCTATGAACGAAATGATCACACGGTGCAATGGGTCAGCCTGCGTTGTGAGAGCCAATCCGCCGACGGAGACATTCAACGACAGCTTTCAGATCCGTCCGCCGTATCGACAAACAAAACCGTGTCCGCGCAAGCTCGCGTCTTTCACCGCGGGCAGTGGAAACAATTTCGCCGCATTGATCGCGAGTCCTTAGCCAGCGGTGCGGTCATCGATCCGGGCAGTGTGATTGTCAGCGATCAAACGACGTTGATCGTTGAACCGGATTGGAGCGGCGGTGTGCGTGACGACGGCTCCATCGTCTTGACGTTTGATTCGCCGGATCGTGACGAGCGCGCGTCGACGTCGAACGAGTTGGTTCAGATGGAAATCGCCGCGCGACGGATGCAAAGCATCGCCGATTCGATGGGTGAAGTTTTGCGGCGTACTGCGATCAGTGTAAACGTCAAAGAGCGATTGGATTTCAGTTGTGCGATCTTTCGCGGCGACGGGACACTGATCGCCAATGCGCCACACGTGCCGGTTCACCTTGGGGCGATGGGGCACACGGTCAAACACCTTGCCGAAACGTTTCCCGAGATGGCCGAGGGCGACTGTTATGTTTCCAACGATCCGTATGCCGGCGGGTCACACCTGCCCGACGTGACGTTGGTTTCACCGGTGTTCTGCGGGCCGAGTTCGAATGGTGCTCGGCCAGATTTTTTTGTCGCAAGTCGTGCCCACCATGCCGAAATCGGCGGGATGACACCTGGATCGATGCCGCCGGGGGCAACGACGTTGGCCCAGGAAGGCGTGTTGATCCACGCCTTCGCCCTCGTTCGCGATGGCGTTAGCTATGAAACCGAGTTAGCCGAATTGTTGTCTTCCGGTGACTATCCATCACGCAACGTCGCAGAAAACATCGCCGACTTGCGGGCCCAGATTGCGGCCGGTCAGGAAGGCGGGCGTTTGCTCCGACAAATGAACTCAGAGTTCGGATCGGAGTCGTTAGGACGGTTGATCGATCGCCTGCTGGACGTGGCCGAAGAATCGGTAATTCGCTGGATCGAAAAGTTGCCGACCGATGCACTGCGTTTCGAAGACGAACTCGATGACGGGACCAAGATCGCGGTCGAACTTCAGCGCCGGGGCTCGCGTCTGCGGATCGATTTCGCCGGTACCGCCGATGTTCATCGGGGTGCATTCAACGCGACACGTTCGATCGTCAATTCGGCGGTGCTTTACGTGATGCGTTGTTTTTGCGAATCTAACTTGCCGCTGTGCGATGGTGCGTTGCGTCCGATCGATCTGATCATCCCTCCGGGCCTGCTCGATCCGCCTCGGCATCCCGATCCAAAGCAATGTCCGGCCGTGGTCGCCGGCAATGTCGAAACCAGCATGCGAGTCGTCGACGTCATGCTTGGCGCGATCGGATCGACTCATTCTCAAACCCCGGTCTTCCGAGGCGTCGCCGCAAGTCAAGGCACCATGAATAACGTCTTGTTCGGCGATGATCGATTCGGATACTACGAAACGATCGGCGGTGGAGCCGGTGCGACGGTGTTTGGACGCGGCGCCGACGGGGTCCATACACACATGACCAACACTCGCATTACGGACGCGGAAGTCCTTGAATCGCGGCATCCGATTCGATTGCGAGAGTTTTCGATCCGTCGGGGAAGCGGCGGCGAGGGAAAACAACGCGGCGGCGATGGCTTGGTTCGCGAATTTGAATTTCTTAAACCGCTGACGGTTTCGTTAATCACCAACCGTAGAAACTCGCAACCGTACGGTGTCTTTGGTGGTGGTCGCGGTGCCTCGGGACGAAACATTTTGGTCAAAGGCGATCAAGAAACTGAATTGCCACCAACGACAACATTCCAAGTCCTTGCCGGTGAACGTTTGCGTTTGGAAACGCCCGGCGGCGGTGGCTGGGGTGCGAAGGACTGACGGCGTTTAGTTGGCCGCCGAGGAGTCACCGCCTAAAACTTCTTTCGCCACCGTGATCAGCTTTGTGGTATCGACGTTCTGCAGTTTGCCGTCAACACTTTGAAGCATCTGCCAAGCGTCCTCGCGGTACCCTTGGTTGGTTGCCGGATGGATCAATCGATAGAGCGCCAGTGCCGCTTGCACGTCCGGTTGCTCGGGCTGTAAGGCGAACGAGGCAAGCTTTTCCATGAGCCGCGGCGGCAATTGATCCAGCGTGTACTCCTTCGTCCGTTTGTTAAACTGGATCGCGATCGACTGGGGTGTCGCTTCGACAACAATCACCGGAAGCCCCTCGACGACTTCAAAGGTATTCCCCGTTTCACGCGACGCAAGTCCTCGTTCGATTCCGCCCCGATAGTAACTGGCAAGATCCGCCATGTCGTAAAGCGTCGAGACTCGTTCGCCTAGCTTGCCAGGCAGGTTTTGTTTTAACAGTTGATCGGCGGTCGGTTTCATCTGCTTCCAGTCGGCTGACTTGATCAGGCCTTCCAGCCGTTTGATGTCGGCGGACATCGCTTCCATTTCTTCGGCAGAAGGCTCTTCAGGTTCGCTCGCGTCGGGCGTTTCAGAAGCCTGCATCGCCGTCATGCCGGGCGGCTGGGAATCAGGGGTCATCGACGATGGAGTCGCCATGTCGTCCGGCGAGTTCCCATTGTCCGACGCCATTGAATCCATGCCGGATGGATACATGCTGCCTGGTTGATCAAGACGAACACTTGGATTGTTTCTACGAATTGAATCGGCGACCCCGCTGCTGGCCGCACCGCCGAGCACGCCGTCGTTTGGCGTCGCTCTGGTGCGTGATCGTGGGTCGCGGCGATCGGCATCCGGGGCCGGCTGCGAGACAACGATTCCGCCATCGTTGGCCTGCGTGACTTGGATGCGTTTGTTGTTCGTAAACATCGTCAATAAATACACGATTGCCGCCAACATGATGACGACAAAGCTACCCAAGACAAACATGCCGGAACTCTTGCGGCGGCGTTTCTTCGGTTTTGGTTTCGGGGGCGTCCACGTCACCGGAGCGGCACCGGGACTTTCCTGAGGCGAAACAGAAGTTTCTGGCGTGCCGAACTGTGGCGCGCTATTCAAATTCGCTCCGCCTGCGGGCGACGGCGAGGGGGCATTGGCCGGTAAAGGAGCACTCGCGGGTGAAACTCCTGGGCTAGGCGTTGCCGGACTCGCTGACGGTCCCGGCGGCGGGGTTCCCAACGGCGGCATGCCTAAGACCGCGGCTGCTTGATTCGGCGGTGAAGGAGTCGCCGAATCGGACGAGCCACCGGTGCGGTCGGCGACCGGGTTCGACTTGGGCAGCAAATCGGCAAGCGGATCGACCGCCGTTTGCGCCGTCGGCGGGTTGTGCGAAGGCAAACTCCCCGACGACGGATTGACGGACGACTGGGGGATCGGCGGTGGGCGAAGCGTCTTCGACTTAGCGGATTCGATCGCAACGTCCAAACTTCGTTTTCGATCGGGATCTTCGAGCACTTGTCGAGCCGCCTCGGCGATCTTCAACGCTTGGTTCCAAACGTTCGGTTCGGCGCTCGATCGAGTTTCCTTCAGTCGCTGATAGGTCTGTCGCATCCCCGCTTTGACCCGCCGCATGTCCTGTTCGCCGGCCTGGATTCCGAACACCTGATACGCGTTCGGCTTGGACAGACTCGGGTCGATTGGCAATAAGTCGGAGAGCTTCGTAAGGGACATTTCTCAAACGCTATCGATGTTGGCGAGCGTGCCGGGGGTCAGTCCCCACATCATAGTGGCGGGGCGGACCGAAAGCACTGGCGACCGGCTAAGTCTAAAATGCCTCGACAGACGAGATTGTGCTTCACAATGTGAGAAATTCGCAAATGTCGTGAAATCAAATCCGCATCTCCGCCGGAAATGACTACAGCGATTTTTCCACCCAGGTCCGGTTCAACTGCCGCGGCGAACTTGGCGTAATCGCCGGCCAAGCGTTCGACCGCTCCGGTAATCGACGAGATCACGCCCAAACGAATGGCCGATTCGGTTTCTTTTGCGGGCGCCGAAAACGCCCCCACCGACGGGCTTGCCGTCGTCGGCTTTGCCGCTGGTGACATCGCCGCAAGGTCGGTGGCTGGAGCGACGGATGCGGATGCCATGGCAGGCAAGTTTTCTGTTCCGCCGGCGAGCGCGGCGAACTGCATGCGAACTCCGGGCAAGATCGCTCCGCCGTGAAAGACAGGATGCCCATCCGGCTCCGCGTTCAATCTTGCTGGGGTGACTAAATCGATCGTTACCGCCGATCCGGAGTCGACGACGATCGCCCCTGCGGGGAACTCGATCGCCGCGGCGTGGGCGCTCAGCAATCGATCGATGCCAACTCGATCGGGATAGTCAACCTGGACCGACAGTGGCACATCGGTTCGTGACAGTTCATTCCAACAAGCGGTAGGGTGTCGCTCTATGATCGTGACACCAAGTGGGACACTGACCGCGCGGTTCACCGAGGAGACCCAAAAATTGACATCGCCTTGATCGAACAGCGGCGCGGCCCAGTCCAGCAATCGCGCCGCAAGATCCTGGTCGGCATTTTGGTCGGTTGCGGAGATCAAGAAGGTTTGATCGGGGTGTTGATCGTCGTCCGCCGTCGCAAGCACACTTGCCTTGATCGCCGAATTGCCGATGTCCAGTGCGACCTGGTTAGGGGCGACCTGGTTAGGGGCGACCTGGTTAGGGGCGACCTGGTTAGGGGCGACCTGGTTAGGGGCGACCTGGTTAGGGGGCGTTGTCACGACGTCTCCCCTGAACCGGACTCCTTTGGCGTTTGTTGCCCTTCGGTCTGCTTGGCTTCTTCGTCGGACATGTCTTTCGCTTGCAGGTCGTTGGAAAGCTGAGCGGTCGGGCCGGCCAAGTGCGGTGGAACGCGTCGCTTGCGTTTGGGCTTGGCTTCCGTTTGGGTTTCCACAACCACTTCGCCGGCATCGGTCATCGCTTGGCGACGTTCTTGGACCCGGGTCATGATTTCTTCTTTCAGTTCCGTCAGACCTTCGCCAGTCATCGAACTGACGAGAAATACCTTCCGCCCCGTGATTTCATGCAAGCGTTTGGCAACATCGGGGGCCGCATCAAGCTCACATTTGGTAACGGCCAGGATTTCGTCGCGTTGTCCGAGCGACTCGTCGTACAGCGAAAGTTCGCTACGAATCGCTTCATAGTTTTCAAGCGGATCGGTTTGATCGGTCGGTTCTGGTTCGACGAGATGGACGAGTAGACCGGCGCGTTCGACATGTCGCAAGAATTCGTGCCCGAGTCCGACGCCGTCGCTGGCACCTTCGATCAATCCGGGGATGTCGGCCAAGACGAACGAGCGAACTTCGTCGAGTTCAACGATGCCGAGGTTAGGATGCTTGGTCGTAAACGGATAGTCGGCGATTTCGGGTCGAGCGGCCGAGATTCGGCTCAGCAGCGTGCTCTTACCGGCGTTGGGTTTTCCGACCAGTCCGACGTCGGCGATCGATTTAAGTTCCAAGATGACCGACCGAGCCTCGCCTTCTTCGCCGCGGGTAAATTCGCGTGGCGCTTGATTGGTGCTCGATTTGAAATGCGCGTTGCCTTTGCCGCCTTTCCCACCTCGGGCAACAACGAAGGACTCGCCGTGAAGCGTCAGGTCTTTGATCACAAATCCCTGTTCGGCATCGATCACCGTAGTCCCCGGGGGAACATACAAGGTCTGGTCATGACCGCGGCGTCCGTGTCGCAGAGACCCCTGGCCGGGTTGGCCTTTGGGGGCATTGTAAAATCGTCGGTTGGCAAACGCGGCCAACGAATTGACCCCCAGCTTGGCTTCTAAAATCAAGCTGCCACCGTGCCCGCCATCTCCTCCGTCTGGCCCACCACGAGGGACATACTTCTCGCGACGCATGCTCATGCAACCGTCGCCCCCCTTTCCGGCATGAAGCTCAATTTGAACGCGGTCGACAAACATGGTGATCAGAATCTTTTCAAGTGAAGTCGCCGAACCGGGCGATGTCGGCTTAGTGGACCGTCCGGCCTAGTGCTCCGTCTAGACCCAATGTTCGGGTTCGGCTCATCAGCCGACGACGGGCGTTAGCCTCGGTTATTACACCGAAACCGTGGCTAACCCTAAAATCAAAGGTCGACGAAGCATTAGTTGGATAACTGGACGGCTGCTGTCCAGATTTGATTCGGGAGCCCCTGCCGTTACCAGGCGGCGGGTTTTCCACACTCTGGCGCGGGTGACTCGCCAAAAATGTTGGCGAGACGCAGCGCTGGTTCGCAGAGCCCGGTTCAGGAAAAGCGACTCACTTTACCATGTCCGGCATTCGTTTCGCAGTGACCGAGCAGCGGTTTTCCACAATTTCAAAGTGGTGCAGTAGATGCCCCGCGGCCAACCAGGCTAGCGCCCGGACGGTGATCCGATGCCCCGAAGCGGTTCCGGCACAGTCCCAGGCGGAGGGGACAAGTCGTTCAAGGAGCAGCAGGTTGGCTTGACGCAACTCGCCCAGTTCGGTCACCAGCCGTGAAAAGTTGCCTAGTCCGAATCGGCTGTCGGCCGAAACATTCTCGTCCCAGGCAGGGAGGTCGGGCTCGCTGCCGTCGGCGATGCACATGATTCGGTAGCCGAACATCCGCTCGGCGTTGGCACAATGCTCGAAGACTTGGCGAATCGTCCACGAATAGGGAGCATGCACCCGATCGACTTGTTCG
Organism: Roseiconus lacunae; assembly: GCF_008312935.1. NCBI lineage: Bacteria > Pseudomonadati > Planctomycetota > Planctomycetia > Pirellulales > Pirellulaceae > Roseiconus > Roseiconus lacunae. The sequence continues at coordinate 1,308,492 of NZ_VSZO01000001.1, read as the reverse complement.
GTCGAAACGCTTCCGGCGAGATCACAGATCCAGAACAATTGCTGATGCAGGACCGCCGTCGCCGACTCACCTTCGACGCGGGCGATCAACTCGCGGTGGTAGTCAAAACTGATCTCTTCGGGTTGTGGGCGGCGACTGGCAATGCGTTGGGTCATCACAGGAAGGATACTCGACTCGTTCGCGGTGGCTGGGCATCCCCGGCAAAGGGGCTTCGGCGGTAATGGGCGGACTGCCCTTACCGGGTCAATTCTTTAAGCATCGTCGCGGTGGTTTGGATCGAGTCACCGTCGATCGTGTGCGGTCCGTAGAACTGATGAAACTTCAGATCGACTTCGGCCGAAATCAGCATATCACGAAGGCGTTCGGCGGACGCGAACGGCAAAATCGGATCGACCGTTCCGTGGGATTGATAAACCCGTGTGTGGCTCAACCGTGACATCTGAACGTTCCACTGAGGCTGACAGATCACGGTGCCAGAAAATTGGAACAGCAGGTTCGGGGCACGACATGGGCCTTGCAGTGCCGTGTCCATTGTTAACATCGCGCCTTGCGAAAAGCCACCGATCGCCAGCGGGATGTCGTCGATCTTTTGGCCGGTTTTATCGGCCATCCGCTCAAGCGCCGTCTGAATTAACTCGCCCAATTGGGTGCGGGCGGCGTCCAATCCCGGTGGTGTTTCGGCATGCAATTCTTCAAACCGCTGCGCCTGAACGGCCTCCATCATCCGGGCCATATTCAGGGACCACCAAGCTCGGCCCCCTGGCATGCCTAACTCGGCCAGGCTGAGCGGCGCGAGGGGGCACAAAAATTGATAGCGACTGGCTTGTTCACCCAACAAACTGGCCCAATCTTGGACCACGCCGACCATGTCACTGCCCGGCGCGCCATAGCCATGGCACAACACCACGACAGCTTCTGGAGGGGAATCACCGGTCGGTTCAAGACAGAAACTATCGAGCGATCCGAGCCGGATCTGCCTGGGTACTAACATCACGTTGCCATCGTTGGACAAGACTTGCCATAGAAACGCAGAGTCTAACCCGACGTCGACGCTTTGCACAGCAAACATCGTGAGCCACGATGAAACGCTCTGTCCTTAGGCGGAAGGCAATCCCATCAGTTCACCGGACCGTCGGATTTCAGCGAGTAATAACTCGCTAGTTTCGATTTGTCCGCTTCGATCTTTGGACTCGTCCAGATGATGGTGCCGGTGGGCATGTCGAATCCATTGTTGATGTACTGATCGTTGTTGGAATCGACAAGTTGCTGGACCGAGCCATCCGCCATCAAACAATTGGCGATTCGGATGTGAAGCGGCATGACTCCGCGGTAGTCTTGACGAGTGAAGGCGCTCCACTGTTTGTACCAACCATCGGGACCGCCACGGAGGGTCCCGGCCGCGAACGCGGTGCCTTTGGCAGGGTTGCCGGGCGTTTTCAAATGATGTGGGTTGGCAACGGGGGACCCGGAGGCGTCGAGAATCGTTTGCGAACTGAAGATCGGTGTCCCAACCATCGGCGTCGCGTAGACACTGCCACGGGGAATGCCGCCGACGTCGGTGCTGATGTATCCGGTCGGTGTGGCATCACACAGCAACGGGATCGTGGACATCGGTGCCCGAGCGGTATCGACCACGTCGACCCGAAGTGGACCCTTGGTGACGTTCTTTCCGCGAGGGTCCGTCCCACACGCAGGGAATTCCGGTTGCAGGTTCCCCGTGGTGTCCAGAACGACATCCCCGCGGACCATGAACCAAGATGCCGCGTAGTTGGTGTTAAAACCGTTTTCGACCATCTTGCGGGCAACGATCTCGGCACGTTGGGCCGAACCGGCGGCTGCCGAATCGATCATGATTTGGCGGATCACATTGGCAATCGTCGTTCCCGTACTGTCAGTGACCACCGGCGATCCCAGTAAATCAGCACAGGGATTGGGGCTGGTGGTTTCGGCGGCTAGATCAGCAAGCGTAACGTTGAGCACTTGATCGATCGCTTTGCTAGCTTTGGCCGGATTACTTGGGCACATCATCTCGCCGGTCATAATCCCGCGGTCCACCAAGTCCGCGACCCAGCCATATTCGGTTGGCACGCCGTCCCGTTCGTAGTCAAAATTACCACTGCAAAATGCCTTGTCGGGCATCGTATTGGCTCGCTGGATCAAGCCGATTCCGAATTGGCGAAGATTCGATTGGCATGCCGCCGATCTGGCCGCCGCCCGCGCCTTGGTCAGTGCCGGAAGTGCCATCGATGCGAGTAAACCGATGATCGAGATGACCACCAATAGTTCGACCAAGGTAAACCCAGCCCGTTGACGGAGGCTGACGTTCACCGCGAAGATCCGGCGGTGATGCATCGAGTTGAGTTGCACTTTGCAGCGAGTGGTTCGCATGAATCAGCCTTGAGATTGATTCGAGAGAGGGGGGAAGCGTGCGGGGAAGGCACGCTGATAAGGTCCCCTCGCACCCACCGCTCAACAATCACAAATCGGTGTTCTTCACGCTTCCTTCACCTCCGCTTTCGCAATCGCAAACAAAGTGGTCCCGCGAGTGGATCTGATAGCAATCCGGAGACGTAGTCACGTCACCGAAACACCGCAAATTCCGGGCGTTGCGGTGATCGCCGGACGCCGGCTATCCAGCGTGTCACGACCTTCGTCAGCGGAAAACGCCGCCCACGCGAGTCTCGTTGCCGCTGGCACGTCAACTCACTTCTTGCAGTGACCACCGACTGAAGGCGACCAATGAATGAATTGGTGCTAAACTGTGCCCCCTTCATCGCCAGCAGTCACCAGGCCACCACGATCCGCCTTTTGGACGCCCGTAGCCACGTCGGTCGACCGCCGTACTTGCTGGCTCGATAGTTGCCAGTTTGTCTGCCCCGCTGATTTTGGTTTCCAATTGCCTGCCAACGACTTATCTAATGCGGTTGACGATCGCGATAGCGGCGACCTAGACATCACGTGGAAATCGGATCGAACGGCGATCGAATCGATCCAGCTCAGGCGTCTCAATCAAATCCTTGCGTCGGCGAAGACGCAACCGTTTTACCGCGAACGCCTTGCCGATCTCGCGTTGCCACTGGTTTCGCTTGAGCAACTCGCCGCGCTACCGCTGCTTGAAAAGCATGAGATGATGCCCGAGGCGGTCGGGTCGGCGGGGCGAATATTCGGATTGCCGCGTTCGCGGTACACGCGTTACCACCAAACCAGTGGAACGAGCGGGTTTCCGATGCCGGTGCTCGACACGCCACGCGATTGGGCGTGGTGGCTGGAGTGTTGGCGTCATGTGCTTCATGCCGCCGAGGTCGACGAAAGCGACGTCGCGATGATGGCGTTTTCCTTTGGACCATTCATCGGCTTCTGGACCGCGTGTGACGCTTTGGTCCGGTCAGGCGCCTTGGTGATCCCGGGTGGGGGCGTGTCTAGTGAAACCCGCCTGCAAATGATTCTTGATCACCGCTGCACCTTGGTTTGTTGCACGCCGACGTATGCGCTGCACCTGGTCGCACTCGCCGAGCAGCTTTCGATCGATCTAGCCGCTTCGCCGGTCACTCGGTTGATCGTCGCCGGAGAGCCGGGAGGGAGCCGCGCAGAAATACGTTCGCGAATCGAAGCCGGCTGGGGGGCCAAGGTGATCGACCACAGCGGTGCCAGTGAAGTCGGCGCCTGGGGATTTGGTAGTGCCGACGGTCGCGGTCTGCATGTCATCGAGACCCAGTTCATCGCCGAACGGTTGCACTTCGATGACGCCACGCCACTTGGTCGTCCTGCTCAAGACGGCGAAGAAGCGGAGCTTGTCCTGACTGGCCTGGGGCGGCACGGAGGCCCCGCGATTCGGTACCGCACCGGTGACATGGTTCGCGGCTATCGCGACCACGCGCATGATTGCCGGTTTCTGTTTCTCGACGGCGGGGTGCTCGGACGTTGCGACGACATGATGGTGATTCGCGGCGTCAATGTTTTCCCTAGTAGCATCGAAGCGATCGTGCGTGAGTTCGACGGGGTCGCCGAGTTCCGAGTAATCGTCGACCGAAACGGTCAGATGGACACCCTTGCGGTTGAGGCCGAGTTACCGACCGATCGCTGCATGCATTTGTCGGAACTATTTCAAAAGCGACTGGCGATGCGGGTGAATGTCCAGCCGGTCGACCAGGGCTCGCTGCCACGGTTTCAGGCCAAGGCCCGACGACTGGTTGACCGTCGCGAGAAGTAATCGCCGGGTCCGGCAAGCAATTCGACGGGAAAAAAGACCCTACGCAATCGGCTTGGCGTCGGCCATACTTCGGGGATGAATTCGCAATCGAAAGTTAACGCCGAAAATGCTGCGTCCGTCAATGCAACTGGTGACGAAAGGACTCGGTTCAGTCGCCCCGAATTGCTTGCCCCGGCTGGTGACTGGGAATGTGCGCGTGCGGCGGTCGAAAACGGTGCGGATGCGATCTACTTTGGGCTCGATTGCGGTTTCAACGCACGGCACCGGGCACAGAATTTTCATCTCGATGACCTCCACGAATTGATGCCCTTTTTGCATCGCCGTGGCGTTCGTGGTTACACGACGATGAACACGTTGGTGTTTCCGAGCGAGTTGCCCCGATTGGTCCCGCTCATCGAAACACTCGCCAGCACGGGGGTCGACGCAGTTCTGGTCCAGGACTTCGGTGTCGCGCGTTTGGTCCGTGAAATCTGCCCGGATTTGGAGGTCCACGCCAGCACTCAGATGAGCTTGACCAGCGCCGAAACGATCGCCGCTGCCGAATGGTTGGGAATCCGGCGAGTCGTCCTAGCGCGAGAATTGTCGGTCAAGGAGATCAGTCAAATCGCGGGATCGACCTCGATGCCGCTAGAGGTGTTCATTCATGGTGCCCTTTGTGTTGCCTATTCGGGGCAGTGCTTGACCAGTGAATCGTTGGGCGGGCGAAGTGCTAATCGCGGCCAATGCGCCCAAGCGTGTCGACTCCCATACGAAGTCGTCAGCGACGGTGATGAAGTCGACCTTGGCGACGTTCGTTACCTGCTTAGCCCGCAAGACCTCGCCGGCTATGATTCGATCGTCGCTCTTGTCCAGGCCGGCATCGCGTCGCTGAAAATCGAAGGCCGATTGAAGACTCCCGAATATGTGGCGAACATCACGGGGCACTATCGCCGGGCCATCGACCAAGCCGTTCACGAAGGCATCGTTTCAATTGACCCGATCGCGCGGCAAGAAATGGAGCTGTCGTTTTCACGCGGGTTCTCACCCGGATGGCTCGAAGGTAATGATCACAAGCGATTGGTTCCCGGGCTGCAAAGTGCCAAACGTGGCATTCGTTTAGGGCGGGTCGAGCGAATCAGTAATGACCGGGTGCTAACAACATTGGAAGCACGCTTAGCCTTGGGCGACGGGCTGGGGATCGAATCGACAGAACGTCAAGGTAGCGAACAAGCGATGCAAGGCGGACGCGTCTACTCGATTGAATTGACGGCCAAGAAATCCGCCGGGGACTCGGTCAAGTCGGCTGAATCGGGCGTCCAGGTTTGGATCGGCTTCGGGAGAGGCGAAATCGATTGGTCGGTCATCGAAGCGGACGGCACGATCTTTAAAAACGACGATCCCAAGCTCAACAAGCGTTTACGGCAAACGTTTGAATCGTCCAAACCGGCAACGCGGATCGACGTCGATTTCCAAGTCGATGCGGTCGTCGGCCGACCGCTGGCGTTGACGGCAACCGTTGCCGGAGTGTCTACCGATGCGGCGGTCTCGGCTAGCATTCACTCCGATCAAACCCTCGAAGCGGCGCGCAAGCACCCGGCGGACGAAGCGATGTTGCGTGACAAGCTTCAGCGATTGGGGACGACTCAGTTTCAGCTCCGGCATTTGGACGCGCATCTTGAAGACGGCCCGATGGTCCCGGCAAGTCTACTGAATGAATTGCGACGTCAAGTCATTGAATCACTCGACCGGCAACTCGCGTCACCCCCGAATCGTCGAATCAACGTCAAGGCCGGTGAGCGTCTGCTGGCCCCGATCCAACGCGACGACGATGAGCTGCCTTCACAGCAACGTGAGCCAGCCTCATCGCCAAAGTTAGCCGTGTTGTGCCGTACGCTTGAGCAAGTGAAAACGGCGGCGCAGTGTGATGTCGATTTGGTTTACGCCGACTTTCATGACATCCGTCAATACGCCGAAGTTGCTGAATTATGCCACCCGCATCAAACGCCCTTTGGGATCGCCACGGTCCGAATGCAGAAGCCCGGTGAAACGGGACTGCTGCGTGTACTGCGACGGCATCAAGCCGACGTGGTCTTGGCGCGCAACCTCGCCGCGATCGATTACTTTCGTGACCAAGGAGTCGAGGTAGTCGCGGATTTTTCACTCAACATTGCCAATCACCGTGCCGCCGAATGGATTCGCAGTTTAGGGGCGGTGCGGACCACCGCGTCTTATGATCTAAACCGCGATCAACTTGGCGATTTGGTTCAGGCGTTGCCGAGTGAATGGTTGGAAGTCGTGTTGCAACAACACATCCCGATGTTTCATATGGAGCACTGTGTCTTTTGCAGTGTGCTTTCGCCGGGGACGAATAAGACCAATTGTGGCCGCCCATGCGATCGCCATGTCGTCGAGCTTCGTGACCGTGTCGGTGCGTTGCACCCGCTGCATGCCGACGTGGCCTGCCGCAATACGCTCTACAACGCGACGCCACAAAGCGGCGCGGAAACCGCCTCCGAATTGTTGCGGTCGGGCGTACATTGGTTTCGGGTTGAGTTATTAGGCGAGTCCCCTGGGCAAACGAAAACGACGATTGATTTGTATCGGCGTTTACTGCGCGGGGAAGTCGACGGTGCGACGGTCTGGCGGACGCTCAAGGCAACCAATCGTTTAGGAGTCACGCGGGGAACGTTAGAATCGAAACGCCACCCGCTGGCTGTGCTCTAAAACGCTTTGAGTTCACCCTTGTGTCCCGGGCGTTGCCTTCCCAGTTGCCGAGGTTTTGACCATGACGATGCAGAATCGATATCCGCTTTACCTCGCCAACCGTCCACAGTACAGCGAAGCGACACTTGATGTCACCGACAAGTACACCGGAAAAGTCGTGTCGACGGTGTCGCTTGCCAACACGAATATGATCGATCGTGCGATCGAGGCGGCGGTCGAGGCGAGTGATGCGATGCGGCAATTACCGCCTTATCGTCGACAACGAATCTTAAATCACTGTGTCCGTCGTTTCGAAGAACGCGCCGACGCACTCGCCGATAGCTTGTGCGTCGAAGCCGGTAAGCCGATCAAAGATAGTCGCGGCGAGGTGACCCGTCTGATCGATACGTTTCGGATCGCCGCCGAGGAATCGGTTCGAATCGAAGGGAGCGTGCTGAATCTAGAGATCTCGCGACGTGCCGAAGGCTACCGGGGCATGGACCGTCGGGTACCGATCGGGCCCTGTTCGTTCATTTCCCCCTTCAACTTCCCGTTGAATCTTGCGGCACACAAGATCGCACCGGCCATCGCCGCGGGCTGTCCGTTTGTACTTAAACCGGCAAGCCGAACGCCGATCGGAGCATTATTAATCGGGGAGGTGTTGGCCGAAACCGATTTGCCGCGTGGCGCGTTTTCAATCCTGCCTTGTCATCGTGATGCGGCCGACGCACTGACGACGGACGAGCGTTTTAAGCTGCTCAGTTTTACGGGGTCCCCGGAAGTCGGCTGGGATCTGAAAAGTAAGGCGGGGAAGAAAAAGGTCGTTCTAGAACTCGGCGGGAATGCGGCCTGCGTCGTCGATCAAGATGCTGATTTGGACGACGCGGTAGAACGATTGATTGTGGGCGCGTTCTACCAGTCCGGGCAAAGCTGCATTGGCGTGCAGCGTATCCTTGTCCATCACGCAGTCTACGATCGCTTTCGAGACAAACTTGTCGACGCAACACGGCAGCTTCAGATGGGCGATCCGAAAGACGAGTCAACCTTCTTGGGACCGGTGATTTCCGAATCCGAGGGTGAGCGGTTGAAGGGATGGATTGACGAGGCGATTGCTGCCGGTGCGACGCTACTTTGTGGCGGCGGTCGCGACGGGGCGATGGTCGAAGCGACGTTGCTCGAAAACGTTCCGGAAACGCTACCGATCTGTGCACAAGAGGCTTTTGGCCCGGTCGCAGTGCTCAGTACGTTCCAGGACTTTGATCAGGCGATTAAGCAGATCAATGACAGCCGGTATGGATTACAGGCGGGAATCTTTACGCGAGACTTGTATAAGGCGCTGAAAGCTTGGGACGAACTCGTCGTCGGAGGCGTTGTCATCGGAGACATCCCGTCTTGGCGTGTCGACAACATGCCGTACGGCGGGGTGAAGGACAGCGGTTTGGGACGGGAGGGCATTCGCTATGCCATCGAAGAAATGACCGAGCGGCGATTATTGGTAATCCGTAACCGAGTCTAGGGCCTGCGTCTTTCAGCCACCCCCAAGGTCAGTTATATTTGCGTCAATTCTGCACCTGATCGACCTAAGGCAGTTCGGCGGATCAGCAGACCAAGAACTGGACAGCCGCGTGATGTCATGATGTCATCAGGAGGACGGTGTCAATTTCGTTTGATCATGATCTGAAAAACTGCCAATGGAGCCCTACGATCTCCCCGGGACGCCGTTACAAGGTCCGGTCGAGCTGACCAATTGTGACCGGGAACCCATTCATCTTCCCGCGACAATCCAGCCGCACGGCTGCATGATTGCCGTGCGCGAAAGTGACGAAACCGACCGCCGTCTGATTGTCTCGGTCAGCGAAAATTTGTTTCAGTGGATCCCGGAACGCTGCTTGGCAACGCATGCATCTGTTGCGAGTATCACCGAAAACGACTCCCATCACAAAGGTCCAATTGCCGACGACACGCCGCGGACGGATGACTGCCAGTCGTTGATCGGTCAGCCAATTGCGACGATTGCCCCGGAGCTCGATTCACTTGCCCAAGTGGTTTCGTCCCATCGTGAAGGCAAGCGGTTGCGACGGCCCGTCCAAATCGGTGACCGATCGCTGATCGCTTCGGCCCATCACTGCGACGATTTGATTTTGATCGAATTGGAACGTGATTTGGCCCCCGACAACACGATCGGCCCGGAACTTGTCGGGCAATTGTTCGCGGGACTAGAAGATCAACAACTCGAGCAAATCTATCAATCGACGATCGAGATCATCCGATCGTTCACCGGGTTTGATCGGGTGATGTTATATCGTTTTCACGATGATGATCACGGCAGTGTGATCGCCGAAGCGAAGCGAGATGACCAGGAAGCGTTCTTAGGACTTCACTACCCGGCCGGTGATATCCCGCTCCCTGCCCGCAGGCTTTACGTCCTCAATTGGATTCGTGTCGTCTCGGACGTCAATGCCGATCCGATCCCCATGTCGCCAGCGATGATCGGCGAGCCGGGCGCGTCGACAGATCAAGCTTCGTCGTCACGCTCGATTGACATGTCCTACGCCCAATTGCGCGCCATTTCGCCGATCCACTTGGAATACCTTCGCAACATGGGTGTCGGCGCAAGCATGTCGATCTCGATCATCAACGGTGATCGGTTGTGGGGGCTGATCGCTTGTCATCATCGAACGGAGAAGGTGCTTTCGCCCGATCAACGCGATGTATGTGAACTTGCCGGTTCGCTGCTGTCGACTTACCTCTCCAGTCGTCGTCAGGAATCATTGCTCGCAAGACGAATCGAGATCAACGACAACATCGCCCAACGAGCGATGCAGTTTGCCAACCGGGAAGATCTTCAACAAGCAATTTTGGATTCGGCACCTTGGTTCACCGAACTGTTTTCTGCCGACGGTATCGCGTTTCACCATCGCGATCAAATTCTCTGTTGGGGGACGACGCCGGACGAAACGCAAATCCAAGCCCTACTCAAGCAACTGAACGAGCAAACCGAAGACCACTTGGCGTTCACCGACAAGCTTTCCAATTGGATCCCCGAAGCTTCTGACTATAAAGATCAGATAGCCGGAATGCTGGCGATTCGGTTGGGACGAAAGCATAGCGGTGAGTTGCTATTCTTTCGCGCGCCGTACGCGTCGACCATCCATTGGGCAGGCGATCCGGTTAAAAGCGAAACGGATGAATCGGGTCGGCTTTCCCCACGAAAGTCGTTTGCCAAATTTACCGAGCAGGTTGAGGGGACATCGCTTCCGTGGTCGCCCGCCGAGCGTGAAACCGCCGAAACCTTGCGTGCGACGCTGAACAACTTGGTCATCGAACAAGCCGATCGTGTCCAGCGAATCAACGACGAACTTCGGCAGCTTAATGCTGACCTTGATGCGTTCGCGTATGCCGCATCACATGACTTGAAAGAACCGCTTCGCGGACTGAATCATTATCTATACCTGCTCGAACAAGGGCCAAAGAACGACGCCACGTTTCAGAAAGGCATCGGCGGACTGAAACGATTGGTCGGACGGATGGGCGAATTGCTTGACGGCTTGCTGCGTTTTTCACGGGTCGGTCGTCAGGACCTACGGTGGGAAACGTTCGACCTGAAGGATGCGATGGCGCAGGCCATCGACATCTTGTTCGGTGGCAGGAATCCGGACGGCGTTCGGGTCACGTTGGTCAATGACGCTACCATCGTGGGCGATTTTTCTTGTGTCCGCGAAATCCTGATGAACTTGATTTCTAACGCCATCAAATACAACGAAAGCCCCGAAAAAGTAATCGAAATCGGCCAGGTGGATTATCGACAGTCGCCGTTGAATCAATTCCCCGAATTCGGGCCGAACGTCATGTTCGTACGTGATAACGGGATCGGGATCGACGAAAAATACCGTGAACAAGTTTTCGATATTTTCCGTCGACTACACCAACATGATCAGTACGGTGGCGGAAGCGGGGCGGGCCTGACGATCGTCCGTAGGATCATCGAACGCCATGGTGGTCGGGTGCAAATCGTGGCCCAGGAAAGTGGAGCCAGTCTGTCGGGGACGGCGTTCTTTTTTGGATGGGAGCCGGCATCATGACCACCCGTACTCTGAATTGGTGGGTTTTGGAGGACAACAACGAGGACTTCGAACTGCTCGATTCGGCATGCCGCAGAAGCGACGGACGGATCGAGATCGAACGATTTCGTTCTGGCGATGACTTGCTCGCACGGTCGAAGGACAGCGTTCCCGATTTGCTGTACTTGGATTTACGACTTCCCGTCACTGGCGGAATGGAAGTTCTCGGACAACTAAAACAAAACCCCGCTTACGAATGCATTCCTAAATTGGTTTTTTCAACTTCAGCCAACCCCAACGAAATTCGCCAGGCTTATCAACTCGGCGGTACTTCGTTTCACGTCAAACGCGTCGAAACCAAGGAGATGATCAAACTGCTTGATCACACCATCACCTACTGGACCGCTGATGTCGCCTTGCCAGAATACTCTGCCCGAAATGCCTGCCGATCACCCCTGACCGGCGAGCCATCCGACGCCCGCCCCACGATTCCCAAAAGGGTTCCTGATGAACACGAAGCGTAAAGATCGGGTTCAAAGGATCCTATTAATCGACGATTGCGAGGAAGATCGCGCTCGAGTGCGTTCGGCATTGATGCAAGGTGCGCCCGAGCGACGCTACCACTTTTTAGAAGCCGATAACGGGGAGTCCGGGCTTGAACTGTGCCTCAATCAATCCGATCCGATCGATTGTGTGATCGTTGATCTGCACATGCCACGTCTTTCGGGCAATGATTTCCTTGAACAGATTCGCCGTCCGACTGGGGTGCCAATGATCCCGATTGTCGTTCTGACGGGCAGTACGATGAACAACGATGCCGGTGAATCGCTCCAGCTGGGGGCGCAAGATTACATCACCAAAGATTCGATCTATCCGTCGGTCCTGTTCCGCGTCGTCGACAACGCGATCGAACGGCATGAACTACTCAAAGAGGTCCATGAAAGTCGCCAATCGGCCGATGCAGCGAACCAGGCGAAATCGTCACTTGTGGGCAGTATCAGCCACGAGATTCGCACGCCGATGACGGCCGTCTTGGGGATCTGCGAATTGCTTTTGGAGAGCGATCTGTCGGTCGATCAAGAAGAACTCGTGCGGACGATGCGCGACAACGGGCAGTACCTGGTCGAAATCCTGAACGACCTTCTCGATCTTTCGAAACTCGAAGCAGGCAAACTGGAGGTCGATGAGGAGGCCTTCGAGCTACGCCAGCTCTTCGCCCGTTCGATCGAGCTGATGCGGGTCCGTGCCAAGGAAAACAAAACAACTCTTTCCTTGGACTTCGACGAATCATTGCCCGCGGTCGTCAGTGCTGATCCGATTCGGGTCCGCCAAGTCGTTTTAAATCTAATCAGTAACGCGATAAAATTTTGCCCCGGTGGCGATGTCAACGTTCGTGTTCGCACACAAGCCGACAAGCCGTCCAATCCGTTTTTCCTGGTCGAAGTTGTCGACAACGGATGCGGCATTCCACGACACGATCTCGAAAGAATCTTTCTTCCGTTCATCCAATCAGAAACGAAAGGAAAGGCCAAGACCGGTGGCGGGACCGGGTTGGGACTCGCTATTTGTCGTCGCCTCGTCATGTTGATGGGTGGCAGCATGCACGTCGAAAGCGAGGTCGATGAGGGCAGCACATTTTCATTTACGGTCCCACTGCGTCCTGCCGAAATGCCGGCGCCCGCCGAATCTGAACGCCCCCCGTTGTCCGCATCGATCGAAGAACTGTTGCAAGATTGCAAGTTCCTGATCGCCGAAGACACCGCGGCGACGCAGATGATCCTGAAGCGGATCATCGAGGCAGCCGGTGGAAAAACCGACATTGTCGCAAGCGGGGTTGAATTGCTGGATCGAGTTCGCAGCCAACCAAACGAGTTCACCGCGGTCATCACGGACATACAAATGCCTGAGATGGATGGGTTGGAAGCCACCGAAAAGATTCGTCAATTCAATTCGACGATTCCAATCGTTGTGCTGACCGCCGATGCCGTCTCGGAAACCAAGCAACAAGCTTCCGCGGCCGGCGCGAACGACGTTTTGACGAAACCGATTGTGCGACGAGACTTACTCGAAACGCTCGCGCGTTATTGCGATATCGAATGCGATTCTGACTGCAATTGAATGCCAAAGATGGATTGCTAAATCAAACGCGATTGCACTCAAATTGCACTCAATCTGTCCGAACGTCGCACCTGCACGCATCGAGCAAGGTATGCGGGCCCGCGGCTAATGCTGACCGCCCAGATCGGAGAGGTTCGAACTCCCGTGAGTTCTTTCTTCATCTTCTGAACGGTTCAGCCGAAGTAACAGTTGTTCCAAAATAATTTCCGCTTGCCGAAACGTTGCCTTCGCCGATGTGATGGCTCGATCGGAATCAATGTCGGTGGCGCGAAGCCCCTCGATGAATCGTGGCCAGCGGTCTGCCGCATGACCCGAGAGTTGACGTAAGAACTCGCTGCCGAGGTAAGGATCCAGTTTTTGCTGGGCTTGCCGATAAAGAAACACGCCCCCCATCGAAGAACCTTCGATGACGTAAGCCGTGCCCCACTGCTCCGCACTGGGCGAGCGACGCTCGCGGACCGTATCGCTACCGTTTTGTTGCGTTGTATTCGCTGACTGGTTTCGCAGCGATGCGTGCCCGGTTGAGTCCAGATCTTGCTCCAGCGAGCGGATCAACACCTCGTTGCTTGACAGGTTTAAGTGATTCGCCACACAGTTGATCGAATCAGCCATTGCCAAGTGCAATGAATGCATCAGAGCTAAGTAGGCGGCGTAATGCTGTGGTGATCCGAATAGGTCCAGGTCGCCCATGCGCTGATCAAGCTGTCTGTGGGAAGCCGCCGTTTCGCTGCGAAGGGCTTGACGTAAATCGGGCGTTGACATCGTACGTTTCAGGGCAAGTGAATGAATCGGCAAACTGCATTGTGGCGTGATCGATGCGACGAAAGCTTGCGATCATGACAATTTCTTATCGAATCCTGTCGATCGTCACAATCACTAAACCGCTGGTCAGCAAACGCGCGTCGTGCACCAAGATCACCCTCGATCGTCCTGTATTGCGGGAAAAAACCGCATCATCAGCCACGTTTCTGTTGCCGTTCGGACATTGGCATAAAGGATGCAAGATAGCCCTCAAACGAAGATGATGTCCTCTTGCGTGATAATCTTGGAGGAACCCAGTAGAGCCGCCCAATTGGATGGTGCGATGAGATGAAACCGATGGATAAGAATCGATACACTAAGCCTGAACTTCGACAAAGACTCCGCTACCAGTTGCTTCACAGCGATACCGGGGGGCCGAAAGGCGAATGGACGGCGAAAAAAGCTCAGCTGCTCGTTCGTGAATACGAACGCCAAGGCGGCGGATATCGACGGGCAAGGCTCTACACAATGTTAACTTCGATTCTAACCCGGGCCCCCGAACGCCAGTCATCACCGCAATGAATCAGTCCGCTGATTGAAGTGAATTTCTCCAACATTCCGGCGATTAAGTTAGAAGCAATGGTTGGCGATCATCCGGTCAATCTGCTGGCAAAGCGAGTTTGTTGTCAAGTGAGTTCTAGTCGGGGGTTCGCGAAGGGGTGACACCCTCACGATCCGAGGGATCAAGCGACACGTCGCTATGCCCTTACAATTGGAGCGGAAGCTCGCGGATGACTCGTCCCGCTCGTAAATGCTTTCTGCTGCCCAAACTTTGCATCGAATCACCGGTGACACCGAATTCGCACGCTAAATTGATCGCTTGAATCGAAGGCCTCAGGCGCTAGCGAGTACAAGATTCTCAGTTAGACTTAGAAGCGTTCAAAAGTTGAATCATTCGAGCTTGAATGCTGACGCCGACGGTCACATTGCACGTGTTTTCGATGTTGGCCCGATGCTAGCGTTGACCAGACAATTTTCGAATCGGTTCTTCTATACCAAAGTTGGACGTCGACGGTTTCTCGTCAGCCTGCAAGTGATGTCTCGATCCTCCAGCGTTGGCGGGCGGGTCACAACTTTCGCCAGAAGCCGGCGGAAGTTCATTAGCTGGCGAGCCCAGCCGTCAATGATCCGTCACCAAACAACCGTCCCTTACGGGATGACTGGCGTAACGCCGCTGAATGAAGGCAATGTCCGAATTCTTCCAGAAGCTTCTCAACACCGATGACTTTCCGGCGCGTTGGTACTGCGGAAATTGGTCTGACTTTTTAGGTTGGCTTCACATCGTTTCTGATGCGGCAACATTTGGTGCCTACTTTGCGATTCCGATCGCACTGATCATCTTTGCCCGCAAGCGTCGTGACTTTCCGTATCCGAAGTTGTTTTGGCTGTTCGCATCGTTCATCTTGGCATGCGGGACGGTTCACGCGATTGAGGCGATCATCTTCTGGCACCCCATCTACCGAGTGTCAGGGTTGGTGAAAGTGATCATGGCGGTTGTCTCTTGGGTGACGGTGATCGTTTTGATCAGGCACATGCCGCAACTGATGTCATTACCATCGATTTCGACCACCGTGGAGCAACTGAAAGAGGAGATTGTCCATCGCGAAGAGACAGAACGACGCCTACGCGAAGCCAAGGACCGACACGACGCGATTCTTCGCAGCACTCGCAGCATTGTTTGGACGACAAATTCGGAAGGCCAATTTCTGATCCCACAGATTTCTTGGGAACGTTACACGGGGCAAACGTGGGCGGAGCACCAAGGTATGGGGTGGTCAGAGGCGATCCATGAAGACGACCGTGCCGAGTTGATCCGTGGATGGAAAGAGGCGGTCATAGAAGGCAAGCTGTATCAGACCACTGGCAGGATTTGGCATCGCGAAAGTCAATCCTTTCGCCGGTTCGTCGTCGAAGCGGTCCCGGTCAAAAATGCAGATGGCAGCACCCGTGAATGGGTCGGCACGATCAGTGACGTCGAGGATCAGTACCGCGCCGAAACGAATTTGGGCATCATTCGAAGTGAACTTGAACGGCAAAAGCGGGAACTTGAACTGATTTATCAGGCGGCACCGGTAGGAATGTCCTTGGTCGATTCCGATCTTCGCTTCAAACGCGTCAACGAATCACTCGCGGAAATTCACGGATTACCGATCGAAGATCATATCGGTCGATCGATCCACGAAGTCATCCCGACATTGACAAAGCAACTCACACCGATCTACGAGCAGGTGTTTCAGTCAGGGCAAGAAACAGTTGGAATCGAAGTCGTCGGGACAACTTCCGCCGGACCTCAGCGACACACTTGGTTGGCAAGTTTCTACCCGCTTTGGCTGACCCCGGAAAGCGAGCAAGATATCAGTGAAGGTTCGGTGTCGGCGGTCAGTGCGATCATTCAAGACATCACCGAGCGGAAGGCGCAAGAAAGGCGTTTAAAGAAAAGCGAAAAAGCGGCTCAAGCGGCTAGCCGTAGTAAGAGCGAATTCCTGGCCAACATGAGTCACGAAATTCGCACGCCGATGTCAGCTATTTTGGGCTATGCCGATGTCTTGCTTGGTCACTTGCATGACCCCGATAACCGCAATTGCGTGCTGATCATGAAACGTAACGGCGAATACTTATTGGAACTGATCAACGACATTCTCGATCTATCCAGAATCGAAGCCGGTAAGTTAGATATCGATCCCGAGGATTGTGCGTTACCGGAACTTGTCGCCGACATCCAATCTCTGATGCAGGTACGTGCCGAGGAAAAGGGCGTCGACTTCGACATCCACTTTGACGGGATGATTCCCAAGTGCATCAATGCCGATCCGAAGCGACTGCGCCAGGTCCTGATCAATTTGATTGGCAACGCGATCAAGTTTACCGAAGAAGGTCGAGTAATCTTGAAAGTAAAGTTTGTTAAAGATGAAACACCGCAGCTTGAGTTCGCCGTCGAAGACACCGGGATTGGAATGACCGACGAACAAATCGAACGGCTCTTCAAGCCTTTTTCTCAGGGCGATACGTCGGTCCGACGAAAGTTTGGCGGTAGCGGACTCGGCTTGGCGATCAGCCACCGGCTGGTCGACATGATGCAGGGTGAACTGGACCTCGAGAGCGAGATTGGAGCGGGATCGACGTTTTATGTGCGATTACCGCTAGAGGCGGAAGACG
The DNA here is from genome assembly GCF_008312935.1 of Roseiconus lacunae. NCBI lineage: Bacteria > Pseudomonadati > Planctomycetota > Planctomycetia > Pirellulales > Pirellulaceae > Roseiconus > Roseiconus lacunae. The sequence goes on along the minus strand of NZ_VSZO01000001.1, from coordinate 1,291,464 downwards.
AATTAGAGTTAATTCGACCTAGCTTGATCGTCCGCACCGAACCGGAGGTGATCGCTCCAAAGAAGTTGCCACCTTTATCGGCAAAGATTTTGGTCGTCGATGATCGGCGCGATATACGCCACATCAGTCAACACTTTTTGGAAAAAGCGGGCGCGGATGTGACGACGGCGGAGGACGGTGGCGAAGCAATACGGATCGTCGGCGATGCCGTCGGTCGTGGCGAAGCATTCGACTTGATCGTCATGGACATGCAGATGCCCAACGTCGATGGACTCGAAGCCACCGCACAACTTCGTTCGATGGGCGTCGAATGGCCGATCATCGCGCTCACCGCCGATGCGATGAAAGGCGATCGTCAGCGTTGCCTCAATGGTGGCTGCGATGACTATCTTTCCAAACCCATCGATCACGCCAAACTGGTCGCGATGGCGGTGCGTTATACGCAGGAAATCACACCGCATGACCTGCGTACCCGACGGCTCGAACGCGCCGATCAACTTCGCGATGAACTCGAAGATCAGACGTAAGGAACAAACCGATTCGCTCAGCGGCTGCGTTGCTCAGTCCGAACCGCCGTAAGGGTCCGTTAATGACTCGGCGGTTGACCTTGCAGAACGATTTTGTTGACAGCGGTTTCGTCGCTTGTCAGGCTGCAGCGGTACCCGGTTTTTGTTATCGCAAGGGTGACCACCGAATGTCAGGATCGAGTTCGATTCACAAGATGCGTCTGGGCATGTTCGTCCTGGTCGGGACATCGGTGAGCGCTGTCATCGGCTACACGCTTGCCGGCTGGAGCGTATTGGACGCCGTCTATATGGTGGCGATCACGATCTTTGGGGTCGGTTACGGAGAGGTTCGCCCGATCGTCGACCCTGGGTTGAAGGTGTTTACCTTGTTGGTCGTGGTCACCGGATGCAGCTCCGGAATCTATGTGCTCGGCGGATTCGTACAAATGATCGCCGAAGGTGAAATCCAACGTGCCTTGGGGGCTCGCCGTATGAGTCGTGGAATTGAACAAACCAGTCAGCACGCGATCATCTGTGGCTATGGTCGAGTGGGACAAACGTTGGTCACCGAACTTCGCACGTCGGGTATTCCAATGGTGGTGGTCGATCGCGATGCCGATCGACTCGCCGAGGCTGAACGGGACGGTGTGTTCGTCGTCGTCGGTGATGCGACGGATGAAGTCGTTCTTAAGCGAGCCGGGATTGAGCGTGCTTCTGTCTTGGCGACGGTTCTCAATGGGGACGCCCAAAACGTTTTTGTGACGTTAACTGCGCGCGACCTAAATGAATCGATTCAAATCATTGCCCGGGGTGAATCAGTCGCGACCGAACGAAAACTGCTGCGTAGCGGTGCCGACCGAGTGGTCTTACCGACGATGATTGGCGCGACAAAGATCGCCAACTTGATTTCTTGCCCTAGCGTTGAAACGTTGGTCGGCGACGCGGGAGCATTCGCAAGGATGAATCAAGACCTCGAAGCGTTCGGGCTGGGCATGCTAGAGATCCCGATCAACGCCAAATCAGCGTTGGCCGGTGCGACGATCAAGGACATCGAATTGACCGGTGATGGGGGCAACGTGGTCGTTGCCCTGTGTCGCGATCACGGCGAAGTACTTCGCAACCCAAAGCACTCCGACGTCGTTTCGGCCGGCGATCGATTGATCGTTTTGTCTCACAAAGAGGACTTGCCCGCGGTCACACGAAAGGCCGCACAGGAAAGCGGCACCATGGTCTATCGAGGAACAAAGTACACCTCCTAAACGGCGGCAACGTTGTTCCTCGATCGTGACCTGTCTGCCTCGACTTACTACGCTCCCAAACGTTGACCGATTCGCGGGTTCACTGATTTAAGGGTTCGTCGATGATTTCGCGATTGGCACGCGTTCCGAGGGCGCCCCACAAGCCGTAGGGACTGGGCATCCCCGGGGCTCGGTCGGCGGTCCCGTTCCAAACCACCATTCCCGCCGTCTTGTCACCGGCTTCGATTGAATCGGTGATGAACGTGACCGCGCCGTCGCCCATCAGAATGTGGGCGCCGCCTTGGTGACGGCTGCTTGGACTGTAGATCCCAGGTCGCCACGTCCCTGGACCACTGCTGCAGACAGGACTGTTCGGTGGCAAAATGGTCGTGATCCCGGTATGCACGCAGTATCCGCTGGACCATTTGAAACCGCGTTGACCTTGGTTGCCGCCGGTCAGCGTTGCCGTGTCGGGATCCCAGAATCGTGGCCGCTCCGGATCGACGTCTTCGATACAAACCGATGGGTTGGTCATCACCCTTCCCAAGCCGCCTTCGTCGACCGATTGAGTGGTCACATGGCGATCACCGAGGTGCGTGTTCATTTCGCCCGCCATGACGGTGTTCGAGAGTCCGTCCAGGACATCGCGGAACCGTGTGTAAATGCGTGGGAAGAACATTCCGCGGCACGTTGACTTAGCTCGTGGGTGGGCGGTGTTATTGAAACTTCCGTCCTGGTTCCGACCACCGGTGTTTTGAAACTGCAGCGCATCGCCAAGGCAGACGCCATAGTTGACACGCGATTGTGCCGGCAATCCCTGTCCGGGGTCACTCGGACACCGAAGCATAGGAATCTCGGTCAGCCATGGATCGTATTGGTACTGACCATGTTGGGCGAGCGACATGTCAGCGTTAGGCCCCATCGCACTAAACTCGTACTGCCCCGCTGCCGACGCCGGTTCGCGGACGCGGAACGGATTGCTAATTTGATCCCACAAGCCTTGCTGTTCGAAGAACGGGCAGAGCTGAACTTGGGCACTGAGATTGTGCAGATTGTTTCCACCGTACGAACCGCCAATCGTCCGCGGCTCTCGCGACTGTGGATTGTTCGAGCCATGGACCCGGGCAGTCCCACCGCGGTTGGCAGGCAACATTTTATAGGTCGAATGGTAGTTGTGGATCGCAAGGCCGATCTGTTTGAAGTTGTTGCTACAACTCATCCGCCGTGCGGCTTCACGAGCAGCTTGCACGGCCGGTAACAGCAGGCCCACTAAAATGCCGATGATGGCAATCACGACAAGAAGCTCCACAAGTGTGAAGCCATGACGAGACGAACGTTGGTTCATCAACGCTACCTCCAGAAAAGAGCAAAAGAATAACGCCGCGAGGGCAGAACGATTTAGATTGAGTTCGTCTATTCGCTTCCCGCCGAAAGTTCGTCTTGCTCATCTTCGAAGTCATCGGGATTGTCTTCGCGTTCCTCAGGGTGATCGTTCAAGTACTGCTCGATCTCTCCCAACTCCGGACCTTGGGCTTCCGAGTCCCCTTCGCAGCCGACCGCGAAAAACAAACCAAGCATGATACACACTAACGACGAGAGAAGTTTAAAAGACTTCATTGATCCGAGGTTCTCCAAAGACACCATACGGGAAAAGTGAACGTGTAGCGGCTCAAACCAGGGCTCGGTAAGACAGGGCTGGCAAGACTTTCGCAAAGAACGCCACACTGTGCTTGTTCCATTTGAAATTATGGATGCAAGTCTTCAGTCGACGGGCACTAGCACCAATTGTTGCTCAGAAGCCGTGGCTCACGCCGAGCGGCTGATCCCGATTTCAAGTGTTGACAAAACACGAGGTTCAAACAACAGAGTGTGCCCCCAACTCAAGCTAAGTCACTACGTCACTCTATCGTTAAGGACAGCGCGGCCGTGCACAAGTGAATTCCGAGGCAACGCGATGAATCGAACAGCATTTTTGTGGCGTGAATGCGCTTCAGCACCAGTTCGAAAACCGCAGACCAAACATGCTAGCATCGGAATTGGGATGCAAACATGATGAAGAACGCGTCCCGCTATAGATGCTCTGCCTGGACCGCTTGCTTGGATTCGGAGTTTTAGTCGATGGGTGTTAACCGCGGTTTCTAAAGAGAGTTTCTACAGAAAACCCGTCTTACGTCCTGACGAATATCCGCGATAAATGGCACGCGGCTAACCCGACGATCAGAGAAAGACACAACGCTGTTAAAGACACTACGCCGTGCCGCCTGCCTCCAGATTGGCCGACACCGGTGTTCCGATAGGATCGATATTGTTCGATCATCCGAGAACACGATTCAGGATGATACGAACGGATGTTGGCCAATGTTGGCCAAAGACGAAGCGTTAAAACAGCTGCCAAGCCTTCGCTTCAAGCTCACGTTGGAGCTCCGGATCATCGGCACGCGCGAGTAAATCATAGTACGCGTAGGGATACTTAAAGACATGTCCCAGTCCTAAAGAACGATCACCACGTCGCTGCCAATATTCGGCATCTTCGGGACGCAAATCGGTTTTCTGGTGATCCTTGATCTTTCTAGCATCCGGTTCTGGCCCTCGACGTGTGACGGTGACGTACTTGCGAAATGCCGTACGACAACTTTCCGCCCACTCGAGATCCCCCATCGCGGCAAGTTCAATGATTGACTGACCGAACGTCAACATGTGTCCTGTGAATCCTTGGCCGTGACCGGCAAAGCGATCAATTGCATGACTCGCCTCGGTTAACACGAAGCGCGCCGCTTCTTTTTGGTCTTGGAACGATGGCGGGTCGACGTCGGGATCGGGATCGATATCTCGCCAAGGTTCGAAGAGCTTGATCAGACGACAAACGCCATCGACCCGTTCTCGGGTTGCGAGTTCGGGCATCATACGAAACGCCTTGATCGCGTGCATAGCAAAGATCACATCGTGCCCGACTTGGCGTAGTACGCCGCTTCCTTCGGCGAGCGCCTTGCCCACTCGCTCGGTCGCATCCTCGACGCGATCACCTTCCGGAAACGGCTGGCAAAGTTTCGATGACGCCCAGTTGAGATCAAAAAGTTCGACAATTCGCTGAGACGCCGTTTCGTCGAAATGATTGTTGACACACATCAGGTGCGCAGAAATCATTGAGGCACCGCGATGCCCATCGTTGAAGTAATTTGTATCAGGCGACCGAGCTAGCGCGTTGAGCCCAAGCTCTATCAGTCGTTTGTTTTCGATCGAAGCGATCTCGGCCCGAAGATCGTTCGGCAGCGTCGCATAAATGCCGGTGACCATCGCCCCTCCGGCAACGACAAATGTTCGACGATTAGGAGTCGCTCGCATCTTGAGAAGCCTTTGGCAAGTCTTGGCGGTTTAACTTCGGATCACAATGAACGGCATCGGATTTTAGCTGATACAGCCGGTGGCTGCGAACACGAACGACCATGAACGGCAATCAGTCGGTGTGGTTGGTCAACGGCCAATCATTTGTGTCCTACTTCGATTTGATTGGCGAAATTGTGTCTCTGAGCCTGTTCGAGGCGACGTGGGTTAGCGCCGGAAGAAGCAGTTCCTACGCAGCCAAGCGTCCTCTGATTGCGGCACTGGCACACGTGTTGCACATTGATCCGGGCTGGGTTGAAGAGTCTGGCGTGTCACTGCGACCGACCTCTCTCAATCGACGCACGCGGGAATCGTTATCGACAGGTTCACTGTCTTTTGATCACGCGAATACCTCTATGAAAAAAGGTCGAATCATGACTACCGATACGAATACCAATCCACAAATCGAAGCACAACTTGATTCACTCGCGACACACTGCTGTGACGTCTTATTGGGCGAAGAATCACTCGCGGATGATCGGTGCGACCAACTTCTCCGATCATTGCTAATGTCTGGTTATCGCAACAAAGATGGACGATCGATCCAAGTCGAATTGGACGAGCGGGTAAAAGAAAAATGCGGAGAACGAGCGATGCACCGTGGCGGTGAATTGTCCTCGATTACGTCGAAGGTCGAGAAACGCTTCACCGAGATCGCACGGTGGGAATCCAAAAGCCCGAAAGACGACACCGACGATACGAAGCCGGCCAACATCAGTTCCGCGACCGACGCGTAATCTGTGCACCGTGGTGATTTCCCCATCGAACGCGACGATGATGGGGGACGACGCCGTGAAAGCTGGCGTCTTTGATCAAGGTTAGCCGCACGGCGCTGGCAACCATTACGCCGCAGTTACCACAAGATCACGACAGCGTTGATCGAAGTCAACTGACACTCTTTCAGTCGTCGCGGGTCAATTCCCACCTATTTTTCAACCCGATTGAAGTAGTCCGAGAGCCATGTCATCGCGACGGCTGGCCAAAGGAAAAAGTCGTTTAGCCGATTCTGGGATCGGTAGTATTGGGCGATCTGGAGTAGCTTACTTTCTTCGTCGCCACTCGGAACCGCGTCGTCTCCATCACGTAAGGCGACTTCCTTTACAAAATCCAACATCTCTCGCAGTGAGCCAAGTCCTTCAATACCAGTATCGATATACCATCGATACCAATAAACACTGGCAACGGCGAAGATCGCAATCACGGCGATCGCAGTCAACTTGCGTTTCGCGCGGCGAGAAGTATTCAGACACACGGCGACGGGCATCAAGAGAATCGCATAGTAAATGACATCTTGTTGCCGCAGTTGGGTAACGATCGGCCCAGACAAAAAGATTGCCACGGCAACAAGAGCGAGAGCGAGGTAGGTCGTGTCGGCTTTTCGTTCATCGGTGAGAACCATCCGTCCGTAGCGACTCATTCGCAACAGCAGATCGAATAACGGACTTGCCAACCACATCGAACCGACAAAGGCGAGGTAGCCGAGAGCCAGGAAGCTGCCAAGGGTTTGCAGCGAGCTTCCCGATGGCATGCGTACCAAAATTTGCAAGACTACGATCACACCGATGAAGGCGAAAAGCTGCGTCTTTGGCGGAAATCGGGAGACCCAAAGCATGTAGCGAAGAAACTGGCGATAGACAATGTTCTTTGCCTTTAGTGATTCGATAATCCCGCTTCTCGCCCATTGATTGTTCGGGTCGAGACGCAACGCCTCTTTAAAGTGTTCGGCCGCTTGTTGGGGCTCGCCCCCATGCAGTTTGTTCCACCCGCTGTTTGCGTGCGTGACCGCGTCTTCGGGATTCTTTGCCAAGACCGAATCGATCGTCGCGCCGGCTTCTTCGCGCCGGCCGAGACGTGTCAGCGCGATCGCCCGGGAGTTATTGCAGCTTTTATGATCGGGATCGAACTGCAACCCCATTTCGGCCGACTCGAGTGCGTCCTGCCAGCGATATTGCTGGAGCGCGATGAGACTCTTCAGACTGTGAAAATCGGGGTCGGTCGGATCCAACTCCGTCGCTGAGTCTACCGCCGTTGATGCCTCGTCATACCGATCCCGTTCATAGTAAACCGCGGCAAGCGTGTAATGGGCATACGCGTTGTCCGGTTCCATCGCGATGCCGCGTTTGGCGAGTTCCGTTGCCTCACGGTTCTGACCTTGGACGCACTTGATATGCGCCAGCATCGAATAAGCGGCACCATGATCGGGATCGAGTGCGATTGCTTTGCCTAATTCTTCTTCGGCAAGATCGTAACGATCTTGGGCGGCCAATAGTTGCGCGCGACTGATTAGCGAGTCGTACTGATCCATGTTTTTATCGCAGCTTCAGGTAATCCAGGATATCGTCGTAGGCCCCACCTTGATTCGAAAAGAGGGCATAATTCTTTGCCGTCGAAAACCACTCGCTCGTCGAAGGTTTGACCTTCGACATCGCTTGTTGAAGGTCTTTGGTCGTGAGCGGTTTGGGGATACCTTCCTTCATTGCTTCCGACAATTTGGCTTCGATCGCAACGTCGACGACGGCCTTTAAGTCAGCACCGCTGAAACCTTCGGCCTTCTTCGCCAAAGTTTCGTAGGAGACTTTATCGATCGGTTTTCCGGCGAGCATGATTTCCAGGATTCCGGATCGCGCCGGCCGGTCCGGTGGTGGAACGAACAAGACTCTGTCAAAACGGCCGGGACGACGAAAGGCGGAATCAAGATGCCAAGGGGCGTTCGTTGCCGCGAGAATTAATACGCCTTCGTTGGATGCGTTGATACCGTCAAGTTCGGAGAGGAACTGATTAATCAGGTGACGACTACCGCTTGTTTTCATGTCGGTACGCGAAGCCCCCAACGCGTCGACCTCATCGAAAAACAATACACACGGCGAATTCTTACGAGCCTGTTCGAATAACGCGTGAAGTTGCTTTTCACTGTTGCCAATCCACATATCAAGAATCTGGTGAATCCCGACCGACATGAACTTCGCATTGACCTGCCCTGCCGTCGCCCGTGCGAGGTGTGTCTTGCCGCAACCGGGCGGCCCATACATCAAGATTCCACCGCCGATCGATTTGCCGTACGCCTTGTAAATTTCAGGGTGCGTGAGCGGATGAATGATCTTCATCCGAATCTCTTCCTTGATCGAATCCATTCCGCCGACGTCATCAAACGAGACTGTCGGACGTTCGATCTCGAAAGTCGATTGAGGTGTCAATTGCTGATCACCGGCCGGCTGTGCTTGCCGCCAGGGCTGTGATTCGGGATCCGATGGCTCTCCCCACGCCGGGGCAGGAAAGACACCTAATTCTTCCCCCAGTGCCTCGTCAACTAAATCGGGATCTTCATCAATTGCCGAACGGTACACGTTGGCCGCTTGTCGCGTTTCACCACCACGAGCGAGTAATCGCGCTTGTAGCAATAACGCTTCGGCATACTTAGCGTCTTGCTTACCGATCGTTTCAACCAAGACGATTGCTTCGTTGTCTTTTTGTTGCAGATAAAACGCATTCGCAAGCGCTAGTTTCAACTCCGCATGGTCAGGGCGGTTGACGAGTCCTGCTCGCAGCAGCGTCTCCGAGTCCTCATATTGCCGCAGACCGAGAAGGATCTCGGCCAGATGCAGGCGTAGAGGCACGTTGTCGGGCGAGACTTCCAACGCCATCCGCAGGCTCTCGATCGTCTTCTGGTCGCTCATTTCTTTCCGCTGGGGTGATTGGGATCATGCTGAGTATAGCGACAACCGGCGGCGATCTTCCATGTGGGCAACTCGTGGCCGAAAGTGTGATCAAGGCGATGTGGTCTGACCAAAAAAAATACCCCGGCCAGTGACCGGGGTACTTTGATCGGGCCGTTCGAGTCGGCCACATCTGTCTATAAATTAATTTCTGCTTTCGCCGAATTATTGTTCGAGGCTTACTGTTCGAGGCCGAGACCGTTACCTGCCGATTCCACCGTTTCCCGGGCGGCATCGGTTGCATTACGGGCGGCATCAGTCGCCGACTTCGCAGCTTCGTTAGCGGCTGCTTCGGTCGAGCGGACGGCGTCCCGTGTTGTTTGCGAAGCTTCCGCAGCAGCTTCGCGCGCGGTACTGGTCGCATTCTCAGCGGCAGCGTTCACTTCGTTGGCTGCTTCGTAAGCTTCGTTTTCAACGTTATCCGAAAGCGTTTCGCCGCGTTGACGAGTTGACTCGATTGCTTCGTTACCAGTCGTTTGAATGTCACGACGCAAGTCATCGATGGTGGTTCGCAAACTGTTGAGCTGCTGCTCCAGCTGATTGACTCGATTATTCAAGTCGCGATTGCCACGCATCATTCGGTTGCCATTACCGGTTCGCGATTGGCTATCCATTTTAGCACCGAGCGATGCCGTCAACTCTTGTTCCCGACCGTCACGTTTGACAACCAATTGCATATTGGTATCACTCTCCGCATCCGCGATTCGTTGTCCCAGTGCTTGTGGCGATTCAATCTTTTGGCCGTCGGCGGTGACGATCACGTCGCCAGTCCGTAGACCGGCTTTTGCAGCCGCGCTGCCTTCGACCACACTGGTGACGCGAACCCCCTGATCGGTTTCTTCGATCGCAGCACCGAGACGCCCACGTTCTGAATGGCCTTGATAGCCGACATGCGCGTTGCCTTGGTGCCCATAGTATTGGGCGTGGCTCTGGGCGCGGTGATCACTGCCGTATTGACCGCCTTGCGATGCTGAACCGCTGTAAACTGCTCGATTATTGTTATCAAGGTAGAACCAGCGACCGTCGTTGGCTTGATACATCGTTCGTGATTGACCGCGTACATCGCCACGATTACGGATGTAACCTTGACTGTCGGTGTAGACGCCCGCGTTACCGCGAACTGCCCCATCGGTATACGCTCTGTTTTCAACCGAGCGGGCAGTTTCGTTGATCCCGTCGCGTACGGCTTGATTTAAATTGTCGCCACGGAGCACGCCACCGGTGGCACGTCGGATGCCATTGCGAAGGGCGTCTCGCGAATCGATCGTATTACCCGGGCTGAGCCGATCTTGTACAGCATCACTGATCGCGCCACCAACATTCTGGGCTTGGGCTGCGGGCATCATCAGTGCGACAGTGGTGCCAACGGCAGCGATTCGAGTTCGAAATTTCATGTATGTCTCCTTGAAAAGGTGGAAGGGGAAAACCGCACCGCGTGAGCGAACCATCCGATGCCAATCGATCTGTCTGATTGAATCCAAAACGTCTCGCCTTTCAGTCGCCTCGTGCTTTCTTCTTGAAGTCAACTCGGTTGAGGTACTGATTGAGACGAAGCTGGTTTGAAACGCTGGCCTGGTGGAAAAGGTGTCGTACCAGGGCGGGCGGTCTGGGTTTAGAAATCTGCAAACGGAGTTCCAATCTCTCTCGATCAGGACAAGTTTGACGGCAAGATTTTTCGCTGGCAGAGTCCCTGCAACGTGACTTTTGCGGTAAGAAACCGCATGGATCGACTCCTCGATTGACATTTTTTTCCCGGCAATCAATCATTCGAGCACCGAGAACTCGTTCAACCTGATGAAGCTAATGCGTACGCCTTTAATCATTCTGTTCATCTTTGGATCAGCCATTGTTGGGCGATCGTCCGAACCGGAAGAATTGCTGCGGCAAGGAATCGACAACTACCAACTTGCATTGGAAACGACCGATCGGGGGCAGAGAACTGAACGATTTGAAATCGCCGAAACCTACTTCAAGAAGGCTGTCGAATCGTCGACGCAGCGTCCGACGGCGGAGCTTTGGATCAACATCGGAAACGCTGCGCTAGGTGCAGAGAACCTGGGGTCGGCGATCATCGCCTATCGTCGGGCGATCGCAATTGCTCCCGGCAACGAGAAGGCGAGGCAGAACTTACTCCACGCCAGATCACTGCTGCCCGATTGGGTTCCGGTCCCTATCGAAGACACGATGTGGCTGGGTTGGCGATGGAACCGGGCGGCCAGCGCCACGAAGAAAACTTGGTATGGCATTGCCGCGTTGCTGTTTGTCGGATTCGCGATGGGTCTGGTGATCAGACAACGCGGCGTGTTCGGCGAGGGGGCAATCGTAGGTCGGGCGTTGCCAACGATCTTGTTGGTCGTTTGGTGCGGGGTGCTAGCAATTGGTGTCGTGTCGTCACCACAGCGGGATGGCGCGGCGGTCGTCGTCGTCCCGGATGTGATCGCTCGGGCAGCCGACTCCCCTGCCGCACCGGCGCGATTGAAAACCCCACTTCCAGCCGGCGTCGAAGTGACTGTCTTGGAAGAACGCGACGACTGGGTCCGCGTCGGTTTGGCCAACGAGCAAGACGTGTGGATAAGGCGATCGGAAATCGAGATGATCTAGAACTTCCTGTTTCGGGTTCGACTCATCAGCCAACTAGCCTTCGACGCAGTTATTGCACGGAAACCGTGGCTAACACCAATCGGCTAATCCTAATTTCGGATGTTGACGAAGTACTGGCCCCCTATCATTGCTAGCCTCTATCGTTTGGGGAGTTGATCGCCAGAGGGGAAATCGGCGACTGTTTGTAAAAAAGCGGCTGTGATGCAGAAACACTCGCCCCAAAATTCGCACTCTTGGGGTGACCGTTATGCAATCTTCAAGGCAAATTGAGTGGCGATCTCTTCGACTGAACAGATTGAATCTGCGATCGAGCAGGCTCGAAATCAGGGCGGGGACGCTCTGGGGTGTTTGCTGCAAAGTTATCGCAACTACATGTATCTGCTTGCTGCTGCGCAGTTAGGAAAACAATTGGGCCAACGCGTCAGCGCATCTGATGTGGTCCAAGAGGTGATGTTGGCAGCTCAACGTGACTTTGAAAAGTTTCGCGGAAGTTCGGCCGGCGAGCTATCGGCCTGGCTAAAAATCATACTCTCACGCGCCCTCGTCCGCGAATTTGAACGGCATGTCGAAGCGGGCAAGCGGGATGTGCGGCGGGAAGTTTCGCTTGATGCGATCGCGGCCGGATTGGAATCGAGCTGTACTCTGGCTGCGTCAATCTTGCCGGGACGAACACCGGATCCTGCCGAAATTTTGATCGCAGACGAAGAATCGCGGCGAGTGGCAGACCTGGTTGCGAGCTTGCCGGAGCATTACCGAACCGTGGTCATGTTAAAAAACTTTGTTGGAATGGAAACCGAACAAATCGCTATGCAAATGGGACGTAGCCCCCAAGCGATTCGGTTACTTTGGATGCGAGCCTTGCGGGCTTTAAAAAGTCACTACGAAGCGGAATTCAACGACGCATGAAAGCGCAACCGACCGAGTTGACGGACAATGACGATCTCTCTTTTGAAGGAAGAGTCGCCGAGCTTCTCGAAGCATTCGTCCAGTCGGGAAGAAGTACTGACGAAAGTGAAATTGAAGCGTTCATCGCTGCCAATAGTACGTACGCGGGTCCCTTGCGTGAATGCCTTGACGGCCTGGCACTGCTGCATTCGGCAGTCGATCCTGTCGATGCGCCGAAACCGCGTCGTGTTTTGCAACCGGGTGACTTGCTAGGTGATTACGAAATCATCAAAGAACTTGGCCGTGGGGCGATGGGTGTGGTGTACCACGCCCATCAACGCACCCTGAATCGACCGGTCGCGTTAAAAGTATTCTCACCGGTTTCGTCTTCGGACCCGGCACGTGTTCAGCGTTTTCAACGTGAGGCTATGGCGGCAGCTTCGCTTGAGGAACCTAACATCGTCCCCGTCTATGATATCGATCAGATCGACGGAGTTCAATTTTATGTGATGCGTTTGATTGATGGGACAGCACTCGATTGTCCGGGATGCGCCTATCGTCAGCCGCCGTCCGACCAAGACGAACAAAATCGTCAACGGGCGATCGCATCCTCGTTTGCGGACGTCGCTTCGGCTCTGGCGGCGACCCATCGCTTGGGAGTCATCCATCGCGACGTCAAACCATCGAATCTTTTGCTCGACAGATGGGGAAAGGTTTGGATCAGTGATTTCGGCTTAGCCCGCGTTTCCTTCCTGGCCAACCTGACAGTAAGCGGTGATGTGGTCGGCACGTTGCGGTACATGAGCCCGGAACAAGCAAGCGGGCGAAGCGAGGCGATCGATCGCAGAAGTGACATTTATTCACTTGGCGCGACGCTTTATGAAGTCGCCACACGATCACAGATCTTTTCTGAGTACGATGGCTTGCGACTGTTGCGGCAACTTCAATCTGGATTCCCACCCCCGATCGAGCAGACTTCGACTGGCCCCTGCCACGCGGTTCCTATCAATCGTGATTTGCTGACGATTGTCAATCGTGCCATGCGACCGGACAAATCAGACCGGTATGCCGATGCCGATGAAATGTCCGCAGATCTGAAACGATTTGCCGCTGGCAAGCCGATTGTGGCGACACCGGCTTCATTCATCGAACGCATGCGTGGATTGAGTCGACGTCATTCGAATGTGATCACTGCGATTTGTTTGATCACAATCGCGTTACTGTCACTCTCGTTGATCCACAATTTGATACTGCGCGGCGAACAACTTAGAACCGAATCGGCTTTACGGTCAGCGGCAACCAACTACGACCAAGCCCGTGCTGCTGTCGACAACTTGGGAATCGAAATCGCCGAGCAGCTGGAGGGCATTCCCGGTTCCGAAGCAATCCGCCATCAGATTCTGGAACGGTCGCTACGGTACTACCAACGGTTTATCGAATCGTCACAGTCCGATACGGAGCTTGCCGCCGAAGTCGCGATGACACACTGGAAGATCGCCCGGTTGCTTACCAAGCTAGGTGAGTATCAAAAAGCAGATCTCGCTTATGAAACTGCAATCGAACAGTTATGTCAGTCCACCCCACAGCGCGGGCAAACAGACTTGCATCAGGCTCTCAACGAACGTGCGATGTTGCGTTCTAACGCCGGTGACCATGCTGGTGCACTCCGGCTCTTACGTCAAATCAAACTTCCCAAAGACGCCGAGAGTGAAGCGAATCAATACATCCTTGCGATGACCTTGAATCATTTCGGTATCGTCTATCAACGGCTCGATCGCATCGACGATGCGATCACATTAATCCATCGTTCGATGGATCAATTACGCAACCCAGCATCAATTCCTCACGATGCCGCCAATCTCTCCTCCGGAACATTTGCTGCACGTCAAGTCGGAACGCTCGCCGATGCGATGAACAACCTCGCGGCAATCATGAGCGATGCGGGGCGATCGGATGATGCTCTTACTTTGGCTCAACAATCAACCCAACTACGCGGAACCTTACCACTGACGCAGCAGAGTTTTCCCCGCGTCGCGATCGGATACAGCAATCTCGGAACGATCAACCGAAGCATCGGGGCGAATGCGGAAGCTATCAAGGCTTTCGAGGCTGCGATCGAAGCGTTTGAAAAAGCGATTGATCGTTTGCCGCCAAACAATTTTCCCGTTGGCGAGACTTCCCAAGCTAAGACGCTCCGTTGCCACTTCGCGATCACGCTCAGCAACCTCGCGATGCTCCTACAACAGGTCGGCCGACCTCGCGAAGCCGAGCAACAATTACAAAAAGCGATCACAGTGCTACAACCGACTTTCGAATCTGATTCCGATGACGCGTCTGTGCTAAATCTGCACGCGAATTTGATCGGTAACCTTGCGGCACTATTGAATCAACAAGGGAAACCGCATGAAGCGTCCCGGCTACTAACTCGGACTCGGATTGGTCCGGAGAGTGAATTGCGATCATCGGCGCTGAATAAACACCGATCTATCAACGATCAAACATTCCCCACCCATCTGATCACACTTGGTTTAGGACTATGAATCCCTTTTGCAAATCTCGACGCCACTTATCGGTGCAATCGCTCGAAGGGCGAAAGTTGCTTGCTTCGTTAATTTCACAGCTACCACCGATACGGGTCGCAATGAATGAAACGGTGATGATTGTGGATCAGTCCGGACGAACCGAGGAACTATCTGGCGCCACGTTCCAAGGTTTGAAGCAATTGGAGCAGCTTCATGAAATCGCCAAAGAGACGGCGCCCGCCAACGTCGAATCACTTACCGACTTGATATGGCAACAAGCGATCACCCGACCGTCCCACAACACAAGTTCGACACCCGACCTTCGGCAAGCAACTGATCTCGCCGCTGCTGGGTTCCAGGTGGTCGGAGATGATCCGTTTGGAACGCCATTGTCGTTTTCTTACCCCACGGAATCCGTTCGCACTTCATCCGATGTTGTGAATGAACTTCAAACCCTTGATCCGGTCGAACCGAACTTGCCATCGGTCTCTTCCTCGCTGGAAACGAGTAGCGGGGATCTTGTTGACAGCGCATGGGATGATTTCAACGGCATTCCGAGCGACGCAAACTCGAATGCCCGCGAAGACGATCAATTGCAATCGGACGTTCCGTCGGCCTCCGTCGTGGATAATTCGGCGGACGTTGCCGCGGTGATGAATCCGACCATTCCGACGACAAACCAACACGATCTAAGCCGCAGTGGTTCTGGGAAAGCAGACTCTCACGCGGAGTTGATCGGCTTGAACCTTGATGCCGACGCGTGGCCGAATCGCCACACGGTTTCAAACGCACAAGAAGACGTCTCGATACATGTCATTGAGCACGGCATTTCTACCGTTACAACAGCAGACTCCACTCCGGCTGTTGCGATGCACTGGTTGTCACTTGACGGAGTCAACCTGCTTGAGAGTTCCCCGGCGCCTACCGAGTCATCGCAGATCCCCTCCGAATTCAATTCCTTTGGAATCGTTCAACTGATCTCCGGCCAGCAGGTAACCGTGGAGAGTAAGGCGAATTGGCCGATCATCAAAGCCTTTTCGGTAGAAGCCGAACCGACCATGCGAGGCTTCGAATCGTTCACCCTTCGTTGGCAATGGTCGTTGTATTCGGTCGCCGCGGTTGTTCTGGCTGGCTATTTGTACCGCTCCCACGTTCTTCCGCAAAAATGCGAAACGGACCGGCGTGATCTCTCACTCTTTCGTTAGGTGACGTTCGCTTGTAACTGTTACTCCGCAAAACCCCCGACTGATCCGAGATGAGCCCCCTGATGAGAACGAAAAGAAATCGCCGTCTTCGTCTTGATTTTCTCGAAGCACGTCGACTGCTTGCCGTTTACTCTGCTTCTCCTGAGATTCCCGATGGCACCGACGGAAGTTTACGGGCGGCTTTGGTAGCGACCCAATCCGGTGGCCATGATGATACGATCCAACTGACCGAAGGAATTTATCGGATCAATGCGGGAGACCTGCGAGTCGAAGAAGTTGGCAGCCGATTGGAAATAAGTGGGGCAGGTAAAGATACGACGGTAATTCTGATCGAAGGTGACTCTCGTTTTCTGGACATCGATTTCGGCGCCCGAGTTGATCTAAGCGGAGTGACGGTGCTCGGCGGCAGTGCTTCCGAAGGAGGGCAAATCCGATCGGCCGGCCAACTATCGATTACCGACGCCGTCTTTCATGGCGGGGAAGCCTTACTCGGAGGAGCAATCTTCAACGGTGGGGTGATGGAAATCAATGAGGTGGAGTTCTGGCAGAATGATGCCGCGTGGGGAGGGGCGATTTGGAACCATGCTGGTGCGCGGATTCAAGGCACGGGTTTAGTGTTTGTATCGAATACTAGCACGTCGCCTTCCAGCGGTGAGCCAGAAGATCTTGTCGAACTTGGGATCGTTCCGCCGCCGATTGCGGGAACGATGGAACATTTCTTCAACCGCCCCGGCGGCGCCGCCATCTTCAATGCCGGGCAATTTGAAAGTCACGGATTGGTTGTCGCACAGAACCGAGCCGAACGTGGGGCTATCGTGACCAACTTTGGTCTCGACGCGAAGATGGAACTCGAGGAGACACACCTCTACTTCAACACAGCGCCGGGCCACTCGATCGTTGCCAATTTGGATGGCGAGCTTACTATCGTTGCATCTGCCCTTTTTGAAAACTCGGGCGGAAACGGAGTCTTAGCCAATCACAACGGTATCGCTGACCTTTATGCCGTTTCGCTATTCGACAACTTAGTATCGGGATTCGGAACCGTATCCAGCATCGGTCATTTGCGAATGGAAAACGTTTCGATCGTCAACAATAGGGCTGATTCGAACGAAGCATTTTCATCGGAGTGGGCGCGATCGTTTACGGCAGGGTTGTTTGTCGCGAACCAATCGCGATCGACAACGGAGCTAACTGGGGTACTGATCGACGGCAATACGCAGCAGTCCGCCATGTCACCCGGGACGGTCGCATTTCCGAGAGAACGCACGCGTCCTTCTAACGCCATCATATTGAACGGAACGCTTGTTTCGGGCGGCGGAAACCGTTTTGGCCAGTCAACCGAGATTGCCAACAAAGTCACCAGCATCAGCGACTCATCCAAAGCGGCGGATCTCTATCTCGATGACATCGCCGGAAGTGATCAATCGGCCTCCTTCGAGCTTCTTGAGCCGGGAACCTACGATGGGGTTGTCGGAGTCGCTCCCGCAGGAACAAGTCGTCTTGTGGATCTCTTGCCGACGACCTCACGCAGTATCGATGGCAACGGAGATGGGATTGCCGAAGCGGATGCCGGTGCCATTGAATTCAATCCAGTATTAACGCATCCCGATGCACTGCCAGTTCCTTTCCGAGGGCATCGAACGCTCGACGAAGATACCTCGGCCGTCGTCACGTTCGACAACTCGATCGATACGGATGCTGCCCTAGGGAGCCTTCTCCGCGAACCATCGGGGCAATGGAGTTATACCCCGCCTGTTGACTTCTTCGGTTTTGATCGGTTGGTCACACAATCTGCTTCAGGTGCGATCTCTGTCGAAATCATTCAGGTAGCTCCGGATGCCGATTCCCCGCATGCCCAAAACGATTCTTTCGTGGTGATCGGAAGGAGCGAAATGCGAATCGATTCCAACGCCACCGATGCTGACGACTCAAATTCAACAGCCGACAGAAACATCACACGAACGAAGCTCGATGTTTTGCGAAACGATACTGCCGGACCGGATGGAAACCGCTCTTTACGCGTCGTCGACGTTAGCGAGCCCCAACACGGCAGCGTCGCGCAGCTACATTACTCACCGGACCCTGGTTTTGTCGGTGTCGATTCATTTACCTATACCGCGATCAATGCATCTGGATTGACCTCCACCGCAACGGTTCAAGTTGAAGTCCTCGACCCACAACAACTTTCACCGGTCGCACAATTGGTCGCGCACTTCGTTGATGCGGACTCCAACCCAATCGAACAGATTTTCGTTGGCGAGACATTCTTTGTGGAACTGGAAATCGCACTTCTTGCCGACCAGTTTGAACCGGTCCCCAATGCAGGCTTTCTTAATAACGCTACGGCCGGAGTACGAATCGAAGGGACTATGGTTGAGATAGCGGAATCGTATTTGGAGGATACGGATAACGGACCACGAGAAGTTCCGGTTCAGCCGAAATCAATGTTGCCAGGCGGTTTGGACTATTACCCTGCCAGTCAAAGTGCCAACCAGCTTGACGAGAGCACGCTCGAATTCCGGGCAACGGTCGGAGCGATCGGCGGCGTCCGCCAAGGTCGTTTCTATCGTATCCCGATGGTTGCCAATGCCGCCGGACCGGTATCGATTACGTTTGATGCCGCCTTGGGAGATTTCGTTCAACTTGCCGGCTATGGCCCCTTACCGCATGATGTCGTTGTCTCTAAAGGTGCTGAAATCGATGTCATCACGGTAGATGGGAACGAGCTAACGCCCGAAGACGTCAATGGCGACCAACAAGTCACGGCGCAGGATGCGTTGATCATCATCAATTCCCTGAGCCGGATGACCGCCGGTGAAGGTGACAGCATTCGTCAATCTGCGTTTCAGCTTGACGTCGATGGGAATGGTACGTTGACAGTACGTGACGCATTGCGAGTGATCAATTATCTCGGTCGGCAGCAACTCTCCGCTCGGTCCAGTTTAGCTGCATCAACACAAGCGTCCGGAGAATTAGTCACCCCGGCAAGCCGTCCATTGCAGCCCAACTATGCTGGCGAACCATCACTCATCAAGACGACGCCTATCGCTCGACCAACAGATAAAGTCTTTTCGACTTGGGCCATGCAGCCGTCTTTCGACGCCGACTCGTACGATAACAAAGCACCGGAAAACAACACCGAATTTTCCGATCAGGAAAACCAGGCGGCCCGGGCTGGGCTTACCCTGCTAAGTGAAGCCACACGTCAACTCTGAACGTACGGTGCTTATCGTGTGATCTCTTTTAGCATGATCAAATTTTTAGTTATCATGCAGCTCTCGTGTTTCGTTCTAACTCGATTTCAAGATTAGCCTCATCGCGTTAGCCACGGTTTCGGTGCAATCACCGGGGCTAACGCCCGTCGGCTGATGAGCCGCCCCCTCATTTTCAGATCGAACGAAGCTCTACGTTTGACTTCTCATCGCCTAAGCATGACACTAAGCACCGATCTGAAACCTGTCAGCTTAACGCATCTGTGTCGAGCTACTTTGCCAGATTTAGCAAGGGCGCCGCGATAACCTGCGTCAACACCGCCGGCTGCATGCTCACGATTCGGTAGCGGAATACGCAGAGAGTTTCGATTGGTCGTTTCGTCGGAACCGGTGATCCGACCGTGTTAGCGTCGGGCCGGCGTTGAAAAGCGAGGCCCGCGGCTAGCGTTGTCGACTCACTAGTTGGCGATAGCGGTTTTCAGATAGGTTTCAATGCTACGTTCGTTTTCAGTGTGACATCCGATCGCTAATTGACGATTTCAATGATCCAAATCTTTGCGTCTAACTCTCGTCGTAGTGCAATCCAAACCTCGTCGTCTGCCGCGTCCAATTCGACGAAGCCACTTAGATTAACGATCATCGCACTTGGCATTTGTTCGATGCTGCCGGTAATCGGATTGGCCCAATCAGTTGCCACGAAACAAACGCGTCCAAACGTCGTCGTGATCATTGCCGACGACCTTGGCTATGGTGAAACTGGGATGATGGGCAATCGCGAGATTCCGACACCGAATATCGATCGCTTGGCCGATAGCGGAGTTCGTTGTACAGCGGGATATGTCACATCGTCATACTGCAGCCCTTCACGGGCGGGGATCGTGACTGGAAAGTATCAATCCAGATTTGGATACGATCACAACCCGACAGGTAAGCGAAACCTACTCCCCAACGCGGGGCTGCCACTCACAGAAATCACCTTCGTCGAAAAACTACAACAATCGGGCTATCGAACAGGTTTGGTCGGCAAGTGGCATCTCGGTGCGGTCCCAGATTTACATCCGCTCGAACGCGGGTTTGATTCGTTTTACGGTTTCCTTCACGAAGGTCACTTTTATGTCCCTGGCACCGTAGATCAACCAGAATCGTTTGCCGACGTCGTGACGATGATTCGCGATCAGCGTGTCGCCGAAGGCGAGCGTGTCCGTGAAGGTCAGTTCATCCGTGGTAACTATGCACCGATCAATGAACCCGCGTATGACCAAGACAACCCGATTCTTCGCGGCACCGATGTCATCGAAGAGTCACGCTACCTTACCGAAGCGATTTCGGAAGAAGCCGTCGAGTTTATCAACCGCAACCGTGAATCACCGTTTTGCTTGATGGTCGCATACAACGCCGTGCACAGTCCGATGCAGGCGAAACTGGATGACTGTGATGCGTTACAACGCATCGAGGACATTCAACGTCGGATCTTTGCCGGAATGTTGGTCTCGATGGATCGCGGAATCGGGACAATCCTTGACGCCGTTGACGAACATCGCTTGCGACGGAACACACTGATCGTTTTCGTGAGTGACAACGGAGGCCCGACAAAGGAATTGACCAGTAGCAACGAACCGCTTCGAGGTGGCAAGGGTTCCTTGTATGAAGGCGGCGTCCGGGTTCCAATGATTTGGAGCTTTCCAAATCGACTGCCCGAAGGGACGGTCGAGTCACGCCCCGTTCTCAGCCTGGATATAGCGGCGACGGCCTTGGACCTTGCCGGATTGCCTCAGGAGGATTCCCTTGACGGCAAAAGCTTATTCGATTGGATCGATTCACCGTTGGCCAAAGGTCACGAGACAATCTTCTGGAGAATGCAGCGTGGTAAGAAAGCACTTCGCAGCGGAAACTGGAAAATCGTTTCTCCCTCCGACGGTCAACCGTTTGAACTTTACCACCTCGCGAGTGACCTTGGCGAAGCACGTGACCTAGCGAAAGAGCAAACTGAAAAACTGAGTGAACTGGTCAACCGCTGGCAAGCATTCAATCGCCAGATGCCGCCGCTAAAGTGAAGGCTGCCGAGGTCGCTCAAGGCCGAAAAACTTGCGATCAGCCGTCGAAGTGCTTAGGGTAGCGATACCCACCTCCCGCCTTTTTATCCTTCCTAGCCGCGGCGGCCTCGCGATGCTCGACTTTCGAAGCCTGTTTCCCGTTCTGCTGATCGGTTTGTCGAGTATGGCAGCGGCGGCAAATCCTGGGTCGGTCGATTTTTTTGAAGCGAAGATCCGACCGGTTTTGATCGAACACTGCTACGACTGCCACAATTCCGACGGGGCAGACGAAGGCGGCTTTGTCAGCGACTACCGCGATGGGATTCGTCGCGGCGGCGAGTCGGGAACATTGATCGTCCCAGGGCAACCGGAGGAGAGCCGTTTGCTCGCGATCATCCGCCATGAAATTGAAGGGCTGGAAATGCCCGAAGGCGGTCCCAAGCTAGATGATTCCGTCGTCTCCGATTTCGAAGCTTGGATCCGCGCCGGCGCCGTCGATCCACGCGATGAGCCACCGTCTGATGAAGAACGCCAGCAAGCGACTTCCTGGGAAGAAACACTGAAGCGACGGAAGCAATGGTGGAGCTTTCAACCCATTGCAGATGTTCAGCCGCCACAATCAGCGTCCGGCAACCCGATCGATTCGTTCATCGACCAGGCCATCGAGCAACAACAGTTGACACGTTCGGCACCCGCCGAGCCCGACGTGCTGGTCCGGCGTCTATTTGTTACCTTGATCGGCTTGCCACCCACAGTCGAACAAGCACGTCAGTGGACCGAACGAATCGCGGGGGCTGTAGATCCTAAATCGAAGGAACGAGTGACCGCAGAACTGGTCGACACGTTACTAGCGAACAAACACTTTGGCGAGCGCTGGGCCCGACACTGGATGGACTGGATCCGATATGCCGAATCACATGGTAGCGAAGGCGATCCGACAATCGATGGCGCGTGGCACTATCGCGATTATCTAATCCGCGCATTCAACAACGATGTCTCCTACGATCGACTCGTCCGCGAGCATATTGCAGGCGACTTAATTGACGAGCCTCGTATCAATCACGATTTGGGGATAAATGAGTCATTGATCGGTACGGCCCATTGGCGGATGGTGTTTCACGGCTTCGCGCCAACCGATGCCCTGGACGAACGCGTTCGTTTCACCGATGACCAGATCAACGTATTCAGCAAAGCCTTTCTGGGACTAACGGTTTCGTGCGCCCGTTGTCACGACCATAAATTCGATGCGATCAGCCAAAAAGATTACTACGCGATCTACGGAATACTGCAATCCTGTCGTCCCGGCCGAGCGATCGCAGACGTTCCGGAGAACCTGCGACGACACAACGAGCGACTTGATCATCTGAAGCAACAAATCAAATTGGCGCTCGCAGACCAGTGGCAACAATCACTCCCGCGTCTCACGCAGCGATTGATCGAAGACGACTTTGATGGGGCCGCAAAAGACAGCATCCTTGGGTTGCTGCTAAATGTAAAAGCGGAATTAAAGACCGGCAGAATATTCGAAGACGTGTGGAAACAATTACAACCCCGCGACTCCGTCAATTCTGATCGAACGGACTCCACGAAAATCACACAGTCTTGGGACCTTGGTCGAAAGGAAGACTGGAGCGATTGGTACGGAGTCAACGATGGTTTTGTGCGTGGGACCAGCGCCGGTAGCTTCGCAATTGAACCCGACGGGGACCGATTGATCACGGGAATATATCCGGCCGGCGTCTATTCACACCTTCGTTCGCAAAAGCATCCGGGCCGAACGAGCAGCGTCGACATTCCCTTGCCGGAAGGTCAATCGTTTTGGGTCGAATCGATCGGCGATTCGGGGGCTGCCGTCCGTTACGTCGTGCATGACTATCCGCGAAATGGCACCGTTTATCCCGTCAAACGCCTTGATCGACAATGGCGATGGCGATCCTTTGACGTGAGTTATTGGTCGGGTGACCAAGTCCACTTGGAAGCAGCGACTTCTCGCGACGCGCCGCTATTGGTGTCCGGACAAGACCGATCTTGGTATGGAATCCGGCGTGTTGTTTTAGCCGATCAATCGTGGTCACCACCCGATCAAAAAACAGAATGCTTGACGGCATTGATGCAGGCCGTCAAGTCGCGTCCACCGCATTCACTGAACGATCTGGCGCGGCTCTACACCGACGTTCTTGGAGAAGCGATCACTCGCTGGCGTTCAGGGACGATCGATGATTCGCATGCATTGTTTCTTGATCAAGCCGTCCAGACGACGATGCTAGACAATCGTTTCGAACACTGTCGTGAAGCTCGCAGAGCGGCAATCGAGTATCGAAAACTGGAAGCATCCATCCCGGTGCCCATCCGAATCCCATCGCTGGACGAGACCCGTCCCGAAAACCAGCCTTTGATGATTCGTGGGAACCACAAACAACTTGGCGAAATCGTTCCCCGACGTTTCCTTGAAGCGATCGATTCACAACCCTATCACCAGCCCAACAGCGGTCGCTTGGAACTTGCGGCGGATCTGCTGCGTGAAGATAACCCACTGACTCGTCGTGTCGTGGTCAATCGATTGTGGCACCATTTGTTCGGCCAAGGACTGGTAACGACTCCCGATAATTTTGGACGCTTAGGTGCAAAACCTACCCATCCAGAATTACTCGATTATCTGGCGAATCAATTTGCCGAAGATTCATGGTCGATTAAATCGATGATACGACGGATCGTTCTTTCGGAAGCTTGGCGTCGATCCTCCCGGGCCGATACAGACACCAAATTGCGTGATCCAACGAATCAGTTTCTGGCTCGAGCCAACTTACGGCGTTTGGAAGCCGAAGCGATTCGTGACCACTTGCTATCGATCTCCGGCGAGTTGAATGACGAGCTTTTCGGACCGCCGGTCAAGGCTAACATTCCGCGACGTGGCCTGTATGTCAACGTGGTCCGTAATTCGCTCGATCCATTTTTACGTGCATTCGATTTTCCCGAACCATTCAGCACCGTCGGTAGTCGACCTGCCACGAACGTTCCGGCTCAGTCGCTCGCCCTCATGAATGATGCCGCCGTCGCGAGGTCGGCCGATCAATGGGCGCGACGGATTCTGGAGCAGCCGTCGATGACCAACGACCGCGACCGCATCACGCAGATGTTCCGGCAAGCGTTTTCACGTGAAGCATCCGCTGATGAAATTGACCAAGCAGTGCAATTCGTTCGACAAGCCGAGCGAGAGATCGAAACTTTGATCGATAAACGAGAAGCTCTAACTCAGCGGCAAGCGAACCTGGATCGCGAGATCGAAGCGGCGTTTACGTTAGCCCGCAAGCAACTTACGACGCCCAGCCCCGGACAAGAACGAAATACTCCCAGCGTCCAACCCATCGCGAGTTGGGACTTTACCAAAAACACCGATGACTTGATTGGCGACCTAAACGCTTCGTTACAAGGCGATGCTTCGATCGGCCCCAATGGCTTGGCGGTCGGTTCGAAAGCGTATGCGGTTGCGGGCCCAATTCCGCGACCGATCGGCGAAAAAACACTCGAAGCATACGTCAAGCTTTCCGACCTTGATCAACGAGGCGGCGGCGTGCTGACGCTGCAGTCACCCGACGGGCGAGTCTTTGATTCAATCGTCTTTGCGGAACGAGAGCCAGGCCGCTGGATGTCTGGGAGCGATCATCATCGCCGTAGTGAGAACGTCGGTGGGCAACAAGAAACGGAAGCGGCAGGGCGACCGGTTCATTTGGTAATTACCTATCATGCTGACGGACGAATCATCCTCTACCGCGACGGCGTCCGCTACGGCCAACCATCAATTGTTGATGGCCCCGTCATGTTCGCCGCCGGTGAAGCGATGGTTAGCTTCGGCGTTCGACACCTTCCGGCGGTTGGCAATCGTTCGCTTTCAGGACATGTGTTGCGAGCCGCCGTTTACGATCTCGCGTTAACGGATCGGCAAGTCGGCGACCTAGCTAAATCAGCGCCCAAATATATCAGTGAGCGGTTACTGTTAGAGACGATGTCACCAAAACAAAGTGAACTCGTCAGGCACAATCGTCGCCAAAGACAAGCGTTGCAACCTCAAGTCGATTCATTGGCATCGATCGGGAATGATCCACGCCGGCAAGCCTACACAGAACTCGCCAAAGCGATGTTCTTGTTAAAGGAGTTCATCTATGTTCGGTAGCCGAAGGCAATTTTTAGAAACCGCATCAACAGGGTTCGGTGCCGCAGCATTATCCACGATCATGGCGTCCCAACGGGCGACAGCCGATCATCAAGGCGGTGAAACGCTTCCGGAGGACGCGGCGCTCAAGCGAACTCACTTCCCGGCCAAAGCAAAGCATGTAATTTTTTGCTACATGTCCGGCGGAGTTTCCCATTTGGATTCGTTTGACCCCAAACCGGAACTTCAGCGATTGCATGGCAAATCGATGCCCGTAGCGATCGAGCGGACTCAGTTCAACAACAACGGCAACGTGATGGCCAGTCCGTTCAAATTTCGCCAGCATGGCGAATCGGGAATGCCGGTCAGTGAGCTGTTTCCACATTTGGCCGGTGTTGTCGATGAACTTGCGGTAATCCGCTCCATGACCACCGCGGTCAATGAACACGCCCAAGGCAACTTCGTCATGCACAGCGGTTTTCCTTTTATGGGACACCCCAGTGCGGGGGCGTGGTGCTCGTACGGCTTGGGCTGTGAAACCGATGATCTACCCGGTTTCGTTGTACTCCAAAGTGGCGGAGCGGTCGCACCGCACGGTGGCGTCAGCCTATTTAGCAGCGGCTATTTGCCGGCCGAACACCAGGGATCGATCCTAGTCGCCGACGCACAAGAAGCGATCCGCAACCTTCGTCCCCGTGGGGTACGTCGATTGCAGCAGCGACGCTTGGAATTTGCGTCCGCGATCGACTCGCGATTTGTTTCTCAAACCCAACATGACTCGCAGGTCGAAGCGGCGATCAAGAATTACGAGACCGCATTTCGAATGCAGGCTTCGGTTCCAGAACTATGTGACCTTTCTCAAGAGTCTTTGCAAACAAGACAATCGTATGGTTTAGAATCCAAAGATAGCCAGATGGCCGCGTACGGCCGGCAATGCTTGCTCGCCCGACGATTGGTTGAAAAGGGTGTTCGCTTTATTGAACTGAGCTGTCTGCCGCAAACGCCCACCGGCAATCAAGCACCCAACCCTTGGGATCAGCACAGCGGGCTGGAAAAAGGCCATCGCGTGATGAGCCGGCAAGTCGACCAGCCGATAGCGGCATTGATCAAGGACCTAAAAGATCGTGGCCTGTTAGATGAAACATTGATCGTATGGGCTGGGGAATTTGGAAGGACACCGTTTTCCCAAGGTAGCGACGGACGCGATCACAATCCGTTTGGATTTAGCGTCTGGATGGCCGGGGGCGGCGTTAAAGGCGGCGTGGCCTATGGTGCGACCGATGAACTCGGTTATTACACCGTCGAAAACAAGCTTACCGTTTACGATTTATGGGCCACCGTCCTTCACCTTCTTGGTGTCGATCACACCAAACTCACCTATCGATACAGCGGTCGCGACTTTCGATTGACCGACGTACACGGGGAAGTGATCTCCCCCGTGTTGGTCTAGACGTCGGCTTGCGTTGGCGTTGCGATCGATTGGGTTGCCGAATCAAGATGGCTTTGCCGAGGCGTATCCAACTGGATCCCTTTTTCCCACGGAAAGCGAATCGTGAATTCCGTTCCGTGGTCTCGGTCTGATTGCACTGAAATGCTGCCGCCGAGCATTTCGCAAGCTGCCTTGACCGCACTCAGACCGACGCCGCGTCCGGACAAGTCCGTTGCTTCGCTGCGTGTGGAAAAACCATCGGTAAACATTGCTTCGAGTAAGTCTTCTCGGCGATCCGCCGGTAGACCGAGCGACGTCGCCTTCTCACGAATCCGCTCCCAGTCCAAGCCTCGCCCGTCGTCGCTGAGACTGATTTCCATCCAACCATTGACAACATCGCTGGACAACCACAATTGTCCGGCTTCACTTTTTCCAGCGGTCAGTCGTTCCTCCGATGACTCCAGTCCATGATCGACGGCGTTGCGAACGAGATGGATCATCGTCGGCCAAAATGATTTCAATCGTTCGGCGGGAAGACTTAGTCCGCCATCGTCAGTCGTCACATGTATTTTTTTGTCAAGTACCGTCGCGATCCGTGCCGCATGGTCGGCCAGTCGATTCAATTGAATGTTGACCGGTTCGAGTAGACACTGTTCGACCAATGGAAGGATGTCGTCGTATCCTGCTTCATTACGCAGCAAATTTGCCAGACGCTCTAAATCAGATCGCATCACATGGATGATGCCTTGGTCGCAGGTATCGAGGAAGGTTCCCATCCTGCTAAGCCCCTGATTCCAGCTTAAATTCAGCGATGCGACTTCTTCATCGCTCGGCAATCGATTGTCATCTTCGAGGATCGATTCGAGTTCATGAATCTGATCGGAGATCGAACGAAAGCCGATGATCGCGCAATTACCTTTGATCGTATGAATGATTCGTTTCGAAAAAATCATGTCGTCCGTCGTGCCGACACTTTCGATCAGCTTATTGCACTCTCGGATCGAGTCACAGAATCCGTCGCGATCTCGGAGCAAGTTACCGATAACTTCTTGCAGTTCTTTGATGGCCCGATCGGCGCGTTCGGCTTCGAGATGGGCGGTAATATCTTTGACGATAACCAGAACTCGATTCAAAGTCCCATTTGAACTGACCTCTCGATACTCCAATTCATAAGTCCGGCCGTCCAAGGTTAAGCGAGAAGGTGCCTGAGCGGCAGCGACTTCGAATGGAAAAATTTCGGAGACAATCTGATCGAAACCCATCCAAAACTCGTCCGAAAGGTTATCGTCATCGCCCGCCAGATACTCCCATAGCTTCGCGTTCTCACGCGGCTCACCAAACCATTCGACCACTGCTTTCGATCGCTCGGGAAGGATCAATCCATCGGTATCAACCGTGAAGATACCATCACCGGTACTATCGAGTACCAATTGTAGTGACGCGGTTCGCTGCTTGACGGCGAGTTCAAGACCGCTATTCGCTTCGGCCAGGCTTTGCGATAGCTCACTCAACCGCTCGTTCTGTGATCGCAAATCAAAGACACTCGTGCGGACACGAAAAGCGGCAATGATCATACAAAGCAAACCAATAATGACGATGAACGCCGTCGCCGCACGACTCCCACTGATCGTGTTCTCGGCAGTGCCGCTCGTCTCAGTCGCGAATCGCTCTGAGAATGCGAGCAAGCTTGACGTGCACCGTTGAAGAATGTGGGCAGAACGTTCCGATTCGTTTTGGATTTGACGCAGTTCCTGTCTGCGCAGCAGGATTTCGCGACGCTTGGCGGCGAGCGATTCGTTTGAATCATCGACCCGTTCGATCAACATGTTGGTCAATTGATTCAATTTCGCCAGCCGATCTTGATATTGGTCGTCGGTCAATACGCGTTCGATTTTTTCAAGTGACTTGCGGAGTTTCAATGAATTCTGAGCGGCTTCGTTGGCCGACAATGAATTTAGAATGTCAGTGTTGCCGGCGGCAGAGATTTTCCCGGCCAACGAATTGAGTTTTTGAGCCGACAAATTGAATGCCTCGATCGCTTCGGATTGCGCTCGGGTGTCGCCGACAATCAAATCTCTCAAGTGCGATTGATCTGTGATCTCGTGATCAAGGTCGTGAGCTACCTGTCGCATCTCGAGTACATATTTCAACCGCAGAACTCCGGCGATCGCCGCGGTCTCCTGAAGCAGGTGCTTTAAGTCAGCATCGACTTGGTCTTGAGCCCATTTGAATTCTTGCTCGAGTGATTCGGTAAGTTTGGCAACATGGAATAACTTTTTGCGAGCATCAAGAAATTGCTCGACTTCCGAATCCAGATTCGATGTCGCATCCGTTGGAAAGTGCTTCGCCGAAACGATAACGGGATCGGTAAGCTGCTGTTTTAGTTGGGCAAGACTTTTTAGCGCTGCGTGTTCATCTTGTTTATCATTTTCCAACGCCTCGATCTGTGTCTGATCGAGTGTATGAAGATTGCTTTGGCTAAGAAACATGCGTCCGACGGCTTCGTTCAATTCCGCCAGCTTACTTTGCATCGGAATGACCGACGTCGATAGCTGCTTGATGGATTTCCCAAGCGTATGCTGGACAACGCACACAGTCACGATCAGGCTTGCGAGAACAAATGCTCCCAATGTCGCGATCGTTTTGACATTGCGTTCGATTTTCAGCGAAGACTGACTCATTGATTCGTCCCCTGGACTTCAAAGCGTTTCGCGTCGACGACGGATTGATTCCAATCTTCGAGTAGGACCAATTGTCCATCGCGAATCGACGTGGGCCAGATTTGGTGGCTGAATTGATGTTCGTGTTTATCTAATCGATGTCGAATTCCTAGACCAAGGTCGATCGCATGATTGCTTTCGACCGCATCGATCAATGTTTCAGAGGTCGCGTCGTTACCGGCAAGTCGCAGGCTTTCGACGAACGCTTTGCCGACTAGGTAACCTTCAAAACTGACAAAGTTCTGATGTTGCGCAGGCACGATGTCACGAAACTCGGCCGCCGCCTCGGTCGTCCCATTCGGCGTCGGAACAACCTGAGTGATGATAACACCGTCACCCCACTGGCCGAGTTCGGTCACCAGGGATGAACTTCCGACGAAAGAGACGTTCAGAAAGATTGGATTAAACCCGTGTTTCCGGGCAAGCTTGATGAACCGCGCGCAGGGCTTGTAGGCTCCTACCATCACGACCGCCTTGACGGTTTCTCGTGGATCCATCAAACGGCTCAGTCCGTCTTCGACGTCGATGGTGTTTCGGGTGTAACGGCCGTGCGGAAGGAATTCGGCGTCGGCAAATCCGATTTCTTTCAAGGCGGCGACGGCTCCCTTCCATCCCGCGTCGCCGTAAGCATCGTTCTGTGTGAAAAAGCCAATTTCATTGGGCGAGAGCTGAAGCTCGTTGACGAGCCCCTCGATCATCCGAGCGGTTTCTTCCGCGTACGAAGCCCGATAGTTGATCACATAGCGATCAGGCGGTGTTCTTCGCAGTAGCCCGGCACCGGTAAACGCACCGAACATTGGAACCCGCTTTTCATTAGCGATCGGCACCGCGACCGCTGCGGTCGGTGTGCCCACGTTTCCGATCACGCACAAGACATTGTGTTGATCAATCAAACGACGCATATTCGGCGCCGTCATACTGGGTTCATAAGCATCATCGATCGTGATCAGTTCGAGCGTTCGTCCGGCCACTCCTCCCTGCCGATTGATCGACTCAAAATACGATTCGATTCCAACCCGCATTCCATTGCCCAGAGCACTCGCCGGGCCACTAAACGCGGCCGACATTCCGATGCGCCACGTATCGGTATTCCGCGTCGCATCGGAAACGTCTTCCGCGGCAACCTGGTTCCCCGCAAAGATGAAGGTGGCATAGATGACCGCGATACACGACGTCGACCGAACAGCCAAAAACGCGTTGGGGTGGGTTGCCCGAGGCATAGTAGCTCCAATGAGACGCCGTCATCGGCCTGCTTCAACAGACACTTGTGTGAAAGATACACGGTCAGCTTGGGCTACTATTGCAGCGATGTCGAAAGATCGATCCCGTCATTGATCATGGGTTGTCCCTAAGTGACGGTGAAATCGCCCTCGAACGGTGACGCATCGCGGTCATCGGCGTCCGTACAGAAACGAAAGCCGTTTAGACATCGGTAGCGACGCAACGGTATTCCGATCGGGCCGATATCCCTATGCCCCGCACAAAGTCACGTCCCACATCAGGTCACGCCCGGTACGAAGCGATGACCGGCGGCAACCGGTGGATGCGTCCAGTGCCGTCGATTGACTTGCCGCTCATCTCGCCGAGTGATCAATGATGCCGCGAATTACTCGTGGACGAACGTTACTTCTTCGCTTCGAAGTGCGATTGATTCCGGTAGCTCTCGTCCGTCGATTTGGATCAATAACGTGTGCTTGCCCGGTTCGAGTGCGACCAAATCGTCGACCGTACCGCGATCCATCCCGTCAATCCAAACGCGTGCCTTGTCGATGTTGTCAACGGCAAACTTTGCCACCGTCTTCGAACTGACCTCAATCTTGGTTCGCAGATAGATGTTTACCAACGAAGTGTGTCGCGGCTGAACAGTCAACTCTCGTAGCTGGTCTCGTTCGATATCACCGTTGACGCGAGCTTGTAAAGGTTTCCAACCTTGGAGCGGTTTGCCAGCGACGATTTCTTCGTTGCCTTCTTGCTCTATCCGGTGGGAACCGGCGAACACTTCGAGCACCCGTGCGACGGTTTGTCGACTTGCATCGAACTTGCCAGGCTTGCCCAATCGTGTCAGGAACTTGATCAGGTCCAATTGATCTTGCTGTGACACACGATCGAGTAGGGCTGCCGGCATAAGCGACTTA
This sequence comes from Roseiconus lacunae, assembly GCF_008312935.1. Taxonomy (NCBI): domain Bacteria; kingdom Pseudomonadati; phylum Planctomycetota; class Planctomycetia; order Pirellulales; family Pirellulaceae; genus Roseiconus; species Roseiconus lacunae. The sequence goes on along the minus strand of NZ_VSZO01000001.1, from coordinate 1,259,734 downwards.
CCTTGCTTCACTTGAACGACTTCTTCGCGAGGCAACCGAATTAGTTTGCCTGTCGCATCGCGGAGGACGAGTTCGTCTTCAGTACTTCCTTGTTCGATTCCGGCGAAGACTTGCCCGTCGTCATTCAAAACGGTCACGCTGTGATAGTTCTCTTTGATCTTCGCGTTGGGATCGAATAGCGACTCGATGATATAGTCGATCGGAGCACTTGCGCCCAAGCTAGTCATGTCCGGACCGACCTTTCCGCCAACGCCACCGATCGCGTGACAGGTCATGCACTGCAGATCGTTACGCCGGTAAACCCATTCACCGCGATCGGCATCACCACGGATCTCTACCAACCGACGGACTTCACGCGCCCGTTCGGGTGACCATGCCGAAGCCGTCATCGTCAAACCGCTCAATGGCATCAATGTATCGATCAACGGACCGGAGTTTTTACCAATTTCATTCGCGGCACGGATGCCTGCTCGAGCGGCGACCTCGCTAATCCCGCCGGCGGGAATCGAACTGACCAACAATTTTTCGCCATCTTTGGTCGACAACATTGAACGCCAAAGTCCGATCGCCGCCGTCTCATCTTCGATTTCGGTAAGCGCGGTATAGAATGGGGCAACTGCTTTGGAAGCATTCATCGAAGCGAGCGAGGAAATGGCGGCGTTGCGAACAACGATTGCCTCGGCATTCCCCGCAAGGTCCACGAGCGCTTCAAGTGCCTTTTCGCCGCCGCAAGAACGCAGGGCCATGATCGCATTTTGTCGAGCCGCATCCGAAGCTGTCACTTGTCCGGCGATCTTCGTTAATTGTGGAACGAAAAATCGCAATCGCCACGCACCGATCAAGTTCACGACGGCATCACGAATCGCCGGCTGGTCGTCCGTTAACAGTGCGCCTAATCCGCGGCCTGGCTGGTCTAGCGTTGGCGCCACTTTACGAAACTTCTTGGCATCGGCGACCGCGTTGATCGCGCGAACCAACGCGTCGTTTTCGAAATGCCGGTCGATCACTCGTTGGTAAAGCGCGGTGACTTCGCTGGGACCGCCTGCCTTGGCAATCAATTCGATCCAGGGACCGTCTCCATTGCTGGGGATTTCGTTTCGCTCGATGTAGCGACTCAGAAAAGCACTCGCTTTGGCGGCGGGAACGCTCGTCAGAACAAATTCCAACTGTGCTTGTCCATAGTCCGCTTGGTTTTGTTGTTGATTCAAATCCGCGATCAGACGATCGGTATTCGCATCGACGTTGTTAAACAAGGCATGGGAAATAAACCGATCGGTCGGGCGATTAAGTGCGTGAAGCGACAACTTGATTGCCTCGAGCGTACCGACTTTTTCGAGGGCACAGATTGACTCCAATCGCACGCGTGCATCGGTATCGACGATCAAACTTTTCAGCCATTCGATCGCCTGTCCACCTTCGACCGACACCGCTGGATTCGATGGATCGGCCCAGTCGCCGAGCAATCGTGTCGCGGCGGCGCGGGCGTCGGTGTCTTCGCCGGTCAAAACTGCTTTTAAACGATCGATGTTCGGATGACCGATCGCGGCGGTCAATCGAACAACATCGACCTGCTGACGTGGTGTCTTCGCAAGATCCCAAATCGCATCAAGCTTGCCGGCGGTCTGCTCGGCTTGTTCGATCAAAACGCGGCGTGATTGTTCACGAAGGTACCGATCATTCCCGAACAGGTTCGCCACCAACGTGTCCGTGGTTTGATCTCGAAGGTTGATCGGCTGACGAGTTGAGTGGCTCTTGCTCGTGATTCGCCAGATTCGACCGTGCCAACGGTCACGACGAGGATCACGAAAGTCGACTTCACCATGATTGATGATCGGATTGGACCAGTCGGCAACGTACAGTGCGCCGTCGGGGCCTTGTTTGACGTCGATCGGCCGAAAAGTGCTTGCGTTGGTTCTCAGCAAGTCGCTTTCTTGTGTGGTTACGAACCCTGATTCGGATTCAGAGAGACTGAAACGAGTCACCCGGTTGGCTCGGAAATCACAGGTCACAAACGAACCTTGCCAATCCTTAGGGAAGCTCTCGCCCTCGACGATTTCACCGCCGCAGAATTTCGGATAACCACCGGGGCTGATCAGTTGCAGCAATTGCCGAGCGCCTGGGGTGGGCCGAAACGTCGCCCCGGGAAACACGTACGCGATCCCTTCGAAACCGGCACCGTCGGTCATGAAGGAGTTTCCGTGTTGGTCAAACTGATGTCCCCAGGGATTCCAAAGTCCCCGAAAGAAGATATCCATCCGACCGTTGCGTGGATCAAAGCGGAGACCACCACCGGCTTTAAGTCGTGTGACGCCAAATGGGGTTTCCGCATCGGTCCGCGTGTAAACCGACTGATTCATGTAAAGACGACCGTCGGGGCCAAAATTCAGCGTATGCAAATTGTGGTGTGTATCCTCGGTCCCAAAACCGCTGAGCACTCGTTGTCGTCGATCCGCGGTGCCATCGCCATCGGTGTCTTCCAGATAAAGCAAGTCCGTGCTCTGTGCGACATACACGCCGTTACCCGACGGGGCGATCCCGGTGGGGATCAACAATTGATCGGCGAAGATCGTGGATTTATCAGCGGTTCCGTCATTGTTGGAATCTTCCAGAATCAGCACTTTATCCGGTAATGCTTGGCCGACTTCGATCATCGGATAGGCTTCACTGCTGACCACCCACAAGCGACCTTGAGGATCGAAGTTCATGTGGATCGGCTTGTTCAGCATGGGATTTTCAGCCCAAAGCGTGACTTCCAAGTCGTCACCGACGACAAACTCCGGAAGTGGCTGCGGGGTGAATTCGGCGTACTTCGATTTCAGGTGCCGCGTGTCTGCTTTGGGCTCGGTCGTCTTGAGCGATCGTAAGGCAGCGATTTTCTTTTCCTCTGCTTCGATCAACGGGTCGAACTGGGGAATCTCGACGGCGTTCTGCCCTTGCTCGTGCTTTCGAAAGCCAAAGACATAGGCCATGTTTGCTGGCCGTGATCGATGAAACCACAGACGATTTTTTTCCAAGATCACTTGTCGCAACGCCGCGACCGACGGTTCATTGTTCCAATCTTGATGTGTCATCCCCAATGATCGTGCGATGTCATTGGCGATGGCTTTGTAACCGGCTTCGTTTAAGTGGACGGCGTCTTTGCGTTGGTTGGGATCGGTCGCCGAATCACGTAGATCGATCGTATGTCCGTCGGTTTTCTTACTAACGGTTTGGATTGCTTCGGTAAAGCGATCGACAACATCACGGCTCAGTACCGAATCCCCGACCGGCGAGATCGGCGACAGGAAGAGCAAACGGCAGTCCGGGGAAGTTTCGCGAACACGGTTTGCGAGCCGCTCAAGTTGCGAAGTGAATCGGTCGGTCGCTTGGTCAAGGGTGATCGTCGCTCCCGGACGTTTGGATGCCGCGGCGTACTCCAAAGCGTCCGCCATGCCGTAACCGATCATCGCGACGGTCGGCTTGGTCAAGTCGATCTGTTTTTGCAATTGTTTCCAGCCTTCATCGGCAGGCTCGTTTCCGGCTTGCAGTAGGCTGAGTCCGAACCGAGAATCGCCGGCGGGGGTGTCCCCGTTCCAGCCTAAGTTCCGAAAAGTGACGTGATCGAGCGGATCGGCGGTTGTGATCATCGTCTCGATCCAACCGAAGTATTGCTCCTGTTCGATTAAGCCATCGCCGATCATGACGACGCGGTCACCATCGGCGAATCGGAACGGGACCGACTCGGCGACTTGTGCCTGACAAGCGGAGGGCCGAAGACTCGCGGTCGGGAAATTCGCGGTTAGGAAACTTGCGGTCAGGGCTACCAACATCACCGAGACGGCAAAATTCGGGCGTCGTCGTATCATCAATCGATCTAGCAGGAGGGCGTCGGGACAGGAGAGGACGCCCATTATATCTAAACCGTCGCGATTGGCGTGTGTCTTGGTAGATCCGATTGGCTGCGGATCATTGACGCAACCAATGCCGTCCAGCCCGTCTGGTGACTGGCCCCTAGCCCACGCCCGTCGTCGGCATGGAAGTATTCGTAAAACAGAATCAAATCCTTCCAAGCGGGATCGTCGCCGTACCTTGATTCCGAACCGTGCACGGCACGTGTGCCATTTTCGTCGCATTCAAACAGCGAGATACAGCGACTTTCGATTTCCGTGGCCACTTCCATCAACGTCATCATCTGTCCGCTCCCGGTCGGGCACTCGACCTTGAAGGCGTCCCCGTAGAAGGCGTGATAGCGTTTGAGCGACTGGATGATCAAATAATTCATTGGCAGCCAGATCGGTCCGCGCCAATTGCTGTTCCCGCCAAACATCGCGCTGTCACTTTCACCGGGGACGTAGCGAACTTCGTGACGTGTGCCGCCAAAATCGAAGACGAAAGGTTCTTTGCCATGAGCCGCCGAAAGGCTGCGGATGCCATACTTTGACAAGAACTCTGATTCATCCAGCATCACGCTCAGCAATCGCCTGAAGCGGTCTTCGCTTGGGATCGCCAGCAATCGCCGAGTGACTTTCGTATCGTCATCTGGTCCTTCGCCTTCCAGGTACGTCATGTGACTGGACAGATCCGGCCGACTGTCCAAGAACCATTGCATTCGACGTGTGAAACCGGGAAGCTTGCCAATAATTTTCTCTTCCAGGATGACACCGGCCATCAACGGTAACAGGCCAACGAGAGAGCGGACACGGATCGGAATCGATTTTCCATCGACGTACAGATGGTCGTAGTAAAAACCTTCTTCTTCGTCCCACAATCCGGTGCCATCCATCGTGTTCATCGCTTCGGCGATGGCGACGTAGTGTTCAAAGAACTTGCTGGCCATGTCGCCGTACGCTTCGCTTTCGTCGGCAAGCTCGATGGCGATCCGTAACATCGTGCCGCAATAGAACGCCATCCAAGCGGTCCCATCGGCTTGCTCCAAATGACCGTTGGGAAGTGGCTTACTGCGATCAAAGACACCGATGTTATCGAGTCCCAGGAATCCGCCGCTAAAGATGTTCCGTCCACGCGGGTCTTTTCGATTTACCCACCAAGTGAAGTTCAACAACAGCTTTTGGAACGCCCGCGCAAGAAACGAGCGATCCCGCTGCATCGGTGGACCGCTTGCTTTATAAACCTGCCACACGCCCCAGGCGTGTACCGGTGGATTGACGTCATCGAGGTGCCACTCGTACGCCGGGATTTGTCCACTGGGGTGCATGTACCATTCGCGCAAGAACAGGATCATTTGCTCTTTCGCGAACTTGGGATCCAGGTGAGCCATCGGGACCATGTGAAACGCCAAGTCCCAAGCGGCATACCAAGGGTATTCCCATTTGTCAGGCATCGAGATCACATCGCGGTTAAACAGATGACGCCATTCGCTATTTCGGCCATGCTGACGACTTTCAGAAACCGAAATGCCGTTCGGGTCGCCTTCCAACCACGTGTTGACGACATAGTGATAAAACTGCTTCGTCCACAGTAGCCCGGCGTACGCCTGACGCATCACACCATGACGACACTCGGGAATCGAATCGGGGATTCGGGTCTTGTAGTACTCGTCGCATTCTTCGATCCGCCTACGAAATGTTTCGTCAAAGCCTTCGCCAAACGCCGATTCAAAGAATTGCTCGATACGGCCGCCGCACGTTTCGGCGGCGATCGATTCGTCAACTCCGCTTAACCGCAGCTTCAGCACCCGAGACTCACCACCGGGAATTAAGTTCACGCCGTAGGGCGCGCACTTCGTCCCGGTTCGAGCGGGGTTGACCGTTCCCGTGTCGCCTTCGATGACGTATTCATGAAACGCATCTTTGTGGTACTTCGATTCCGAAGGCAAACCGGGATGGCGTTCGGGGTTCGTGTCATTATCGGTAAACAGCCAAGACCACGCCTCTTGGTTGTCCATCATGTCACAACTAAACCAGAATTCACCGAGTGTTTCATGTTTGACAAGGACCGACTGGCCAACTTGTTCCATCGTCGGGCGTTGGAGACACCCTTCATCGGTGCACTGCCACGTCCATGTGTTGCGAAAGAAAAGCTGGGGCACCAAGTGCAACACCGCGGGCTGTGCGCCGCGATTGGTCACGGTCAGTCGGATCAGTAAATCGTTGGGGCCATCTTTGGCATATTCTGCTTGAATATCAAAGTAGCGTGATTCGTCAAAAATCCCGGTGTCACAAAGTTCGAACTCGGGATCGTTGCGTGAACGCGAGCGGCTTTCGGCGACCAAATCTTCGTAGGGATAGCGCGCTTGTGGATACTTATAAAGCGCCTTCATGTAGCTGTGCGTCGGCGTGCTATCGAGATAGTAATAGCACTCTTTGACGTCTTCGCCATGATTGCCTTCCGGCCCGGTCACACCGAACAAGCGTTCCTTTAGGATCGGATCACGTCCGTTCCAGAGAGCCACCGAGAAACACAATCGTCCCTTGCGATCGGTGATCCCCAACAAGCCGTCTTCACCCCAACGATAGGCGCGGCTGCGGGCATGATCGTGGGGAAAGTACCCCCAGGTTGAATTTCCGTCTTCGCTATAGTCTTCGCGTACGGTGCCCCATTGCCGTTCGGACAGGTAGGGCCCCCATCGTTGCCAGTGGCGTTGGCGGCGTTCACTTTCGATCAAACGCTGGTCTTCGGCGGTGAATCTCATGGGACGCGTTTTCTCGGTGGTTCAAAGCTTAAGATAAAAAACGGGCCGAACTTGCGAACAGTCGCAAGCCCGGCCTTGGATGATCGATCGAGGCGGTCGTGTCATCACGGTGCCTCGAGCTAATCGCTTTAGGCCCAATCGCTCTAGTGCTCCGTCTAAACCAAATGTTCTGGTTCGGCTCATCAGACGAGCGTTAGCCGCGGTTACTGCACCGAAACCGTGGCTAACGCCATGCGGCTAATCCTAAAATCAAAAGTTGACGAAGCACTAGGCCCAATCGCTTTAGGCTTCGTCGAGTAAATCGACCGCGGCGAACGCTTGGCCTTCGAGCATTGCCAGGCTGGCCCCACCGCCGGTGCTGACATGGGAAACCTGATCGGCGAACCCGAGTTGATCAACCGCGGCGGCACTGTCGCCACCGCCGATAATGCTAATCGCGTCGCTATCGGCAACGGCCTGTGCGACGGCTTTGGTCCCGGCATCAAACGGCGGCTTTTCGAACACGCCCATCGGCCCGTTCCAAACGATCGTCTTGGCCGACTTGAGGATCTCGGCGTACTTCGCACTCGTGACCGGACCGATGTCCATGCCTTCGAAACCGTCTTTGATCGCACCGGCATCGACGACTTCTTTATTGCACCCGGCCGGATCTCCGAAATCGTCGCCGCAATGCGTATCGACGGGCAGGACCAGTTTATCGCCGCCCTTTTCAATCAATTCTTTGGCTAGGTCAACCTTGTCTTTTTCGACCAAGCTATTTCCGATCGATCCGCCTTGCGCCAGCGAGAACGTGTAGGCCATCGCGCCGCCGATCAAAACCGAGTCACAGATGCCCAGCAGGTTATTGATCACGTTAATTTTGTCGCTGACCTTGGCACCACCGAGGATCGCCACGAAGGGACGCTTGGGGTTGCCGATCGCATCGCTGAGGTATTGGATTTCTTTAGCGACCAAATGTCCGACGACGCGAGGCTTGCCTTCCATCGCAAGTGGAACGGCGTACATCGATGCGTCTTTGCGGTGGCAAGTCCCGAAGGCATCGTTGCAGTAAGCGTCGGCAAACGCGGCCAATTTTCCGGCGAACGCTTCGTCACCCTTTTTCTCACCGGCGCTGAATCGCAAATTCTCCAATACCAGCACATCGCCATCGGTCATCGCGGACGCTTTCGAAGTCGCGTCGTCGCCGACGGTATCGGTGGCGAACGCGACGCCTTTGCCCAGCAATTCGCCCAATCGCTTAGCGGCCGGGGCGAGCGAAAACTTTTCTGCGTCAGACGGATCTCCGCTAGGGCGTCCCAAGTGGCTCATCAGGATCAGCTTGCCGCCGCGATCGATGACACTTTTGATGCTGGGCAACGCCATCCGGATACGGCGATCGTCGGTGATCGCTTGTGAATCGTCCAAGGGGACGTTGAAATCGACCCGCATCAGGACGGTCTTTCCGGCGACGTCGATCTGGTCAATGGTTTTCTTGGCCATCTTTCGTTCAAGTTGGAGTGTAAAGTTCGTGCTTCCTTTGGTGGCCTGAATTATTCAGGACCCAATCAAAGGTGTCGAGGGTGCCAGACTTGAGCAATTTCGCGGCGAACTCAGAACTTTTTCGCCCCTCGGTGGGGGTCTGTGCCGAGGTGACGAAATCACTCAACTCCGATCGCCGCTTTGGCCGAACCTAACCCTGGGGTCTGGGACATCCGCGGACGTTTGCTGCCCGAATGACAGCAACGGCCTCGTGGTCGCATCAACGCAACCCAGTGTGGGCAAACTATTACGGCCCACACCTGTCCGGCATTCCCTCCGAACTCTAGGGATTTTGGTGGCAAAAAAGACCGGGCATATCGAATCCTCGGCGAGCGAATTCGGTCGTCGCTGTCGCTTTGTAGACCTTCGGTGGGCAACCTGGCTGTCCGCCGTGGTGTTTTGCTGCGTGTTGCCTACGACCATTCATGCCGAAAATCCCCGCTTGCGGAGCCCTTCAGGACGTGCCGGCGGAGATTCCGAGGATGACACCAAGCGATCCGGCGGGCTATTCGGAATTCGTTCGCTGATCGGTTCCGATAAGAACGAGCAGATAGCCGACGCCGACGACTTGATCGATGCTTTGCCGGTCGAACGGTTAACGCCCCAGGCTCGGCAACGAATCGCCTCGATCACCGACAAGCCGACGATTCGCCGGCGATTGCCCGCCCAGGCGATACGCTGCGACGAGGATCTGTTTCTCTTTTTGACCCGTCAGCCGGAAGCTATCATTGGGCTGTGGGACCTGATGGGCATTACCAATGTCCAGGCCGAACGGATCGGGCCGTATCAACTTCGAGCCGATGACAGCAGCGGAACCACCTGCGTGATTGACTTGATTTATGGTGATCGCAATCTGCACGTCTACTATGCCGAGGGCATGTACGATGGCAAGTTCACGCAAAAACCGATAGTCGGAAAAGGACTTTTCGTGTTTCGCAGTTCTTACGCGATCGCGGCCGACGGCGAAACAACTGTGATGGGAACGCTCGATTGCTATGTCAAATTCGAAAGTTTGGGCGCAGATCTGATTGCCCGTTCGTTGAGCGGCTTGATCGGAAAGTCCGCCGACCATAACTTTGTCGAAACGGCCAGTTTTATTAGCCAGGTTTCCGGGGCTTGCCAATCCAATCCGAAAGGGATGCTGGATATGGTCGAGCAACTCCCCCAGGTCGACGATTCGGTTCGAGCCCAATTTGAAACGGTGGTCAAAGAAACCTACCGCCGATCGGTCATTCGCCAAGCGAGCCGAGCGACGTCCAGCCGAGCGACAACTGGCACCGGCAATGAATCCCGTCAGCAAGGTGTCCAGCCGACGCGTCGCTAACGAAGGGGGCCGATCAAGGACGATTCGCCCACTAGCACTCGTCCACCCCCTAATCATCCAGGCGACCGAATGAGCGGACTGATCCTCGATAAGAAGCTGTTCAAGTTCCTGCGGGACCTTCGCGATCACAACGACCGCGATTGGTTCGCCGAGAACAAAAACCGTTACGAAACTGACGTGCGTGGCCCAGCGGTTGAACTCGTTTCGCGATTGCAGAAACCGCTCGACAAGGTCGCGCCGATGCTGCATGTGGTCCCCAAAGCTCACAACGGGTCGGTGATGCGAATCTACCGCGACACTCGATTTAGCAAAGACAAACTACCCTACAAAACCAACGTCGGCATTTCGTTTCGCCACCAAGCCGGGAAAGACATTCACGCACCGGGCATCTACTTGCACTTCGATCCCGATGAGTGCTTTATCGGGGCGGGCTGCTGGCGTCCAGACGGACCGACCTTGGCGGCGATCCGCGCGTTGATCGATACCGACCCCAAAGCTTGGAAACGAACACGCAACCAAAAATCATTCGCACAACATTACGAGTTGGTCGGTGAAAGTCTTAAAACCGCGCCACGTGACTATCCTAAAGACCACCCGTTGATCGAAGACCTTTGGCGTAAAGACTTCATCGCGATCGCACCCTTTACAACTTCAGAAGTCACCAGCGCGAGCTTTCCCGATCTCGTCGTCGAACGTGTCAAGCAAGCGCGCCCGTTGATGCGATTTTTGTGTGATGCGATTGACGTTCCCTACTGATCAATCTGCCTCGGGTTCGATCATCGACACACGCGGCGGCGCGAGGTTTTTTCCAGCCACGCCGTGATTTGTTTTCTAGTCGCCTTCCATTCCGGGCGTTCGTTTCGCTCCGCCGATGCAAGTCGACTTGTGCTACTTCGCACTGCAATTCGTTGACTTTTCGACGCAACCGACCTGACGATCAATAGGCTACTGCTAAGGGTGGTCTGCCCTCCGTCAATTGAATTTGTTTTGCTCGGTGACTCGCGCTGCTCACCGAGGCAAGTAGAATCGCCGATATTTCAGACGGGCTCGGGTGTCGAGCCGTTTCACTGCCCACCATCCTTCATGCCACCCGCTGATCTGCCGTGAATCGAGCTCCTGAACCTGAACGCAAACAGTTGCCGCCCGACGACCTTGAAGTCAAAGACGCGCAGCTGATTTTCAATTCTGTTTGGAAACAGCTCGAAACAGAAAGAGGGCATTTGAATTTACGGTTCCCCACCGAGTTGATTTTGCTGGGCGGGGCCCCCGGGGCGGGCAAAGGAACCAACACGGACTTCATCCGTGAGGTTCGCGACATCTCGGCCCAACCGATCGTCGTCAGTGAACTGCTTAGCACCCCCGAAGCTCAACGGATCAAGGCCCAAGGCGGCATGGTCGGTGACCGCGAAGTCGTTTCGCTGATCTTCAACAAATTGCTCGAACCGCAATTTCAAAACGGCGCCATCCTGGATGGTTTCCCACGAACGAAGGTTCAGGTCGAATGCCTGAAGATGCTGTACGATCGCATGAAGGCACTGCGCCGCGAATTGATCGACAACCCGCACCTGGAACAGATGAAGCCTCCGGTGTTTCATATCATGGTCTTGTTTGTCGATGAATCAGAAAGCATTCGACGTCAATTGATGCGTGGCCGTCAAGTGATCGCGCACAACGAGGAAGTCTCTCGCTCGGGCATCGGCGAACTTTGGGAAGAACGCGCCACCGACTTTAACGAAGAACTTGCCCGCAACCGTTACCGCGTCTTTAAAGAGAAAACATACGACGCGTTGGTTTCGCTGAAACAACTGTTTCACTTTCACTTCATCAATGCCCAAGCCGATTTGGTGATCGTTCAAGAAAATATCTTGAACGAGTTGGAATACCAAAGTTCACTCGAGCTTGACCCACGAACGTTTCACACCATCGGCGATATTCCGCTGGCAAGTCACATCGTCCAGCATGCGCGACGTGATTTGGTTCGACGACTAGATTCGTACGAGTACGATCATCCCGAAACGTTTCACCGGATTGTCAAACTGATCGAATCGAAGTTCATCCCAATCGTCCTTCGGCATGCGATTTCCGGGCGGGCGACAATCAGCAGTGAAGACGAGATCCTGGAAGACCCGCTCGCACTTCAAATGCTGATCGATGTGTTCTCCGAACGCGGTTACCACGCCGTAATCGATATCCGCAGACGCACGATCCCCGAACGTTTTGATTTAGAGACCGGCAAGATCTACTGCGAACAAATCAAAGTTTATCGCATTGCCGTCTTCTTCAAAGGTAGCGAAATCCGTCGCGGCTAGTGCATTGCCTCGGTTGAAAATATCTTGAGTGCAACGCCTTGAATGCAACGCGTTGTCAGCTCGGAGAGCTGAACGACATTGTCGTTCGGATCTCCGAGCCGTAAACGCTATGCATCGTCTCGTCGGGTATGCTCGTTTCGCCAAACCGAAACGCTGGAAACCGAACAGGAAGTCGGGACCGTCCTATGGATGTTTGGTGCCTAGTCCACGGGATAAGCTCCTCAACATTCACAGGTGCAACGCGTTCAGATCCTTGAAACGTACTGACCGCTGATTCGGCGGATCAATTTTCGCATCTCTAGAACGCTGATGGTCGCCATCACTTGGTGAGCGGCCAGCCCGCTCGAAGCGATCACTTGGTCGATCGGTGTGCTCGCCGATTCGATCGCGTCGAGGACTTGACGCTCCAAGTCGTTCAACTTTAGCTCTGCGGGATTGCGCACCTGCCGGTCATCTTCGGTCACGATGCCGCGCCCCATTGGCCCGATCGCCTCCAGAATATCGTCAACCGTTTGTACCAAGGTCGCGCCTTCGCGGATCAATTGGTTAACGCCTCGTGAAGCGCGACTCGTCACCGGTCCGGGAAGTGCTAGGACATCGCGTCCGATCTCGCCAGCTAGCCGCGCGGTGATTAGCGCGCCACTGCGATCGGGCGCCTCGATCACCAGTGTGGCCAAGGACATCGCTGCGATCAATCGATTGCGTTGTGGGAACATGCCCCCGCGTGGTTTGGCGTCGGGGCGATACTCGCTGACCACGGCTCCGTCGGCCGCGATCGCATCGGCTAATCCGACGTGTTCGGCAGGATAAATCTGTCCCAGTCCACCTCCAAGCACCGCGATAGTCCTGCCGCCGGCAGACAAAGCTCCTTCGTGTGCGGCCGCATCGATCCCTCGGGCTAGCCCCGAGACGACAGTGACACCTGCCTTCGCCAATCCATATGCCAATCGATCCGCTTGGCGGGTACCGTAGCTGGTCGCATGACGTGTCCCGACAATCGCGACGGCTAACTGATCGGCCGACTCGATCGTGCCGCGCGAAAACAACAAGGGAGGCGCGTCATGAAGATCACGCAACGAAGCCGGGTAAGCTCCTGATGCTTCGAGCAGCAAATCGACGTCGTGTTTTTGACACCAAGCCAAAATCCTTGCCGCGTCGACGTGATGATCGGCGGTCCGGATCCGATGAATCAGTTTCGGCCCCACGCCGGTCACCGTGGCCAATTGTTCTCCCGAGGCGGCGAGGACATCGGCGGGTGTTCCGAAGCGTTCTAGCAACAAACGCAAGGTTCGTGGACCGATGCCTGGCAACATCGATAACCGCAACGTTTGAAACAATTCCGCTGGCGGGGCCGACTCCTGCCGAGGGGTCAGCGTGGTCCGCACAGCCACGTCGTTATCCGAGCGGTCCATCTTGGCGGTTCCAATAGAAAGGCAAATTGATCCGACACCCGATCGGACCTCACCCGCAGGGTATCGTCTCCCCCACCGGCAGTCTACGGAGGCGTGCGCCGTAATTCATCTCCGCCGCCTTTCCGATCCGCGATGGCCGCCGTTGTCCCGTTCGCTGCGGTGATCCTATCGGAACCTTACTCGCTGCCGCTGGTGCTGAGCGGTTCTTCCTCGATCGAAGGAAACAGTCCCGAGTTGCTCTCTTCGGTACGAAGCGAGGCTTGGAATTGCCGGACGACGGGTCGTTCGGCAATTCGCGGGTTGCTATGCGGACGGACTGCCAACAGATGAGCTTGCGCTTCTTGGGGAGTCATGTCTCGGTACTTGATCAACCAGCACACCGCGACGGTCGCGCTGCGGGCGCGTCCCGCTTTGCAGTGAATGTAGACCGTGTCGTTTTGCAGCTTGTACTTCTGGATAAACTCAACCGCCGCCTCGACGTCTTCTAGTTTCGGATGCGTGAAGTCGGTCGTGGGGATATGGAGCTGCTCGATCCCGTGTTTGTGATATTCCGCCGTCGGGCCGCAATACTCTTCGCAGGTATTGACGACGGCACGAACGCCTTCCCCGCGCAACCCTGCGACGTCTCCGGAAAATGGGTAGGCGCCGACAATGACATGCTCGTCAATGCGGTCCCACCAGCGGCGGAACGGGAGCACCCTTGCGAGAAGATAGTTCCAGCAGAGTGTGGGAAAGAAAACGGTTCGGGCGTACAGGCGGGAGAGCAATGGCATGATTGCGATGATCTGATTTGCAAAACGACGAATGAGTTATTCTATCGCCGATCGACGCAAACGATAATTGCCAGTTTCTACAAACTGTATCGTAAAACCATGATTTATCGGCAGCGACGAAGTGGGACAGCCGCCCGGTTCATCGCGATCGTGTACTAAACGTTGCTCATTCCCCGGTCGGTATCACTGCTTGCCGACGCAGTAAACCGTACCGCCGCTGCGCAGGTACAAACGTCCTTCGCTAACCGCCGGTGATGAGGCAAACCCCGTGTCATCGGTTAACTGATTTGTGGCGATCACGTCCAACTCCGGAGTGGCGGTGATCACATGGAACTGTCCCTTGTTGGTGGGGACAATTAGTTTCCCATCGGCAATGACGGGGGTGGAGTAATCAATGTTGCCGAAACGACCACGTTGGGGGCTGGCGCCGGACCCGCTGCGGCGGTCCGAATCGCTGCTCGGCAAACGAGACTGGCCGACACGTTCACCGGTCTGAAGGTCATACGCGGAAATGCGTCCATCGGTATAAACGTACAAATGGCCTTGATAAGCGATCGGGGTTGAGAATCGCCCTGAAATTCCCGCCTCCCAAACAATGTGAGATTCGTTGACGTCTCCTTTGCCACCGGCACGAACCGCGATGGTCTCACCGCCTCGACCACCGATCGCATAAACGACATCGTCGACCACAAGCGGACTCGACGACGTCGTTCCATCTCCCGAACCGCGTGAATACCAACGCAACTTTCCGGTTTCGGGATTCATCCCCCAAATCTCACCGGGAACGGTCAGCACTAGATCAGTCCGATCGTCGAGCTCCACCAAATTGGGCGTGCTCCAGGTACCCGATAGGCTTGCCGCTTCCGATTTCCAAACTTGCTTGCCTGTCTTGGTATCAAACGCGACCAGCGATTCGCTTTCTTCCGCCGCGGTCACGATCAGCAAGTTCATCTGATCGGACTGGTACAAGATCGGACTCGCGGCTGACCCCCAACGAGCGCGGCCACTTCCCGTCCCTACACTTTGCCGCCACTTCTCGTTGCCTTCAAAGTCGTACGCGATGACTCCGGTTTTCCCCAGGAACACGAACACGAACTCTCCATCACTGACGGGCGTGTGGCTTGCGTACCCGTGCGATGTGACGCCTGGCGGACTGAAGGGATCTTCCGGCAAGACGGCGTCGATTGTTTTGCCCCAACGTTCCTCGCCGGTCTGCGCATCCAGGCAAGTCAGGTGACGTTTAAGATCATCCATCGACTCATCCTCTCCGCCGGTGCCGTAGCCGGAATAGCTCGTCACAAAGACCTTGCCATCGACGATGATCGGACTCGACACCCCCAATCCAGGAAGTTTTTTCTTCCATAGCAAGTTCTCGGAATCACCCCATCGGTCAACAATCTCAACCGATTCTTGGCTGACCGATCCGCCACCGGGGCCTAAAAAGCGATTCCAGTCGTCAGCGGCAGCACTTCGAAGTGGCGTGACTCCCACCGGAGCAAACGCGGATCCAACACAACTCGCCGCGGCTAGCCCCAGGGTAAGCAAGCGGCGGCAACTGGGCACGGTGGCAAATCGAGGGCGAAAAGAAAAGGCGTTCATCATTCAGACTCCCGAGTCGTTAAGAAGACAAGTCGCTTGGGGCGGTAGCCGACGGTCTAGTGGCGCTGTCGGACGCGAGCCGACACGATGCTATCGAGCGAAATCGGTTCGGACGTTTAGATCCACATCCAAAATCTCTTGGCCGGGCTCGCGCAAATGAACCCCGCCGGCGGCGGATAGTTCCGATCGAAACGACCGTTTTGCGATGTCTCGTCACGAAGTACTCTCGTGATGAACTCGCAATCGGGGGGGCACGGGCGACGGCTTAGAGACTCGGTTGGCCATCCCGAATACAATGCGTCAGTCTTGACGCAGCGATGCTGGCATTTGTGATTCTGGCAACCGTGACTTCCGGAGCGGTAAACGCATTGCCCCGAACGGCCTAGTGCTGGTCGGCGAGAAGACGTTCCTGGACCGTCGCCGCGATCATTCGACACCGAGCCGCGCTGCCGATCGGTGTTCATCGCTTTAGAATACCAGTTCACAGACGATTGATAACGACGACAACCAACGCCATGATCGGTCGGTATCGATCAGGCTTCCGTCC
Organism: Roseiconus lacunae; assembly: GCF_008312935.1. Lineage (NCBI taxonomy): Bacteria > Pseudomonadati > Planctomycetota > Planctomycetia > Pirellulales > Pirellulaceae > Roseiconus > Roseiconus lacunae. The sequence goes on along the minus strand of NZ_VSZO01000001.1, from coordinate 1,243,621 downwards.
CAACAACACACTCAATTTGAGTTCTATTCGATGAAACGCTTTGCCCTCGCCGCTCTCTGTTGTGCCGTGACCGCCGCGATCACGGTGCGTCCTGCTCAAGCCGAAGCTGACCTCGACGTCGGCTCGAAAGCCCCCGCCCTGGATATCGCCCATTACTTTGACGAGAGCGATGCCAAAGTCACCAAGTTCAAAAAAGACAATGTGTATGTGGTCGAGTTCTGGGCGACTTGGTGTCCACCTTGCGTTGCCAGCATGCCGCACCTCGCAGAACTGCAACAGAAGCATCGTCCCGATAACGTTCACATCGTCAGCATCAGCGACGAAGACCGAGAAACGATCACCGAGAAATTGCAAGAACCCTACCCGGGCAAAGAACAATCGTTTGCCGAAGTCACCGCGCCGTACACGCTGACCAGCGACCCCGACGGATCCTCACACCGTGATTACATGTTGGCTGCGGGCCAAAACGGTATCCCCGCCGCCTTCATCGTCGGCAAGTCTGGCGTCATCGAATGGATCGGGCACCCGATGGAACTCGACGAACCGTTGGCACAAGTGATCGATGACTCCTGGGATCGCGAAGCCTTCAAGCAAGAACGCCTGCAAGAAGAACAGTTCCAAGAAGCACTTCAAAAATTCGCCCAGTTGGCCGGGCGAGGCAACGTCGAAGAAGCGGGCAAGATGCTGGAAACGCAAATCAGCGAAACGACCAATGAAGAATTCAAGGAGCGTTGGACGAACATCCGTTACCAGTTCCGTTTGCTAACCGGTATCGCGGGCGAAGAAGATTTCAAGCATTACCGCGAACAACTGAAGGAACTCAAAGGTAACGGGCCGGCCGTCTATCGTTTTTCGATGCAACTTTATGGCATCAGCCAAAACGATGGTGACTTGGGACCGCTTGTCGACGACGTGCTGACGGCCTTGAAGACCGAAGTTGAAACGATCGAAGGCAGCGAAAATAAGGTCGCCCTTCACGAAGCGATCGCCCGATTCTATGCGTTGAAAAAAGACTATAAGTCTGCCGTTGCCGCACAGGAAAAGGCCATCGAAGTCGGCGACGAACTCTCGAGTACTCAGAAACGTCGCTTGCAGTTGCTGCTCGATGAGCTAAAAGGCATGCTCGAAGGTGACGACGACAAGTCCAACGAAGATACGCCCAGCGAAGAATAATCAACGCATGTCAGAATCGGCTACGACACACCCCACCGGATCCCTGCTACCCTGGCTGCAATTGATTCGTTTGCCAACGGTGTTCACCGTCTTGGCAGACGTAAGTGCGGCCTACCTGTTGGTCGCGGGCGGCCCGGTGGCACCGCTTCGTTTGTTGACAGTCCTTGTCGCAGGCGTCGCGTTGTACTGGGCGGGGATGGTGCTCAATGATGTGTTTGATGTCGACAAGGATCGACATGAACGTCCGGGCCGGCCGATTCCCAGTGGTGCCGTTTCCTTGTTTGCGGCCAAGCGTGCCGGCTGGATCCTGCTGATCATCGGCGTTCTGGCGGCGGCGGCCAGCGGTTATGTAACGGCAGGGCCCGCCGATGCCGCCGGCGGTTTACCTTCGACATGGTTTCCCGCAGTTGTTGCCGTGGCGCTTGCGTCGATGGTGGTCGCTTATGACGGACCACTTAAAGCGACTCCGTTCGCCCCGGCGGCGATGGGAAGCTGTCGTTTCTTGAGTTTCATGTTGGGTGCGTCGGCCGCGCTTCCAATGGTCGACGGACTACCCGAGATTCCGCGTTTCGTTTGGTCTATCGCGCTGGGGTTTGGGGTCTACGTGATGGGAATCACGACGCTGGCGCGAGACGAAGCGACCGGGGGCGACCCGACCAATCGTCGGACCGGATTCGTACTGATGCTGATCGGAATTGTCATGTTGGCGTTTGCGCCCGGACTGGCCACGGCGGAACAACAACTCCATTTAGCCGTACGTCCGACCGGACAGTTTGTCTTCTTGATCGTGATGATCGGGGTTCCGGTGATCGTCCGAGCGGCTCGGTTGCAGTTAAACCCGACGCCTAAAGCGATCGGGCTGACCATCCGAGCGGCGCTGCTGACGATCATTCCATTCGCGGCGGCCTTTGCGTTTCTCGGCGCCGGCCCCAACGCAGGCCTTGCGGTTTTCGCCTTGGTCGCCCCGGCCATTCTGCTTTCCAAAAAACTCCAGGTCACCTGATCGATCACGCCGAAACGATGATTCCCGGATTCCACTGCAGCAGCCTTGAATTTCATGACGCGGTGGATTTGATTCCCATTCTCGCGGAGATGGGATTTGGGGCGATCGCGATCAGTCCCAAACGCGGCTCGTGGGATATCGATCTGGCTTGGTTTGAAACACGCACCGCCGAAATCGCAGGGCTTTGCAAAGAACACGAGGTTCGGATTGTCGTTGATTTGGACGCGCCGTTCTTCGATCGGCCGGTTTCGTGTGACTGCTTTGGTTTGGCCAGTGGGGACGCGGACGAACAGCGATTGGCGAGCGATAAGGTGCTGCGTTGGATCGACGCAACCGCCGAAATGAGCCCGCTCGCGATCACTTTTTCGAGCGGTCGGGGCTGCGGCCAAAGTGAACGGACACTGGAGCGATTGACGGCCGCCGTCCAGCCACTGGCCGAACGCGCCGCCGCCGTTGGCACTCACCTGGCTCTTCGTCCGGTCACTGAACACGCGATCGCCACGGTGGCCCATTTCGAACGATTCGGGCAATGGATTGGAGGCGACACGTCACTTCGATTGGCCGCCGACGTCGGCGAAATGGTCGTCGGTGGCGAGTTTCCGATCGGCGCCCGCTTGGCGAGGATGCAGCACCGGTTGAGTTGTGTTTACCTGTGCGAGCCGGATTTGGAATGCGGCGGAGACCTGCCATTTGGTCGTGGCGATATCGATATGGGGCGGGTTTGGCAGGTGATGACGCAGAGCGGATTTACGGGCCCAGTAATTTTTCGAGCCTTCGGGCAGGGCCGTCGTGGGCTAGACTTAGCCAGACAAGCGATCACTGTCGTGAATGATCATCGCGGGTGAATTTGGACATTCCGGTCCGGGGGATTGCTTTGGGGGCAAAATCGATGTTGACGAAATTGGCGTGAAACCCGAAAAAAGTGTTTCACGCAAGCGAAATTGCTGGACCACCCCGGCTGGACACTCGTATCATGCAGTGTTCTCGGTGTAGCCGGCAGGTGTCCCAAGAGCGTGTTAGAGATGAGCGGTAATAATGGGATTGTTGAGTGATCCAGCAGTGAAGGCTGGTGTTGCGTTATTGATTATGACCGTCTTGTCTGTAGCCGCATTTTTCCTCGTGGCAAGGTTGCGCGACTACACCAGTGGGGACTGGGATCCGAGCGCTGACGGGCCTTTAAACTTGGAAGAAATGCGTTTGAAAGGTGACATCAGCGAAGAAGAATTCCGAACAATACAGGCAGCGTCTCGGCCTCATTCCGCAGACGGTGAATTCGAAGGCGAGCAGGATTCGAACAAAGAATCCAACTCGTCGGAATGATTTGCCTGACCAAATGATTTGGACCCTCCTTCGATTTGCTTGCCAGATCGATAGATCCATCGCTAGGACGCGCCCCTTTTCCGCAGTTGGCCCTCCCAATTTCAACTGGGCAATCGGCTTCGGAAACCCTTACCAACTCGTTTACAACCAGGGTTCAAGCATCCGTTACGGATGACTCATTGTTGTCTCCTCCCATCAGCCTTGGCTGATTTTTTGGACGACATCGAGGTTGCTTGGACATTGGGCCGAACCGTTCGAAAGCAGTTCCGTGGATTGCCTCGAATGATTTGACGGAGCGCGTAGCGCTGGGCATCTGGCAAATGCTCGGCATCTCCCTACGCAGTCAGATCAGGCGGGGCTGCGCGAACGCAACAGGAGTCGTTTATGCCCGTCAAGGATAACAACAATAGTACTCGCGGCAGCTCGTCGAACAAAAAGAACGCTTACTGTTCGTTTTGTCGAAAGAGCTACCGTGACGTCGGCCCACTGGTCGAAGGCCCCGGCGATGTTTACATCTGTGCCGAATGTATCGACCTCTGCCAGTCCATTCTTGAACAAGAAGAACGGCGGCGTGGTCCGAGCAAGAAACTGTTCAAAGACATCCCGTCACCGCGGAAGATCGTTGAACACCTCGATGAATACGTGATCGGCCAAGGGGCCGCCAAACGTGTCCTCGCCGTCGCCGTTCACAATCACTACAAACGCCTGACCAGCGACTGGGAAGGCAACAGTGATGTCGAGATCGAAAAGAGTAACATCTTGCTCTGCGGACCGACCGGTAGCGGTAAAACGTTGCTCGCCCGTTCGCTCGCTCGCATGCTGGATGTTCCCTTCGCGATCGGCGACGCGACGACCTTGACCGAAGCCGGCTATGTCGGTGAAGACGTCGAGAACCTGTTGCTGAAATTGCTTCATGCTGCCGACTTCGATGTCGAAGCCGCCCAACGCGGCATCCTTTACATCGACGAGGTCGACAAGATCGGCAAGACCGGTGGCAACGTTTCGATTACCCGTGACGTGTCCGGCGAAGGCGTCCAGCAAAGCCTGCTCAAGATGCTCGAAGGCACCGTCGCCAACGTCCCACCGCAAGGCGGACGGAAACATCCAGAGCAGCAGTACATCCAGCTCGACACCAGCAATATTCTGTTCATCGTCGGCGGGACTTTTGTCGGGATCGAAGACATCATCCGTCAACGACTGGGCCATAAAACGCTTGGCTTCGGTGAAGGGGCCGGCAAGGTTAACGAACAGACCGCGGCCGAGCTGGTCGCCGAAATCCAAGTCGAAGATGTGATGCAGTTTGGGTTGATTCCCGAACTCGTCGGACGCTTGCCGGTCATCAGCTACTTGCAAGAACTGGACGAAGAAGGATTGGTTCGAGTGCTCCGCGAGCCCAAGAATGCTTTGACGAAGCAATTCGAGGCGCTCTTCGAAATGGAAAATTGTGAACTCCATTTCACCGACGGAGCGTTACACCAGATTGCCCGACGCGCCCTCAACAAAGGCGTCGGTGCCCGAGGTTTGCGGGGCATTCTGGAGGAAGTGATGTTGGACATCATGTACGAATTGCCCGACCAAGAATCGGGCAAGGTGTACACGATCGACGAAGATGTGGTTTCGGGAAAACATAAGCTCTTCCAAATGCCCACCACCAAGAGTGCTTGACCCGATCAGGTCAAACCATCACGGATCGATCACGGTCCCCACTTCCGATTTTCGAAACGCCGATGGCCCCCGCCATCGGCGTTTTCTTTTTCGCTGCAATCGTGTCGTCTTTGGCAACGACTATTGTTTGAGCAAGAACGCTCGACGTTTCTCAAAGAACGAACGCAACGAGTTTTCTGCGTCAGCGGAAGCCTCCAACGAGTTCGCTTGGTTGAACGCTTCCAAACGATCGAGCTTTCGTGTGTCGGCGGCCACTTCATCCGAGATCAGTTCCGCTTGACGGCGAACAAAGGGCTCGAGCTGCTGCCAGTCCAGTGAATCCTCTGCGATCTCGCGAATGTAGCCGAGGTACTTTGCCCGAAACTTCGGTACAGCCAACAGGCGACTGTGCAATGGCATCCGTGGGTTTTCGGCGGAGACCAAAGGGTCCAGGTCGACGCCCCCGTGGCCCGGGCCCCCGGGGCCTCTGCCTGCGGGGCCTCTGCCTGCAGGCCCACGTCCGGGTCCGCCGAATTCACCCGGACGACGTCTGCCCTCGCGGTCGTTCCCGCCGAAACGAGGAGGTGGCGGTCCATCAAATCCAGGTGGCGGTCCATCAAATCCGGGTGGTGGACCGCCGCGGCCCGGTCCCCGGCCGCCGCCATGACCGCGACTGAACGCTTCATTCATGTCGTGGGGGATGATGTGAAAGCGTCCTTCTTGATCGAGAAACAAACTATAGTCGCTCGCCCTTGTCCAGTAGCCATCACTGTTGACCAACGCGACGTCGAGCGCGAGGAAACGTAGTGTCCCGTCGATGTCCAGGAGTGGATCGAGTTCACGTTCGAGTTGATCGAGAGGTGTTTCGTTCAACGTTTTGCAAAGTTGAACGAGCTTCTTCCACGCCTTCTTACCGTCATTCGACTTCATCTCGAACCGTTCTTTGTAGGGTTCAAGTTCATCGCCAAGGTACCGTAGACCTCCGTCACCGCCGGGGCTGCCGCTAACCTTCCAGCGGGTCCCCTTGGTCGAATCAAAGTGTTCTCCCAAGAAATCTTTGTTGAACTGCTGTACGTTCACATACACTCCCCAACTTTCACCGTTGATCACGACATGAACATGGTTTGCCTTAGGGACGGGGATGTATTTGCTGGCGATGTGCGAGTAGAGAACCGTGCTCATGAACGACGGATCGCCGGAACTGTTCAGCAGGTTCAGGGTTTTGTAGCCATACAAACGCTGGTCTTCATCGGCCAGATCAAGCGACACGTTGAACGATCGCTTGTATCCCGTTGGCACCATTCCATACGACGACATTCCTCGGAATCGCATACCCACGTTCGGGTATATCTTTCCATCGACTGTAAGCATCGCGGGAACATCGACATCGGTCCCGTGGAAGTCTTCCAGTTCGCTTTCCCAGTCTTCGTTTTCGAATTCGAAGAACAGGGTTCTCACCATTGATGGATCATACAGCTCGGCGTCGTCATAGCTTGTCACATCACTCGGCGAGATCGCTCGCCCCGGTTTCGCAGGTTCTCGCTGTCCATGACCTCTGCCGCCGGGACCGCCACCTGGCCCTCGACGTCGCTCGCCGCCTTCTGCGGTCGCTTTCACTCGAGCCTTCGCCCGTTCGTCGCGATTCAACCAGCCATTGTCGTCCTGATCGAATTCCTTGACCAGTTTAAGATCGTCTTGCGGTCCGCCAGGACCAAACCCGGGAGGACCGAATCCTCGTGGGCCTCGTGGCTGTTCCGCATTTTCCCCGCGCCGGCTGATTTCATCGAAACGCGGCGAACCATTATCTCGGGGTGGCTGTGCAAAACAGCTATTGAATATTAACGCGCCTAAGGCGACACCGCCTAACAGCGTTGATCGATGTCGATAACTCATCTGATTGGGTCTCCGAGGATTGGATGAGAAAAGTTGATTGCGAAATATGTGACTCGGTGGACAAGAAAACGAAGGTGCCGCAGCGCCGGCAGCGATCCCGGTGACCGACGAGTCACGGCTTTCGGATCGATCATCGGTGCGAGTCCCGTCATCGAATTTTCTGTGCTAGCTCGGTGTCGGGCTTCCATTGCCCGGAACCGTCGTCCAAATCGTGAGTGTGGCTTTGTTGAGCACCAAGTCGACAGTTTTGATTTCCAGTTTGGTGATGTCCAATCCCGTTCGTTCACGAAGGTCAGCCATCAGATTGCCACGATGAGAATCACCCAGCCATTCGATGCGGTCGTATTCGATGGTCAGCTTGCTGGCTTTGAATGCCTTGCCAGATTGCCCATTTCCGGCGGCCTCATTTTTGGGTTTGTTCGAGCCGTTCTTTGCGATGACTTGCCCGTTCTGAGATTCACTGGCGCCGTTACGATCGCGGCCCACGATCCATTCTTTCAGCATCATTCCGGCAAAGATCAGGCTGTTGACCAGCATGATTTCGGCGTAGCTGGTTTTCTTGTTCGAGAGCGAATTGATGACGCCAATGCCGATGACGATGAACAGGTAGGTCATCTCCTTGGGACGAATCGCATCGGTGCGATAACGCAATACTCCGAAGACGGCGAACAAGCCCAAAGCAAGCCCAAGATCGAGTTCCAGCTTCTTCATCGTGAAGCAGATGAAGAACACGATCAGATTCAACATCACCGCCGTAAACGCGAAGTCGCGTTCGCGCTGGCCGGGATAGATTGCGAATACGGTGATCAGGGAGAGAAAAAATAGATCGATCGCAAGCCGGACGAGCAACTTAAAGATGTCATCGTCGTAGAGCGGGACTTCAAGAAATTCCATTGTCAGTGCAAACGGGGAGCGCGGCCCTCTTCGTGAGCACGAACATGCTGCGATCGAGAGCGATAGAATCAGTTCAAAGCGCCAAGCCGCAACGGCCCGGATAAACTGAAAAGCGAGATCGGACCGCGCAGGGGGCCACGTTTTTTAAGAAAAGATTAAGAAACCGTGGCGAACGCCATGCGGCTAATCAAGATCCCCTATCAGCCGACGAGCGTTAGCTCCGGTTATTGCACCGAATTCGTGGCTGCTAATCAGGAGTCTAGTTTGGTAGGCAAACATCAAACAAAAACGCATCGACCTTTGCAGATCGATGCGTTTCGTTGCGGGAATCGTTTGTCGGTTGATCGACTAGAACATGAAGATCGTGTCGATACCGAAGGTGGTTTGGTCGTCACCTTCATCCAGTCCGGCCAACAAGTCGTCGTCCCAATCCCAGCGGATTTCTGGACGGACGATGACATTGGCGTGTGGCTTGTAGTTCATGCCAAGGGTCAGAGCGTAAATGTCTGACTCTTGAGCGAAATCGTCGGCATCGTTGCCTGGGGTTCCGTTATCGTTGAGGAACACGCCTTCTTGGTTGTACCATTCGAAGCGGCCACCGAACGCAACGCAGTCGCTGACGGTGTAGATCAGGTACTGGTTGATGCCGAAGGTTTCACGAACCAGAGCACCGGCGTTGTTTTCCGTGTCAAGCAAGTCGCTTTGGAAAATGTATTGCAAGTTATCGGTCAGTGTTACGTCAGCAACGATCGAGTGCATGTAGCCTTGCTCGGTCGTGATCCGATCGTCAGCAAAGCGTCCACCAACGGTCGCGTAGGTGACGGTCAGGTCGTCGCTCAATCCAACCGACAATCCGCCTAGGAAAGCGTCGCCGTTGTCTTCGAAACCGCTGTCCCAACCGAACACGTATCCACCGTAAGCGGTCACGTTGTCGCTAACGTTGTACGTCGCCAGAGCACCGGTGTGGGTGAACGGCTCGCTGTTGTACATCGTGTAAGCGTGGCTGTAGAAGAAGTTGTCCGGGGCGGTCACGACTTCCCATCCGATGATGGTGTAAAAGTGACCGACTTTGACGGACAAATCGCCGTAGCCAGCTTCCAAGTACAACTGGGGCAGGGCGTGACCGTAGTCGTTGCCGTTGTCCCAGTCATTGTCCCAGTGATCGTTGTCGATGCCGAACGCCTGGGTGTCCTGCGAATCGGTACCGTAGACGTAATCAATCCGTCCACCGATGTCGAATCCGCACGAGGTGTCAATTGCTTTTTCAGCCCACAGCCACGCTTGGTGCAGTTGAAACTCATCGGGACGGCTATTGAACAACGGCAAAGCGTTGTTGTGGTAGCCCATTTGGACCCAGCCACCTGCCGAGAATCCGCATGCTTCGCCAAACAGGCTGAAGGGATCGCCCAAGTCGCATTCGCCAAGCTTGCAGGCAAGTGAGCCGTCAAGGATCGCGCCGCCGCAGCCGCTATCGCAGCCACTGTCGCATCCCATATCGCAAGCGTCGCCGATGACTTCGCAACCACACGCCGGTTCCGAACAGCCACAATCCATCGCGCCAGCGTCGCAGCTGGACGAATCACAATCGCAAGGGGTTTCACATCCGCAGTTCACTTCGTTGAAACCGACTTGTGCGACCTGCCCGCTCGCGCCCGGCGCGGCTTGGTAGTGGGCGTGCAGGTTTCCGGCAGCGGGGCCACCGGCCATAGCGGTTGAGCCAAAGCACAACATCGCAAGTGTGGTGAATAACAGTTTTCGTTTCATGGGTCTTCCTTTGAGTCCGCTCCGGAACGAGTCCTTTCGTTTCGGGATCTTGTTTCTCGATCGGGTACAATCGGAGTGCGTTCGCGGCACACCGACGACCACGTCATCCGCCAATCCGGGACGTCGATCGAGAGCCGCTTGATCATCTTCCACGGGATGTATCGGGAGGATGGCGCCGAAAATTCTGGTCTTTTTGGTTTTCGCATTTCGCCAATCTTTCCCGTTTTAACACTGGGTGTTAATCCGTACCGGTCACGTCGCGTTTGCACGTGCGAAAGTGATTTCCTCGCTGAGCGACGACGCGATCGGCGCAAAAAAAACGACCGCCTTTCGGAGTTCGAAAGGCGGTCGCCGGAGATGATCAAGCTGATCGGAGGATCGACTAGAACATGAAGATCGTGTCGAAACCGAAGGTGGTTTGGTCGTCACCTTCATCCAGTCCGGCCAACAAGTCGTCGTCCCAATCCCAGCGGATTTCTGGACGGACGATGACATTGGCGTGCGGACGATAGTTCATGCCAAGGGTCAGAGCGTAAATGTCTGACTCTTGAGCGAAATCGTCGGCATCGTTGCCTGGGGTTCCGTTGTCGTTGAGGAACACGCCTTCTTGGTTGTACCATTCGAAGCGTCCGCCGAATGCAACGCAGTCGCTGACGGTGTAGATCAGGTACTGGTTGATGCCGAAGGTTTCACGAACCAGAGCACCGGCGTTGTTTTCCGTGTCAAGTACATCGCTTTGGAAGATGTATTGCAGGTTATCGGTCAGTGCCAAGTCGGCAACGATCGAGTGCATGTAGCCACGTTCGTTCGCAGCGCTGTTGTCGGCAAAGCGTCCACCAACGGTCGCGTAGGTCAGGGTCAAGTCGTCGCTCAATCCAACCGACAGTCCGCCTAGGAAAGCGTCGCCGTTGTCTTCGAAACCGCTGTCCCAACCGAACACGTATCCACCGTAAGCGGTCACGTTGTCGCTAACGTTGTACGTCGCCAGAGCACCGGTGTGGGTGAACGGCTCGCTGTTGTACATCGTGTAAGCGTGGCTGTAGAAGAAGTTGTCCGGGGCGGTCACGACTTCCCATCCGATGATGGTGTAAAAGTGACCGACTTTGACGGACAAATCGCCGTAGCCAGCTTCCATGTAGACCTGGGGCAGGGCGTGACCGTAGTCGTTGCCGTTGTCCCAGCCATTGTCCCAGTGATCGTTATCGATGCCGAACGCCTGGGTGTCTTGCGAATCGGTACCGTAGACGTAATCAATCCGTCCACCGATGTCGAATCCGCACGAGGTGTCGATTGCTTTTTCAGCGTACAACCATGCTTGGTGCAGTTGAAACTCATCGGGACGGCTGTTGAACAACGGCAAAGCGTTGTTGTGATATCCCATTTGGATCCAACCACCTGCGGTCCAGCCGCAGTGCTCACCGAAAAGTGACCACTGCTCGCCTAGGCAGCAATCGCTACCAAGGCCTGACAGGAGCGATCCGCTGCCGCAGCCGAAGAGCGAATCGCATCCACTGTCACAAGCGTCTCCACAAGGATCGCAGTAGCTATCGACAGCTTCACATCCGCAAACCGGCTCGCCACAATCGCAAGCTGCTGCACAGTGAGAAACCAATTCAATCGAGTCGTTAGCGCTGGCGTTCATGCTGCTCGTGTAAGACGCGCAGGCAATCGCAGCCAGCATGGCAATTTTGCTAAGCTTCATCGCTTTAAATTCTCCCGAATTCCATTTTCTGGGTGTGATAAAAGGGCAGGGCAACAACGAGTAACGCCCGCGACCAAGGTACGCGGGCCGTTGCGACCCTCAATTGGTCGGGCCAGCACCTCTCCGAACAATCGCTTGTCCTTTCGTCCGCCCACAAAGCGCGAATTCAGCGAATGCGAATCTGCGTTTTCGTGGTTGCCCAAAAGAATTCCTTGCTGGAGCTGCGACTTGACCTTCTGACGCGTCGCCTCTGTCGTCACCAGCGTTATCGGGAAGCGGGAGGATTGTTTTGGGGTCAAAACAGATGAATTGTGAAGCCCGCGAGATTCGTCGGTCGGTGTGCTCGGACTGCGACGACCCGCCTTATCAGATAAACTTTTTCGATCGCAGTGACTTTGGCCGCGGTGGCATTTACACCGCCTTCATGCTGACCGAAATTAGACGGCGGGCGAGTGACCGGTATCGCGGCGCCGGGATATCCGGCAAACTTTAGCTCGCATCAGCCAGCCCCCCGACAGTTCGAGTACAGACACCTCCTATGGCTTTTTGGCGTTCAAAAAAGAAATCCGACGACTCCTCGCCCCCCAATACACCTGGCGATTCGAATTCGGCCCCCTCCGACGATTCGCCTGAGGCCGCCGACACAGGCGGCCTCTTCGGTCGCTTCCGCAGTGGTTTGGAGAAAACCCGTCGCACCCTGAACACCGACATTCGTGACCTGTTCAAGGACGAGGGCCGCTTGGTCGACGACGAGTTCCTGGGAGAACTATTCGCGAAATTGATCCGCACCGACATGGGTGCCGGACCGGCTGAGGAACTGCGGGACGAAGTCGCGAAACAATACCGCGGCCGCAAAGTCCAACTCAATGACGTGATCGAGTCGATTACCGAGCAAACGCGGACGATGCTCCGCCAGGACGAGGCGCCACTGAATCTTGGTGATCCCCCCAGTGTCGTCTTGGTCGTCGGTGTCAACGGAAGCGGCAAAACAACGTCGATCGGTAAGGTCGCTCATTTCTTGACCACCAGCGGCAAGAAGGTCGTACTCGGCGCCGGCGATACCTTTCGCGCCGCCGCCGTTCAACAACTAACCATCTGGTCGGAACGCATCGGCTGCGACATCGTGACCGGAAAACAAGGTGCCGATCCGGCCAGCGTCGCGTTTCAGACGGTCGATAAAGCCCTGCAGTCCGGAGCCGATGTGGCGATCATCGATACCGCCGGCCGCCTGCAAACCCAGTCCAATCTGATGCAGGAACTGGAAAAGATTCGCCGCGTAGTCGAAAAGAAACTCGGCCGTGAACCCGACGAAGTGCTGCTGGTACTCGATGCGACTGCCGGGCAAAACGCGCTTAGCCAAGCCAAAGGGTTTAGCGAGGCAGCCGGATGCACCGGTATTGTACTTGCGAAGCTCGACGGCTCGGCACGCGGTGGTGTGATCCTGCCAATTCGCCGCCAGTTCTCGCTGCCGGTGAAATTTGTCGGCCTCGGCGAAGGCATCGAAGACATTGCAAAATTCGATGCCGATAGTTTTGCCAAAGCTTTATTTGCGGATTGATCCTTCGCACTCCCATCGACCGGTCGTCACGCCCGCCGGCGACTGTCGGTTGTCCCTCCTCTGCCCGAAAGCGACAGGGTGTGAGTAATCGCATTCGTCGAATAGGAACTCTGTCATGCTGCATCTCCAATCCGAATCGACCACGCGTTGGTTGGCACAAGTCGACGAGAACTTGGACGAAGTTTTAATCGACCACGCCCATTGCGAACGAAAAGCCGCCTCGACCGCAATGAGCTTGATGAATTCTTACACCGAAAATCGCAAACTCTGTGAAGAGATGGCGAGGATCGTGGAGGAGGAACTGGAGCATTACTTTATGGTTCTCGACCTGCTAGAGAAACGCTCGATTGTCTTCCAACGATTGCAAAGTGGACACTATGGTCGCGAACTCAACTCGTTGACTCGGCCCCAAGAACCCCACCGCGCGGTCGATCGATTACTAATCGCTTCGCTGATCGAAGCGCGAAGCTGCGAGCGTTTCCGCCTGCTCGCCGAACACATTCGCGACCGCGACGAAGAACTCGCGACCTTCTATGAAGGTTTGTTCGAATCCGAAGCACGCCATCACACGACCTACGTCAAGCTCGCCGAACAGTTCGCCTCGCGCAAGACGGTGATGGATCGTCTGGACCAACTGTCCACTCAAGAGACTGCCATCATTGCCAAGGGAAGTCCACTAGCTCGGATGCATAGCTGAGCACCGATCTGGAGGAATGTTTCACGGTTCGGCACTCGCTTGCCGATGTGTCGTGTCAATCACTCACTGCCGCTCTAGCGTGTTGTCGCTCCTTCCTGGATTCGGATGCTCGGAAATCGAACGCGTCAGCCGCAAAAACTAGTGCTTCGTCACCTCTGAAATGAGGATTTGCCGCATGGCGTTCGCCACGGTTTCGGTGCAATCACCGGTGCTAACACCCGTCGGCTGATGAACCGGGGCTAACGCCCAATGGCTGATAAGCCGAACCCGAACATTTGGTCTCGATGGAGTGCTAGCCTGCGGGTAATCGAAATTGCTTCTCGGCCACTGCCCCGTTCGGCGTGATGATAGGCACGGTAACGTGCGGCGGCCGTGTTTCACAGGTCATCGTTTGGGTACTCTGCCAAGCACCGCGCGATCAACTGCCCCATCGCATGAACCGTTCACTCCCTTGCCAAGTGATGCCATCGCTTTAATCATCACATTGCCGACGCCGCCAAACGGACCTGAATATCAACGGCGTCAAACCTATGGAACCACACCGATCAAGGGAACTGATCGCGATCAACCAACGGAACGACTCCGGTTAACGTTTTCAGCGAAGACAGGAGTAAAACTGAGATGGACGTGCAACTTGCGAAAGGCATTTCACTGGTTGTTTTTCTAAGCGTGTTCTCTCACCAGGGCGTGTTCGCAGAAACACCGATTGTGCGATTTGATATGCCTGCGGTTGTCCCGGCGGTCGAAACCAGTGCATCCAGCGGCCACCGCGAAGTCACCGTCGCTTTACCACTTTCTTCGCTGATCGTTGACACCACTCGCCGCTCCGGATCGACGCCGCCGATCGATCATCTACTGGTCAAGTGCGCGACGCGAGATCAGCACCCCGTGGTCGGCTTCTTGCCAAAAACCGAGTTGGAAACCGACTACGCCGGACCGATCTCGATTACCCAAAAACGCGAGACCACCGACAACATCGGTGTCAACGTCGACGGCAGTTACCATCCATTCGGCGGAGGCCACTTGGGTGCCGATTCGAGCGACAAAGACTCCGACGCTTCGCAGTTCACCAAGCATGCCCCGATGCAAGCCGTCGTCGCGTCGGGCACCACCGACCGGGGACGTGGCGTGTACTTCAAGCTGCGTTGGACCGCCCAGCAAGTGCTCGAGGGCGAAAAGATTTTTCAAGTCTCTTTCGCCGTTCCCACCGGATGGCGAGGGGGATTGGTCGACGTCACGGTCGTCGCCAAAGGAACCAATAAGCCACTTTTCGGTGACGAAAAACTGCTGGACATCCACACGCAACAGTTCGTCGTCGCCGTCCACCAAGAGAAAGACGCCAAGGCGGCCGAAATCGCGATGCGTCTGGCGCAGCTGGATCATAAGCTTGCCGAGATGTCACGAGATAATTCCGGGGGTGCCACGCTTGCCGACTGGATTCGCAAAACGCTGATTCCGATGGCCGATCGGAAATCTCAGGATGACCGACCCGCACACTGGTATCAGCGAGTCATCGGTGGGACTGCCGATCCACACACCGACAAAGAAATTGCCAAGCTACCGATGCCCGTACGAGTCACCGTGCTGGACTATGCCGACGCATCACGAAAACTGACGCAGTGATCGTGACATCGGTTTCGTCGCGGCGTCTAACGGTCGATCGGCAAGCCTGTTACATTTGTGAGCTGTCATTGTTCCTCTCGGTTCCAACACCAGTCCGACAGCTTTCATGTCAGAATCGCAACAAGACGACCTCGGTCGCGAAGTCGATGCGGCCATGCGGATGTTCGAAAAATCGCAAGTCGGGGAAGCCGCCGCGATCACCCCGATTCAACCCTCACGCGTTTTGCTCGTTCTCGACGGTTCGCCGCAAGATGCCACCGCGATCGATTCGGTCGCTTACCTGCGCGAGCGTTTTAATACCGAAACACTTGTACTCGACGGGCGAATTTCCGGCGAAGATGACATCACCGCGGCGGTGATCGATCGAGTCACCGGATCGCGGCCAATCAAGGCCGAAGGCGAAGAACCTTACGACAAAGTCTTGGCGGCACTCAAGTCACATGACGTCGACATGGTCATTCTTCCCTGCCCCTTCGGACGCGACCTCGAAAAAGTCGGCACCGATAGCGCCGGCACCGTGATCGATGTCCTGCTCTCTCGGTGTGCAGTGCCAATGCTGGTCATCCGCCGAAATGATCAAACCCTTGGCGAATGTGTCAATCAAGTCTCGGTCGTCGTCGGCAGCGAATGCGATGTCGTCCCCCGAGCCGCCGCGTGGGCGTTCGGCTTGTCGGCCGAACGTGGCACCGTCGGGCTGAATTTGGTGATCGAAAAAGAACAGTTCGAAAACATTCGTTCGATCGTCGAAGCCCTGTCCGAAGAAACGACGCTGGACAACGAATCGTTCACCGAAGCGCTTACCAAAGCCCACCACGCCATCCATCAAGCGATGGCAAAGACCGCGACCTCGCTCTCGCGAAGTTATCATCTCCGCCCGTTGGCGGGTGAGATTTCACCGCCCAACCCGATGCAAAACCAAGACCGCTTGCTGATCGTCTTGCCGCTGGAAGTGGACGATCGATACGGTCAAGGTTTCGCCCATGATCGGATTCGCCGCAGCCCCCATCCGGTGCTGGTCATCCCCGGTCATGTTGAGACATCGACCGAATAATTCAAACGTTTTCAGCTTCTAGGCTTTCATCCATGAACATTGGCAATATCAGTCTGCTCAACGCGATCGTCTTGGTGGTGTTGGGCTTGTGGGGTTACTTCGGATCAGAAACCCCTTCGGCAACCGCGTTGATCCCGGTCGTATTCGGCGGAATTTTGCTGTTATGCAACCCTGGCGTTCGCAGCAAAAACAAGGCGATCGCGCACATCGCGGTGCTGGTCACCTTGTTGATCTTGTTGGGCTTGGCCATGCCACTGAAAGGTGCAATCGGTCGCGGCGACACGATGGCAATCCTACGTGTTGTCGTGATGCTGGCGACAACCGCATGGGCGCTCTATGCGTTTATCCAAAGCTTCATCGCGGTGCGCAAACAAAAAGCTGCCGAAGTGACTCCGGCAGCTGATGATCATTCGACAGAATAACGTTTGCGTCAGCCTCGGTCACTGTCACCTAACCGGGACTAACGCGCGTCGGCTGATGAGCCGAACCCGTAATCTTCTTTTCAAATAGAACGAGGTATTGGCGCTTCGTCTTGTCTTGATCTTTGGATAGCGAAAGCCTCCGCGGCTTCTATTACGGGAAGTGCCTCATTTCGAAATCTGGACGCGGCTCCTAACGATACTGCGTGAACGCCGGAACGGTTGCGATCGTCGAAGGTACCGCGGCACCGGGGGCGGCATACGGATCGCTCGGCGCCAGGTTGTGCGTCCGCATCCCCGATTGGTTCGAATTCCGCATCGGCGGTGCACTGGTCGAACGACCAACGGTATTGCTAGCAACCATTGCCGTTGGAGTGCTAACGGTCGATGCCGGAATGCCGACGGTGCTGCTGCTATTCATCGGGACCAATCGTGAGGCGACCGAAGCGCTGATCTTGGGGACGTCTTTGCCACGGGCGACCAACTGCAGGTCTTTCTCGTAGTTGGTTTCGTAACGTGTGATCCGATGTGGAACCTGGCGTTGTTCGGCAACGTATTGCGTGCGATAGGTCGTTCGGTCAACGACTTCGCTACGAGCTTCCCAGTGGGTGACGGGGACTTGCCGATATGCAACGGTTGGCTGACGGAACGGATTCCAACGCCCCTCCCAATAGGGCATCCAGCGAATTTGGGTCACCGGCGTGTAGTTGGTGCGATATTCCGGCCGGGTTTCTTTAACGGTTTCTGGACGGTAGTACGTCTGTGTCTCCATGCGTTCGTCAACGACGGGACGGACGACCTGGCGCGTTGTTTCGCGATAGATGTCGCCGGTCTCTGGATCCGTTTTCATTTGGCTGCCAACGACTTGTCCGTTGACCACCGGGCTCACGACGATCGCACTGGCCGCGACAACACAGCCTGCTGCCAAATGCCGCCACAGTTCCGCTTTACTAACGTTCATGCTCAAATTCACTCCCCGCCGGAATCCCTTCCCAGCGTCAATCCTTTGTTTATGAGAAGAACAGGATTTGCTTCTTTCCCAAAATCGGATTAACTGATAGCCAACTCGAACAATACCTGGTGGGGTCTGCAAAATTGATGATTGATGACAAGCTGCTGAAGTGGATTCGCTGCCCGATTTCAGGGCAAACCCTGCATCCAATCGAGCCTGAGGTGCTGGCCGCGTTAAACGAAAAAATTTCTCGTCGCGAGGTGCGGGATCGCTCCGATCAGCTTGTCGAGGAAGGCCTGCAGGGGGGACTTGTCAGCGAAAGCGGTGAGTATTTGTATCCCGTGCGCGGCGGCATCCCCAGCCTCGTGATCGACTCGGCAATCAGCCTCGACGTGTAACCAAAACGACCGCACGCGTGAACAACTGACCGCCTAACGACGGTTATCTTCAACAGGCCCACTGCTGCAGTGAACGCTCGTAAAGTCTGACACCCAGCTCAAGTTGTTCAATCGTGATCCATTCGTCGACCGTGTGGGCTTGGGCGATGCTGCCCGGCCCGATCACGATCCTCTGGTTCAACTGATTCCAGACACCACCGTCGGTGGCATAGCTGACCGTTCTTGCCTGACTGCCCGAGAGTGTTTCCATCATCTTCACGGCAGCGGTTTCGGGTGACGTCCACATTGGGGCACAACCGTCAATGACCTCGGCACTTACACCGTGCTGGGTTGCCACTTCGGTCACTTCGTCGATCAGCTGTTGCCCATCAATGTTCGGCATCGGGCGAAAGCTAACCCAGGCATCGCTACGATCGGGTGTGATGTTGATCGCGCGGGCATGATCGCTGACGCCAAAGTTCCAGGAAAGCACCGGTGGTTCGAACCGATCGTCAAGCAACGTCGTTTCACGTCGCGTCCGCTGACAGATCTCGAGTAGAGTCTGCAATACGGGCACCATCGATTCATTTGCGTTCCTGCCGAAGTCTGTCGCGCTATGCCCCGCTTTGCCTGTTGCTTGTAACTTGATTCCCCGGATTCCTTTGTGTGCGTGGACGACCTGCAACTCGGTCGGTTCACCGATGATCGACACCGGATCGTAACGAACCAGTTCGGCAAACGCGGTGCAATGATCGGCGAGATACTTCGCACCATCGAAACCGACTTCTTCGTCGGCGGTACAAACGATCCAGATCGGCCGACGTTGACTTTCGTGCGAAACACGGCACGCGGCGGCCAGCATTGCCGCCAGCGACCCCTTCATGTCGCAGGCACCACGGCCATAGATCCGCCCCTCCGATTCGACAGCATGAAACGGATCGGCGTCAGGCCGCCCCGATCCGGACAGATCCGTTGGGCCGATCCAATTTTGAGCGGGAACCACATCGGTATGGCAAAAATAGGCAAGTCCTCCAGCGAGCGACTGATCAGGTCCGGCGTCCGGCGAGACAGTATTGTCGGTGACTTGCCCCGTCGGTCGGCGGATCGCGACCAAGTTGGCTTTCTCGACGCCGGCGCGGTCCCGGTAAGTCGACTTGGTTACCGCAAATCCAAGTTGCCGCAAGACCGTCGCGACATGGTCGGTGATTGCAACGTTGCTAGAGGAACTGACCGTTGGGAACGCAATCAGATCACGCAGATACTTGATCGCATCAGACGCGGGACTAGAAGGACCACCGTGGGTCACAAGGCTCATAAAAACTCAGCTCGATTGAATGAAGGCATCGATCATCGGTAAAGAATCGTAACGCCCCTGCAAGGTTCGTTAAATGCCCGGCCAAAGACGAACGTTTTTTAACCCGACGCATCGGCGTAGGAATGCGCCAAACAAACGCGTCTAAGAAGCGTAAGCGCGAACGCGCTAGCGTCGGGCCCCGTTTTCTAACTAGCTATTGAGGCAAAAGACCACGATGAAGTTTTGATGCTTGGTTTCAGCGCCGAGCAACGTCGGCGTCCCGGTGACGGTCAGCAGGAACAGTCCCAACATCGCCCAAGCATCCTGGGCCGTATCAAGCATCATATTGAAGTTCATCATCAAACCAGTGATGCCCTAATTCTTGTTGGTAACGAAACAACCGTTCGCCGGCGATCCGCAAACGACGACTGACTTCGCGACCGAGATTCATCATCACCATCGCATACTGTTCGGCATCGACTTTGCATAACTTCGTCAAAGCGATGTACGGTATCCGCACGACCGAGCAGTCTGTTTCGGCACGGACGGATGCGAAGCGTTTTTGAAAGTCAATTAACGACATCTCCCCCACACAGTCCCCCGGACCGACGCGGGCAAGAACAATCGGTTGGCCTTTCCAATCTCGCTCGACGACCACCGAACCGCATCGCACCACGAACAGGCTGTCCCCGGGGTCACCTTCGTAGAACAGAAACTCGCCCGCGGTGAGATCGAGCTCGCTGGACTGTTGCAAGATGAAACGCAACGTTTCAATCTTCAAACCGCCGCAGATCGGGATTTTTTGAATCAGTTGCGTCTGTTCCAACAGCATTGTCGTTGTCCGCACCGAGGAATGCATTTCCGGAAACCAGCCCGGATACTCGCCCCCCATCGTCCCGGATCACGACCGAAGTGTCAAAGTTTTGGCTCAAACGTACACTAACTCTCGGACGCACTGTTACAGGGGGTTCGGTGTTGGAATAAACTGTAAGGCCGCATCTTCCAGAGCATTTTGTTGGCGTTTTAGACTGTGTCGTTGCGGCACGTTTCCCCTTTCATTCAAACCGTGATTCACCCTTTGCCATGCGTTCAACGTTATCTGCCGCGTTTTGTGTGTTCGTCGCACTGAGCTGTACCGCCCTGGGTTTCACCTCGCTAGGTTCGTCGACCGCTTCGGCGACTGACTGGCGTCATTGGCGTGGTCCGACCGGCAACGGAGTCGCGTCGAAGGGGACACCACCGACTTCGTGGTCCCTCGATAAGAATGTCAAATGGAAAGTCGCAATCCCTGGACGCGGTTCGGGTTCGCCGATTGTAGTCGATGACCGGGTGTTCGTTGTCACGGCAGTGCCGACCGGACGCGGCGGAGGATCGCTTCCCGAACTCAGTTTTCAGCTCCATTGTTTCGACCGAAATTCGGGGCAAGCACGGTGGAACAAAGTCGCTGTCGTTGCGACACCGCACCAGGAGACTCATTCGACCAATGGGTTCGCTTCGGCGTCGCCCTGCTCGGACGGCGAACACGTTTATGCCCATTTTGGGTCGCGCGGCTTGTACTGCTACACGCTCAAGGGCGAACTGGTGTGGAAACGGGAAGACTTCGGTCGCATGGAAACCCGGTCCAGTTTTGGCGAAGGCAGCTCGCCAACGTTAGCCGGTGAAAAGATTATTGTCCCCTGGGATCATGAAGGGGCTTCCGCGTTGTACGCTCTCGACAAGCGGACCGGCAAAACAATTTGGAGAACCGCTCGCGACGAACCAAGCTGTTGGGCGACACCGCTGATCATCGAACACGACGGAAGCCGGCAGGTGATCATGAATGGACAGAACGCGGCTCGTTCCTATGATCTTGAAACCGGAGCCGAGCTGTGGCGATGTGGCGGACAAACCGTTCGCCCGGTTGCTTCGCCAGTCGCCGACGATCGCTACGTTTACATCGGCAGTGGTTTCCGTGGCGCGTTTATGGCCGCATTCAAACCCGGCGGTCGTGGCGATATCGAAGGCACCGATAAAGTCGTCTGGACGGTCGATCGTGACACACCGGATATTGCCTCCCCCCTGTTGTCCGACGGTCGATTGTATTTCCACAAGGGCAAGAGCGGCATTCTTAGTTGCCTGGATGCGAACACGGGAAAGCCGCATTATGCCGCCGAGCGAATCAATAGCATTCGTTCGACCTACGCCTCGCCGGTCGCCGCCGGTGGTCATGTCTATTTGACCGGGCGCGGCGGAACGATTGTCGTCATCGCGGACTCAGAGCGTTTTGAAATCGTCTCGGAAAATACGCTTGGTGAAGGCATCGATGCGACGCCGGCGCCGGCGGGCGATGAATTGTTTATCCGAGGCGAACAACACCTTTTCTGTATTTCTAAGTCGTGAACACTCAAATCAGTTCGATCATCGATATGCCAGCGACGGAGTCCGAGCCCGTGGTGATGGGCATCGACCTTGGCGGGACAAGCGTCAAGCTCGGTTTGTTACAAGGCGAACAGATCATCGCGCGGACCTCGATCCTGACCAATGAATACGATCAACCGCGTGACGCCTTTATTCAGGCACGCCGCTTTGCCGAGCAAGCACTCACCAGTGCGGGGTACCAATTCGAGCAACTGCAAGCGGTCGGGCTAGCGATGGCTGGCGTCATCGACGAAGCGACCGCGACGTTGATGGAAACCGCCAACCTGCGTGCTTGGCACGGGATCGGATTTTACCGGGAACTTCAATCGGTCTTTGGCAAGCCTGTCGCGGTGATCAATGATGCTAACGCGGCGGCACTTGGCGAAGCTTGCTATGGCGAACACCCCGCAGACAGCCTGACGTTTTTGACGCTCGGCACCGGAGTCGGCGGCGGCGTGATCGTCGGCGGTCGGCCGATCAACGGTGAACACGGTTGTGGTGGAGAAATCGGACACGTCACGATCGAATACGGTTCTGACGCACGGCGATGTGGATGTGGAAAACCCGGACACCTCGAAGCCTACGCCGGCGCCGGCGGTATCGTACGCAGCGCCCAAGAACTGCTCGCCGAGTCTTCGCAAGAGTCGCTGATGCGTGAGATCGACGACCTGACGTCAGAGAAAATCGCCGATGCCGCTGAGGCGGGGGACAAGATCGCCAGTCAAGTCGTGCGGCAAACGGCAATTTATCTTGGCAGAGCCATTTCGATGTTGGCGCACATCGCCGACCCAGACGTAGTCTTACTTGGTGGTGCGGTAACGTTTGGCGGCCACGCGACGTCGACCGGGCGCGGTTTCTTGCGATCGATTCGCGAGGAGAACGCGCGGCTTTCCCTGCAACAAATCGGTACGACGATCGAAATCAATTTTGCCAGTTTGGGTAATGACGCGGGCATGCTTGGTGCTGCCCGACATGCATCGCAAATCGCATTCCGATAGCGAGACCACCGCACGGCTAGCCCGTGAAAGCGTGGTCCTTGCGAGCCGCCGCCGCTGCCTTGGGCATTGGTAATTGGCGACGCGCGGCTCGCTGACACCTACCAATGCGGCACGGTTGGCATTCGTCCGGTGACTGACGCTGGCCAGTCATCAGCGTCACCGAATCCATTTTTATCATCGCAAGCCGAAGCAAACCAACGATTATCGGCCATCATCTTGAGAAACCAACATGAGACTTGATTCTAAACGGCAACGCGGTTTCCCAACCGGCAACTCGCCGACATCGATTCCCTACCGCGTTTTTCCCGAAGCTCGCGATGCCAGCGAAGCCGCGGCTCAGGAAATCGCAACGCTGGTCCGCAGTCGCGCCGCCGAAGGCCGCACCTGCATCTTGGGCTTGGCGACCGGCTCGACCGTGGTCAAAGTCTACTCGGCACTGGTGCGGATGCATCAAGAGCAAGGCTTGTCTTTTGAAAACGTGGCGGTTTTCGTATTGGACGAGTTCCTGCCGATGACGCCGGAATGTTTGCAAAGCCATGTCAGGTTTATCTACGAACATCTACTCGATCATATCGATGTCCCCCGCGATCGAATATTTGTTCCCGATGGAACGATCAGCCAAGACCAACTATCAGATTACTGCTTGAAGTTCGAGAATCGCATCGATGAAATGGGCGGCATCGACATGCTGCTATTAGGGATCGGCCGCACGGGACACATCGGGTTCAACGAACCTGGTTCAGGCACCGATTCCCGCACCCGCCCGATCACGCTCGATGCGATCACTCGGATCGATTCGGCAAGCAACTTTTTCGGAGTCGAGAACGTTCCACGCCGAGCGATCACAATGGGGGTCGGAACGATCCTGGACGCGCGCCGGATTATCTTGCTCGCCTTCGGTGAAGGCAAAGCCTCGATCGTCGCCCGTGCCGTCGAAGGCGAGGTCGCTCCCTCTGTTCCGGCGACATTTTTGCAGCAGCACGACGACGTCGAATTCTTTCTTGATAGCGCAGCGGCGGCGAACCTCGAAGCGTTCCGTGCTCCCTGGCTGGTCGACGAAGTCAAATGGGATGACATCCTTGTCCGCCGTGCAGTCATCGCACTCTCGCAATCGGTCGAAAAGCCTGTCCTGATGCTGACCGATGCGGACTACAACAACAACGGGCTTCAAAGCCTACTCGCCGAATATGGTTCGGCCTACGAGATCAATTTGAGTGTGTTTCGCTACTTGCAAAACACGATCACCGGATGGCCAGCCGGAAAGCCTGATCAGCCCAACACCGTATTTCCAAAGCGGGTCGTACTGTTTTCACCGCACCCTGACGACGATGTGATCTCGATGGGAGGAACACTCACGCGTCTCGCCGATCAGAATCACGAAGTCCACGTCGCCTACCAAACGTCAGGTAACCTGGCCGTCTTCGATGACGACGCACTCCGATTCGCCGAATTCGTCGTCGACTTTTGCGAACAGTACGATGTCATGACCGAACCGTGCCGGCAACTGACATCTAAGATGGTTGATGCGTTGCAAAACAAAACCGCGGGGAGCATCGACATCGGCGAGGTGCAAAAACTGAAAGGTTTGATCCGACGTGGTGAAGCCGCCGCCGGGGCACGTGTCTGCGGTGTTCACGATGATCGCTTGCATCACCTCGACCTGCCATTTTACGAAACCGGAAAGGTGCGAAAGAATCCTTTTGGCGCCGAAGACATCCAGATCACGGTTGATCTGCTGCGATCGATCAAGCCACATCAAATCTACGCGGCCGGGGATTTAAGCGACCCCCATGGAACTCACCGAGTCTGTATCGACATCATCTTTGCCGCGTGCGAGGTATGTCGCAACGACGACTGGTTCCAGTCCTGTGTCATTTGGTTGTATCGCGGTGCTTGGCAAGAATGGGCACCCCATGAAATTGAGATGGCGGTTCCGCTAAGCCCGCAGGAAGTCGATCGGAAACGAGATGCGATCTTCAAGCACGAGTCGCAAAAAGATCGTGCCCTCTTCCCCGGATCCGACGCCCGCGAATTCTGGCAACGAGCCGAAGCACGCAACGCCCAAACGGCCAACATTTACGATCGCCTCGGTCTGGCCCAGTACCAAGCCATCGAGGGCTTCGTGCGATGGAAGGGCTTTGAATCGGATAATCAGTCGTGACCAAACTTGATCGACGGTTAGCAGCGGTGTCCCGTTTCGTCCCCGGTCCGATTCACGTGGATGTCGGATCCGACCATGGGTATCTGTTGCGATGGTTGCTGCGATCCGGCCAGATCAAACTCGGCATCGCAATCGAAAAAACAGAGACGCCCTATCAGAACTCCTGCCGTACACTCGCCGGTTTGAATACCGACGTGCGACTAGCCGATGGACTTGGTGGCTTGACCGAAGGCGAAGGCGATAGCGTGAGCCTGTGCGGAATGGGCGGCCGTTTGATCGCCGAAATCCTGAGTCAATTTCCAGATCGAGTTCCAAGGGTTGTCATCACGGCACCGAATGATCATCCCGATTTGGTTCGGCGATGGGCGATCGAAGCCGGTTTTGAATTAGACGACGAAGACTTCGTCTTTGACAAACATCCCTATATGATCCAACGTTTTCGAAAGTCGGTCAGCGGCACCTCCGCTGACAAAATCTACGCCTCGATCACAACCAGCGAACTTGATCGGAAGATTGCGTTACATTTCGGTCCGATTTTGATCCGTCGCCGAACGCCTGACTTTATCGCGTATCTCGAACGTGAACAAACACGACTACAGCGGTTACCCAAGCGGACCACGGTTTCTGAGCAACGTTTAGAGATGGTCAAACGGTTGCTGGGATAATGCAAACGCCTTGCCCCTCACGAAGCACCGATGCATGCCAGCTTGTGAGCCGACGGCGCTAGCCGCGGGTCCTGCTTCGGGCCGCATTCGACGACGCGGGCCCGACGCTACGCGGACGGCTAATCGGTTGTAAATCGGCGCGGAACGCAGCGTTCCCATTCGATCATCGGATCAGCCGGACCATCGCATTAGCTGCCGGCGGGTTCTTCCGCGTCCTCTTCCGGTGGCAGCTTGCCTCCGTTCGCACGTGCCGTCTCAAGGTCCAACTCCAATTCTCGAATGATCGTTGGATTGATTTGCTTGCCCAACATCTCGCGTGTTTCCTTGAACATCAAGTCGACCTTGCGACGCTGATTGGCGTTTCGATTCCCAATCTCTTTCAGATACAAACCTTGCTTGCGGCCCATATCGTTGGCGAGTTCTTCGTTGGTCGGGCGATCACGCAGCGTGTTCAACATCTCCTCGGCTTGTTCAATTTCGCCTCGCCGCAGACGCATCCTGATTCGCGCCGCGAGCAGCTTCCGAATCGCGACCAAGTCAATGATTGCGTTCTGGACACCACGAATATACGCTTCCGCCTGCAGACGGATGTCATCACCGGTCAGGTCGGCGACTTCGAGAGGCGTATTGCCGGGAACGACGGGGAGTCGCGCCAGCACGGCGCCGCCGTTTTTCACATACAACAAACGCAGCGGGTCTTCGCTTTGCGGGATCACCAATCGACCGTTCCAATCTGTTCGACCGACGAACGTCATCGATTTTCCCTGCAACTCTCGTTGATAAAGCTCGTAACCGATCAACGGAAGATCCGGATCACCCTTGGCATGTAGCCGCAGCGTCGTGTCAGGCAACTTGGGCTTAAGCAGTCGCGCCATCTTAAACGTCCGGCTGTTCGCACGCCCGGACAGTCCACCCGCCATTCCCGAATAGAAATCCATTTTGACATTCGGACCATCACGTTCGGTTGCCAATAGGTATGCCCACTCGATCTTACCGATCGCGATTGGCTTGCCGTTTCGATCATTCTTGCGAATCATCGGTTGTAAGACATCGCCAACGGAAACGTTCGCCGGTGAGTCACTGTCGGAGATTAAACGCGAGGCGCGAATCATTCCCGTGGCTGATTTCGTCCCGGCGTCGTCGATACGAACCATCGGAGAAAACGATTCGGTGACCGTATGTGCGATGACGGCTGGAAGGTCAACGGATGACAAAAACGACGACGTCGCGACCGGACCAAAGGCCTGCATCAATGTTTCCATTTCGACGGCGGACACTTCACTGACACCCGCTTCATCGGTGACACGAACGATGAAAATCTTGTCGTACGTATCGACTGCCTTAGAAATCAAGTCATCGATCGGCAGTGTCAGTAGTTTGGCTTTCGGGTTTTCCAGCAGCGAGGCACGGCCACGACTGACCAATACCGCTTCGGTTTGCGGATCCGCCCAACGTTCGATCAACTGCGCCGGATCGTTCTCGTTTGCTTTAAATAACTGATCGGCACCACCGAAGGTTGGGTCCCCACCGGCAGCGGCGCGATGCTTGATTTGCTTGACCAAACCTTCGGTCGCAAGGATCGAAGACACGTAACTAGGAAGACTGATCACCGACTGGATCCGAACGGCATCGTCGTGCGTTCGTTTGACCGCGATGACCGGATCGGATGAGGCGATCGTATCGTAAGTCATCGTGTCCATCGACCGGAACGCCGCGGTCGCTACGGAAGTCGGCGCAAGAGCAACGTCGGTTTGCCAAATCGAGAAGAAATCACGATCAAGATACTCAAGCAATGGCTCTCGTAACTGATCGACGTCATATCGCGTGTCGCGAGAAGCGATCCAGATCAGCACCTTATACGGTTTGTAATCCCAAGGTAGTTCTTCCTCGAAAAATTCAAACTCATCTGCTGCCGATTCGGCGGCGGGTGCGTCCTGGGCGATCGCCGTCGAACACAGCGTTAACGCTGCAACGTGGAACGACACGATCAATCCCGCGACGAAAGCAACCCAGTGGATGGCGGAACGGTATCGAATCAATGGTCCAGCCTCCAATTATCGGCGTTCTGATACAGCGACACGATTCGATTTCCCATGCCGGAAAGTGACCTACGGTAGGCAAACGATTCCACCATTTGCCAAAGCGGAAGAACCGGAAGCTCATGGTGCGAGATCGCGTGTAAGTCCAGCAAGCGATCGCGTACTTCTTTCCAATTCAGTGCTTCCTCAAGTCGGCGAAGACCTAGGCCGACCAACTGATCTTCGCTCTTGGCCAACCCGTTGGGACCGAGTAACCGTCGTGCATCGATGATCGGCTCCCAAATCGCCGCAGAAACATACACTAAGTCTGCCGTGTCCGGTTCCGGATACGTTTCGCCGATCGGAAGCTGCACCAATTCGACTTCCAAGCCGATCAACTGCCACTGGCTTTTGATCGCTTCGCATGCAACCCGAGACAAGTTATCAGCCGGAAAGGCGAGACGAATTTTGCGGAGCTTCGGTGGTGGCTCTTTCTTGCGTTCCGCTTCGGCATTCTTGAGGTTCTTGCTCAGTTCGACGAGTAGCTTTGCCAAACTCGGTTCGAACGGTCGCGGCAGGATCGATGCGTCGTAGGCGTATCCCAGTGGGTCCTCCTGACTGAGCCCTGCCGGAAACGGTCCGCTTAAAACGCGGCAACCATCAAAGCGTTTGTTTTCCAGCAGTTCGCCGTTGAGGATGTCGTCACGATTGATCCCGTACAGTAGTGCCCGTCGAAAGTTTTTGTCGGTAATGAATTCGTGATCCGAACAGGGGATCAGCATGTGGATCGTCGGCAACGGGTACTCGACGACTTTGATTTCCCGGCGTTGTTTAAGTGCCAGCGCATCGGCGGGGAACAGCTGATCGAGAACGTCGACTTCTCCGGAAAGCAATTTGGATACCGCATCACTTCCCGACTCACAGCGTACTTCGACAATTTCACGAGGCTTACTGTCATCGCTGTTGGCCCGTCGTGCTGCTTCGGTCAGCATGAAACGTGTTTCTTTTTCGTCTACCGAGTCGACAAAGTAGTCGCCGGTCGGCCCACCTTTTTCGCCGCCGAACCAACTGGCATCGACGTTCAGTTGCAACAAACATGTTGGCAAGACATGCGGCCGACGGAGCACACATTTAGCACGTTCGGGACTCTCGATTCCGATCCCCGTCACGGCCGCCGCCCACGGCGAAAAATACGTTTCTGATTCCGGCAGGGCTCGCTTGGTCAAGTGATCCGCCAAGACGTCGATCTCGATTTTGTTTAACGGTGAAGCAAGCTTATTCGTATCGAGTACCAGTTCGAGTTCCGTCCGGTCCGGGTTGGTGCGTGCGGTTCCGAATAAGAAGTCGTACTCGCCACCCTCGGGCGCGGCTCCTTGGATCTCGAACAGGTTGCGGTACAGCAATCGCCCTGCCCGACGGGCCGCCCAATTATCCATTCGAACGGGATCGTACTTTCGAGCGGCCTGCAGCACACCGACGGTAATCAGCGGATAGATCTCGTCGATCTTTTTGACAAGCTCTTGGCCGTTTTCGATGTCTGGTTTGAGGTACAAACTCTCTCGCGCCAGCTTTCTTGCCGAACGGTAATCTTTTGCTCGGACGGCGGCGATCGCTTCGCTACGTTTTTCGAGCGCCATTTTGAGGAACTGATCGTCCCATTTCGTAATCGCGGTCAGATCAAAATCACCGTAGTCATCTTTCAAACGGGCGAGCAACTGCTGTGCACCATCAAGCTCGCTTTCATCAACCATCGCTTGCATCAAGCCATCGGTGATTCCACTGATTGCCTTGAGCACGTTGGATTGCTTGAAGCGTGAATCGTATCGATGCAATTCTTCGAGCATCGCGAGCGATTCGGCTCGCTGATCCGTTCGTGCTCGTTGGATCGCGTTCCGCCACAGAAAATCGCAACGCAGTTCCTTCAATCCCGGTCGCCGCGGGTAATCACGAATCAGCACCGATAAAAACGGATATGCACCGACAAAGTCTTCTCGTGCGATCCGTTCT
The DNA here is from genome assembly GCF_008312935.1 of Roseiconus lacunae. Lineage (NCBI taxonomy): Bacteria > Pseudomonadati > Planctomycetota > Planctomycetia > Pirellulales > Pirellulaceae > Roseiconus > Roseiconus lacunae. Next base: position 1,214,011 of record NZ_VSZO01000001.1, on the reverse strand, counting down.
GCGACTTCGCGTTCTAGGCGTGTTTCCCAAAAATCGATTCGCTCGACGTCGGTCCATTTTGCAACGAACTCATCCGTTTCGATTCCCAGAATCTGAAACTTCAGTGTTCCTTTGCGTGCGGCCGCCGAAGGCATTTCGCGAAAGGCCAGTAGCCGCACCTTTGCCCAACCGCCACCCGAACCGTTGGTGAAATAAACGATGTCGTGCGGGTCTTCTTGCAACAGCCCCAGTCCGGGATCTTCCGGCGTCCCGGATTCGGCATACGTTAGCAGTTGCGCCGTCGCGGGCACGGCGGTGCAAGCGACAAGCAAGCTCACGACGAGCAACGACAAACGCCAATTTTTCTGAACACCAATCATCAATTGACTCCCCCGTTGGGAACGTCAATTACATAAACCACACCTTCGGCACCTGGCACCAGCAAACGTTGGCCGAGCGCCAACGGGGTTGCCGAGAACGGTTGCCGCAAATCGGTGATCCCTTGCAACTGACCGGACGCTTGATCGATCGCGGCCACCCAACCTGAATCGGCGGCGACGATCAATTGGCCATCCTGGACGAGCGGATCGCCGACAGGAATTCCTTTGGGAACCGACACACTAAACGTTGGCTTTCCGTCGATAGAAATACCGTGCAACGTTTGATCGTCGGTCAACACAATGGCTTGATCACCGGCGGCGACGGGGCCCCAGATCACGCGTCCTTCGAGTGAAAGTTGAAACTTCTCTTTGAGCGAGACGATGTCTCGACCCTGAATGATATCCGATGCCGGTCCGGCAATCGCCAAAATCACACTGCCGTTGATTCCCGCGATCGTTCCCAGTGGCTCACTTGCCAATTGAACTTTGGTCAATTCCGAAATGCGATCGCCGACACGCAAACGGTACATGCCTTTGCGGCTATCGGCGACGACGATTTGCGTCGGATCGTCTTTCAGTGCAATACAGTTGGTCCAGGCCACTTGGTCACCGGGAGCGCTAACGGGCTGGAATGGGCTACCGATTTGTGAGCCGGTTAAGTAATCCATGTAGACCGCACGGCCGTTATCAAGCGTTAAGAACACGCCTTTGTTCACGGCAATTCCCGTCCCGACGGGTTGGCCGGAGAGCAGGTTCAAACTGACCAGGCGAATTTTCTCGTTCGGACGCGCGGGATCATAAACGATCACCCGTTTACCGCCGTCACTGGAGGCCTTGTTTAATAGCACGCTGCGTTGTTCGTCGATCGGCAACGGGTTTTCGAACCGCATGATCACGCCCGAGCCGCCCACGTTCTCGATCGGGTTTCGAGTCGCACCGCTTCCGATCGCGTCTCGATCAAGTTCAAACAACGCGGCTTGGGTCGTCATCGCATGAACGCCGGCATCGACTCGCCGGAGCATCGCGACCGGGGCGCCGATATCATTTCGCCAAAACTCTTCCCCCGTTTTCGGGTCGACGGCCGAGACACGTACGCCGGATGTCCCGCGAAGCTGACGCGCGTGGACGAGTGCGTCGCCGATGATCAGTGGTTCGCCGAAGAACTTGTCTCCCGAATCCTTCGTCCAGTCCGAGATCACACGACCACGGTTGACTTGCAATTCATAGCGACCGATGCGGTCACCGGTCGTCCACATTTGACTGCGTCCGACCGCCATTTGAGTCAGCGTCGGTTGGCTGAACGATGCGGGCAGCTTGGCGACGATCGAGACTTTATCGGTTTCGATGCTTGGCTCGACGTCGAACACGGCGATTTCACCCAAGTCGGTCAGCACGACCATCCGCCGCTGTTGGGCGACGACCGGTGGTACCAGAACGTTACCACGCAGCCGAAACGGGTCTTGAGCCTTGCCGATCGAACGACCTGTTTCGTCGACGCTAAGGACATGAACCAAGCAGTAATCGGATCCTTTGTTTTCGACGACAAACAGGTGACCGAGCAACGGCTGCGGCGGAACGACAATCGTTCCCTGACTGTGTCCTAAATAGTAACTCTCGATGCTTTCGCCGTTGTTACTTGAAAGTAGATACAAGTTGCTGTGGTCACCCGGCTGATACAAGACCGAATGACGACTGTCGATTCCGGGACCGGTTTCCAGCGTTTGCGGGATCGACTGGGCCCATTTGGCATCGCCCGTCGTCGCGTCGATCGATAGTAGTCGTCCGCTTTTCGCCGACACATAGATGTCATCACGGTTGACCACCGGCTGATTAAATGACTCACCAATCTGCAACCGCCAATCGACTTTGCCGTTGCGGCCGTCACAGCGATTGATCGCGAGTGCCGCCGATTCGCTCAGCAAGACCGCTTCGCCTTCGTCCAATCGTGCCGGGCGGTGGGCGAGTGAATCGCCGACATAGCGACGCCACAACAGCGTTCCGTCTTCACCGTTGAATGCCAAGACACTTCCTTTGGCACGAAAGAAGATCACTTCGTCTCGCAGATCGGGAGCCCGATCGCCCGATCGGGCGGTCAGTACGATCGGCTTGATCTTTGATTCGGGTTCCGGGTCGATCAATTCAGGAAGCTTCGCACTTGTTTCGACCAAACCTTGTTGGATGTCGCTCGCCTGACGAATCAATTTAGTCAGGCGTTCGTTGTCGGAAAGTTCAGGAAACGCCCGCAGTAATTCAAAACGAACGTCATAAGCCTCTTTCGTTTTCTTTTGACCGAGCAACTGAGTCATCTCCGCGACCGCGGCGTCGAGTTGCTCGTTGCGAGTGATGTCGCGGACGACGCGTTCACGTTCTTCGCTGATCGCCTTTAAACGCCCCGACAACGTCGTGCGCAGGACGCCGGTCATGTAGTTCGGATTTTCGGTCAGCTCCATCTGCCGATCGAGGGCTTCGAGCAGCGAACGTTTCTCACCTGTTTCCTGTTTATCGCTCGCTTCGGCGGCAATATTTTCGGCGACTTTCACCAGCAGAGCGGCCAGATTGCCACGTTCTTCGTTAAGCCCTTCTTCGGCTTCGATCGGTGGCAAGACCTCTTTCGCCAACTGGGTCGCGAAGGTCGGATCGGAGTTACCCTCGGCACGATAAAGCCGCGTCATGACGATGCGGGTTCGGGCCAAAGAACTGTATTCGTTGCCATCACCGAAGGCATCCAAAAAATCGACGTAGCTGTCTTGGGCGGCGGTGTAATTTTGGTTGTCGTACAATTCGTTGGCGATCTTGATCCGATCGTCGGCACTGCCACGCTGCAGCAAGAAGAACAGGGCACCACCGACAATGATTAGGAAACCGATGATGCCTAAGAAGCCATAGACCTTAAACGAGTCCCACTGGTTTTTCTCCGGCACCGACTTACGAACGCGGGCCGACGATTTCTCCTCGGGGAACTCGCCCCCGAGCACATCCCCACTGCTTCTGGCCGAAGGGGTGGACGTCGACATGTCGTCGACGGAAATCGCTTCGGCGACCGGCTCGGCAAAGACCTCGATCGGTTCCGCTTCGACTTCGAAGGCATCGACAGGCGTCGCCTCGACCGCGTCAATGCCTTCGATCAAGTCGTCTTCGACCACTTCGGCGGCAACCGCCGATTCATCCGGGTAGTCGTCGCTTCGCAGTTCCCCGATCAACTTTGTTGCTTGGAACCGAGTCAGTTGACCGTTATCGACCAAGAGTTTCGCGACGGCTTCGGGAGTCACGTTGGCCCCGCCGGACTTCAACTGTTCACGCAGCGCGTCAATGATTTCTTGATCGAGCAAACCGCGTCGTTCCAGTTGATCGATCAGTTCGTTAGCAAGCATCGTTGTTCGTAAAGAGAAAAGCGAAAAGTATGTTTCGGAACAAAGTGTGAGGAAGCGTGATCGGGAGGATGCACGTCAACAAAAGACCGGCGACCCGATCAGTCGAATTCTTCCACTTGGGTGACTTGGGTTTCGGTGAACCCGGCGATGGTTCCGGCATCCATCGCGTCGACCAAGTATTGAAGCTTACACATCTCATGGACTTTGATCACAAGTCGCATCGGACCGCCGGTGTTGGCGCGTTTGAGCGTCGTGATCAGGTTTTGTTTTCCTGGCGTTTCCTCTTGCCAGTCCGCCGCGAGCACCAGGAACGAGCCAAATTCGTCGACCTGCAATTCGATCGGCGTTAGGTCTTCATCCTCTTGTTCAACCACCGTCGTACTCGGCGCGTCGGTCTGCTGCCGAGGCATTTGAATCGACTTTTGCAAACTGAACGCAGCGGTGACCATAAAGAAGATCAACAGTAAGAACGTGACGTCCACCATTGGGGTCATGTCCAGTTCTTCTTCGTCGCGAGGTTCGCGTTTAAAGACTTGCTCGTCGTCGTCTTCATCCAAGTCCGCTTGGGCGACCGATGCGTCGGTCACGGGGATCGATTGGATCGGCGAAGGTGTGGGCTCGACCCTGCCCGACGCAACCTCGGCCGTGGTCATCTTGGCGGCGCCGACGGCGACCGGTTCTTCATCGGAAACCGCAACCGCTTCGAGCACTTCGCCATCGTCGACAAGTTCGGCGTCGACCACTTCTGCTCCGGGCAACTCCGCTCCGGGCAGTGGCGGCGGCATGTCATCGCCGGACATCACATCGCTTTCGGGCACGTGAACTGCCGTATCACATTCGGGACAGCGCACGCGTCGACCGGCCAACGAATCGTTGACCTTGTTGATGGCTCCACACTGTGGGCAGGTGACAGGGATCGACATAGGTTAGAAAAGTTTTGAGGCCGATAATTCAAGTAAGTTGACAGACCATCGGTTCTTTGACGAGCGATTGCCCGTGGGCCTGCCGACCGCCGCGGCTACCCGGCGTGAAACTCGAGCAGCGTATCGCTGCCGAATCACAATTCCTTCACGGCGATGTAAGTCGACGAGATATCCTCGAACGCATCACCAATGATCTTTTGAATCCGTGTGACTTCACCGACTTTGACCTCGGCGTCACCCATGATCATCACATGGTTCTTTTCGCGTCCCACGGTGCTTTTGAGTTCTTCGGTGACGTACTCGACCAGTTCTGCGGTCTGCAACTCTTCGTCGTCACTGAACTCGGTTCCGTTGACTCGTTTGACGACCACTTTGTCTTTACCGGCGGACTCGATGAACACGACCGCTGAATCCTTGGCGCTGATTGCGACCCCGTTGGCAGCCTCGGGGATGTCACCCATTTGCGTGGGGTCCATCTTGCTACAAACGACGAAAAAGATCAGCAACAAGAACGTGATGTCGATCATCGGGGTGATGTCCATCTCTTCGCTGTCGCGATTTTTACGCGGCATCGCGAAGTCATCATCACCATCGTCATCGATCAAATCATCGGCCATCGCTTACACCTGTCCTCCGGTGCGAGCCAACCCGGTCTTGAAAGCTTCAAAGAACCGTGCGAGCCCGGAACCGACCAAGTCTTCCATCTTTGCGATTTTGATGTTCAAGTTGGCGACCAACAGCATCAGCGGAATCGCGATCGCCAATCCACTGGCGGTCGTGATCAGTGCCAACTGGATGTCACCGGCCAACTTACTCGGCTCGACCGATGTCGCGGTTGCCAACGTTTGGAACGCCCCCATCATTCCGAAAACCGTTCCAAAGAGGCCGATCATCGGAGCGCTCTTGATCACCGTGCTGATCCAGCTTAACCGGTACTCCAGATCGCTCAGCACGTCGCGTTGAAAACGATCCATCATCGCGCGGCGAGCACGCTTGTAGCCGAGCTGACGATGATTGACGGCCAGCTCAATCATTTGCGGGACCGCGCGGGTGTCGCCTTCGCAGTACTCCAAGGCCGCTTCGAAGTCGCCTTTGGCCAGCAACTGCTCGATGTCGTCAAGGAAGATATCTTGCTCTTCTTCGGTCTTGAAACGTTTTTGACCGACGCGATTCCAGACCACGACGATGCAGTACAGGCCCCAAAGTGCCACCGCAGCGAGTGCAAAATAAGTCCCGTTGGCGATGATGCTAAACAGAGAGATCTCAGCGATCATTGAAGTCGGCTTCCTGAGGTAAACGTGAGTAGGTTGTGTGGTGAAAAGATTGTGTTCGACGAGTCACTAACGTCCGACTCGATAACGTTGGCTGACGATGCTAAAGGAAAACCCGTTGCCGTCGGGATTGCTTTCGAAAATGGTCTTGGCAATGTCATGGGGAAACTTTTTACCCTTTCGCTCGCAATACTCTTTTTCCATCTGGGCCAATTGATTCTCTAAGTCCTTGGGGATGAAACGGATCACGTTTCGTCCGGAGTAGGCGATCCCGGCGGCGGCGAGCAACTGCTGGTCAAACTGCATCAACGGGTTGGACAGTTTCCATGAAAAGTACAACCGTTCCTCGCTCTTGGGATCTTGGTTGACTGATTTTTTCGGTGATCCGGAAAGGTTCGATGCCATTTCGATCACGTTGGGACCACCGCCACCGAAAGCGGCGAGTTGGATTTTGTAGTGGTCGAGTTGCCGTGCGTAGTCTTTCTTGCCTTTGGCGTTAAACGTCAGTTCCCATCGCTCCCAGCGGCCGATGATGTCGTCGCCTTCGCCGAGCGGTCCCGGCGGACGGCTATCGCCCTTGCCGGTTCCCTGGGTCGAAGCGGTCGCGTTGGTGTTCGACGTGGTCAACGATGCGGCGACGCTACTGACCGCGTCGGTGACCGCTTCGATCGTGTCGGCCAAGGTCGGCTCTTGCAGGTCTTCGACCTCTTCTGCCCCCGGTGGCTCGAAATCTCGCTCGAAACCTTCGGGGTTCTCTCCCCGCCCGGGTGGGTTTTCGATGATCGGTTCGATCGGTTTGACTTTCGGTTCCCCGCTAAGCAACCAGACGATAAACATCATCGAAACGAACGCGCCGAGAAAAAGAATCAGCGCAAGAAACAGCGAGGTCACCGAATCGAATCGACTGACCTTCAACCTCTCGCGCTCGCTGAGCCGCTCCTGCTGAACACGCTCGCGGGCATCGGTCGCCTGTTGTTGTTCCCCAACAATCGTCGTCATCGTTTTTTCAAATGCCTCCCGACGGCAACGTCGCAAAACTTTTTCGACTTAAATACGTTCACTTTCGTTAGCTGCACAGCTTACGGTAGTCTGATCAGATCAGGCGATTGGTTCGACCCGGGATTGAGAATTCCGGGAAAATCGGCATCCAAAACAAACCACACTGGCGTCATGATCGGCCTCGGCCGACACAATAACTTCACGCGGTTTAGAAAAACGGCCCGCGAACCAATTGACGAGGCACGGCATCATACCCTACGATCCTCGCAAATTCGAATGAACCAACTGGTCAGGTAGCTCAGTTGGTAGAGCACGGCCCTGAAAAGGCCGGTGTCGCCGGTTCGAGCCCGGCCCTGACCACTTTCTTCACTCCGGTGATTCTCCACCGGATGGTATCGCCCCCCGCCGAAGAATAGCGATGCCCCGCGGTGACAAGCGATCGCCGCACTGATGCCCACGCGGCCAGCCATGTCGCCCCTTTGCTCTGCCCGGGCATCCCCGCGACCACGATGGCTCATTAAATCGACGTTCGTCTGCGGCAAAGCGGAATTCACAGGGACTATTGGCTGGTTCAAACACGTCACGGATGCAAGCCCGTCGCCCGTTTAGGCGACAAGTTCGCGCCCGACCGAACGGCAGGGCTGAAGCATTTTTTGCGAATTCATCCGAACGGTGACCGGCGACATGCCACCGCCACAAGCCTCTACTGATCTGACGTGATCCGAACACGCTAGCGTTTAGCCCCAACCAATCACTTGGGCTCAGCTTCCCAGCCGACGCGCGTTGGTCGCTGTGGTCATTGCACCGCAACCCGTCGCCAACGCCATGCGGCTAATCCCAAGATCGACTGGGATTGCCGCTTTGCGATCCGGTCCGAAAAATTGCAACCTATGACGGCGTGTCGGCGTTTTCGCAGGCGTCCAGGTAACGCCGCAACTCTTCCCGAACGCGCGGGAACAGCAATAGCAACCCGCACATGTTTGGGAACACCATTGCAAAGATCATCGCATCGGAAAAATCGATGACGGAGCCCAACGATACCGCTGCCCCGATCACGATCACGATGCAAAACAACAGTTTGTAAGACAGATCTGCCGCTTGGCTTTTGCCGAACAGGTACTTCCAGGATTGCAGGCCGTAGTACGACCACGAAATCATCGTCGAGAACGCAAACAAGAAGATCGCGATCGTGAGAATGTACTTGAATCCGGGAAGTACGCTATCAAAGGCACGCGAGGTCAAATCGACTCCGCCGACTCGGACGCCTTCAATCAAGACCGCTTTGGATTGGACATCGCCCCACTGAAACAATGTTCCGCCGTTGAAAAGAACGATCACAATTGCGGTCATCGTGCAGATCACGACCGTATCGATGAACGGCTCCAGAAGCGCGACGACGCCCTCCGATGCGGGGTACTTTGTCTTGACCGCCGAGTGGGCGATGGCGGCCGACCCTGTGCCGGCCTCGTTCGAAAACGCGGCCCGCTGGAACCCCTGAATCAAGACCCCCATCACGCCGCCGACACCGGCTTCGGGTGTGAACGCACCGGCTACGATCTCTTTAATCGCCCAGGGCACACTGCCGAGGTTCATGACGATAATGATCAATGCCGCGATGCAATAAATCGCGGCCATCAATGGGACGATCTTCTCCGTCCAACTGGCGATTCGTTTGATCCCGCCGATGATCACGAAGCCAACCATGATCGCCATCCCAATGCCGATGAATGTTCCAGAGGCACCTGTATCAGGCAAACCGAAAAGTGTCTTGATCTGCTGGGCGGCTTGGTTGGCTTGAAACGCATTCCCGCCGCCGAACGAAGCCCCAATGCAAAACAAGGCAAACAGAACTCCCAAGACTTTGCCTAGTCCTGTCAGCCCCATATCGGCAACGCCCTTGCGAAGGTAGTACATCGGGCCGCCATGCACGGTGCCGTCTTCTTCGACGTCGCGATAACGGACCCCGAGGGTGCATTCGACAAACTTGCTGGACATGCCCAGCAAGCCGCAGATGATCATCCAAAACGTTGCTCCCGGTCCGCCGGTCGCGACTGCCACGGCAACACCGGCGATGTTTCCCAAACCAACCGTTCCGGAAACCGCCGTCGCCAACGCTTGGAAGTGCGAGACCTCGCCTTCGGCTTCATCGCGGATCGTATCGACCAAATCACCGTCGACTTCGTAAACATCGACATGCTTGGGAATCTCTTCTCCGAGCTTTTCTAACTCGTCATATCTGCCGCGAACGACGCGGATCGCGAGCGGCAACAAACGCACGTTGGCGAATCCGAAAGCGACGGTAAAAAACGCCGCGCCGAACACCAACAACAAGACGACGAAAGGAACATTCTCCAGCCCGGGAATTGGAATCGTAAAAAAGACGATCGATCCCCACCTGTCGGCGATCGGTTTGAACGCCTTGTCGATGGCTTGGTCCAATCCCGATTCGACCAACCCCGGTTCAACGGCGTCTTCTCCTCCGGCTTCTTCGACCTCGGGCTGCTGGGGGGGAAGCGGCTGTTCGACAGGTGTGTCGTCGGCGGCCACTTCCGCACTTGGCACTTCGACAGCGGATGACTCGATTTGGTTTGCGGTCGATCGGTCGGAGTCGTCTTGGGCTGTGGCAGCTCCGGCCAGTTGGGTAACTATGATGGTAAGGAGGATGACCAAGCCGAACGGTTTGAAACCGCTTGGCATGATTCGAGACAACTTCATCGAATTTCCCGGGTTGTAACGTGAGTCATGAGGATCGCCCGTCGAGATAACATAGTGACTTTCGAGTACGCGTGGGCGAATGATTCTTCGTGTCGATCAATTGAAGGCGTAATGTTATCGAATTCCGACACTCGGAGCCGTTAGCGAGCGCCTTACGTGTTTGTTACACAAAATCATCGTCGGCGCCATCGTTTGTTCTCGGCAAAGACCGCCTGTTTGCTTCAATCGTGTAAAACATCGCGATCATGAAAAGAATCTGCATTATCAATGTCGTCGGTCTCACACCGCGTTTGCTCCGTCACGGAGAAACCCTGTTCGACTTGGCTGGGCGCCCGGACGAATCAACGCTGACGGATGGCAGTGGAAACTTTGCCCCGTGGACCAGCCCGCTGCCTGCGGTCACTTGCACTTCCCAAGCAACGATGCTGACCGGCCTGCCCCCTCGCGATCACGGTATCGTCGCCAACGGTTGGTACTACCGCGAAACGCAAGAGATACGATTCTGGCAACAAGCGCGCTCACTGATCGAAGCACCGACGTTCTACGATGATTTTGAAACCGCCAAGATGTTTTGGTGGTTCAATCAATCGTCGTCGGCAAAGTACAGCTGCACTCCCAAGCCGCACTATGGCTGCGACGGAAATAAAGTGTTTGATGTCCTCGATCACACCGGTTGCGACCTCGTCAACAAACATGGACCGTTTCCATTTTTCAGCTTCTGGGGACCCGGCGCCGGATTACCTTCCAGTCGCTGGATCGCCGAAGCATCCGCCACGGTGATGCGGCAAAACCGTCCACAAGTCACCCTCGTCTACTTGCCTCACCTTGACTACGACTACCAACGGCAATCCCAACAGGATCCCGAACGTGTCGCCGAAGTCGACCAATGCGTCCGATTGCTTAAAGCGGCCGCCGAAGACATCGATGCACAAGTGGTCGTCGTTTCCGAATACGGTCTGGTCCCGGTCGATCGTCCCGTGCACATCAATCGCGTCTTGCGCGAAGCCGGCTTCCTTGGTATCCGCAACGGGCCATTCGGCGAAATGATGATGCCGGGCGAATCTAAGGCGTTTGCCGTATCCGATCATCAACTCGCCCATGTTTACGTGAATGATCCGGCGGTATTACCGGACGTCCGCCAATTGCTCGAATCGACGACGGGGATCAACGGAGTTTATGACGCCGACGAATTGGAACTCGATCACCCTCGCAGTGGTGAATTGGTCGCACTGGCCGATGGCGATGCTTGGTTCACCTATTACTACTGGCTTGCCGACGATCGGGCCCCCGATTTTGCACGTACGGTCGATATCCATCGCAAACCCGGCTACGACCCCTGCGAGTTATTCATGACCAGCAAACTACGGATGGCCGGTCGCCTGATGCAGAAGAAACTGGGCATGAGATACAAGATGGATGTGATTCCGCTGCAAGCGAATCTCGTTCGCGGCAGCCACGGCGTTCATCCGGATTCAGCCGACGGACCGTTGGTCATTGGCCCTCACGATTCGCAGCCGCTTCCGACCGACATGCGAGAGTTCGCGGACTACGCACGTGGATTATTGGAGTAGCGCCCGTCGGGGTTTTAAAGGCATCACCGAAATTTTCCGCGACGAGATTACTAGGAACTCAACTCAATCCGCCGCAACGCGACGTCAACGACAAAGATCGAGAGCGCAATCATCAACAACCAAGGCCACAACGGAAATGGTTGCCGGGCGGTCTGATCAGATGCCTCGAACAAGGACTCCGGCGACGGATCGTATTGGCCTTGGCTAACGGTCGCGATTCGCTGCAGCGTTGTTGTGTCGGTCGGCAGTAGACGCAATTCATCGCTGTAACCGATCGTGATCCCACGCGACACCCGACTGGTCTTTCCGCTCGTTCGTGTCTGTGCCAAATCGATGTGATAATCGCCGCGTTGATCGGTCGGGATTGTCGTTTCGAACCGCCCGGGAGCCGACTGTCGCATGGCAAGTTTTTGACGTCCCAGCCGTGGATCGATCAAATTCAACTCCGTCGTCGCGTTTTCGATAAAGGCACCGTTGTCGTCGACCGAATCGAGCGAGATATGCGTTTGATCGCCTTCACGACGAACCTCGACAAAGACGCCTTTGTTGTCTTGCTTTCGCATCGCATGGCGAATGACCTGAGCCCAGAAGGGGCCGAAGTCGGGCCACGACAACCATTCACCGGCCCAACGGTTTTTGGCATCGCTGGTAAACGCCACCGACATCCCTAGCCCATATCGCCACCAAGCCAATAGTGGATCGCCCGATTCACTCGCCAAAATAAACTCGGCCGTCGGTTTCGGACGCGTGACCACATATCCCAACAACAACGGCGATAACTCCAAGTCGATTCCTTCTAAAACGTTGGTCGGCCGAACCGTTTGCGCCATAAACGGCAATTCATTGATCGCGGACTTACTCGCCTCGACCGTTTCTTTGGCGAACACCTGGGGAACCGCGTCGGCTGAATCGCAAAAGTAGTAGCGACCGCCACCGATCTGAGCGAGTTCTTCGAGCAACGCTTCGCTGGAACCCTGCCCGAGTGCGACGGTCGAAAGCGTGATTCTGTTGGCAGCCATCTCCGAGGCGGCGCCTTGGAAATCTCCTGGCGAAGACACCCCGTCGGTCATCAAGATCACATGCTTTAACTTTGCCGTTGCGCCACGCAGGGCATCCAGGGCGTCGACCATACCGGGATACATGTTCGTACCCCCGCTCGCTTCGATCGTGCTAATCGAATCGATGATCTGGCCTTTATCCGACGTCGATCGCAGTTCGGAAACGGTGTAGGCCGAACCGTCAAACGCGATCACTCCGATCGCATCCCGTGGTCCAAGTAGCTCGACCGCTCCGCGTGCCGCGTCCTTCGCCAATTCAATTTTCTGACCGCCCATCGAGCCACTTTTGTCGATCACCAGCATCATCGCGAGCGACGGTTTCTCGCGTTCTTTTTCAAAGTTGCTACGGACCGGCAGGATTTCTTCGATCTGCGTACGATAATAGCCGCCCAAGCCAAACGATTGGTCACCGCCGAGCATGACCAATCCGCCACCGAGTTCTTTGACATAAATCCGGATCAAATCCATCTGCCGCATCGTCATCGCGGTAGCCGGGACGTTCGACAACACCACGCACTCATAACCTTGAATTTCGGTCAGGTCGGTCGGCACCCCTTGCGGCGGACGAACCTCGACGTCGATCGATTGTTCATCGAGTGCCCAACGAAGCGAATCGGTTTGATCGACATCGGGATCGATCATCAACACCCGTGGGCGTCCCTCGGCATAGACAACCGCCGAGGATTCATTGTTGTCGAACAACGTGTCTTCAAAACCACGCAACCGAGCCGCAAAGGTTTCCTGGCGTTTACCGAGCACAGTTTGTCGGAACCGAAAGCGGTTCTCGCCTTTCTTGATTTCCACTGGCTTGGGGTCGTCCTCGCCGATTTGAATGTCGCCGCGATACAAATCGATGTACCCTTTGCCATCTCGGTTACTGCTGACGACCACTTCGACATAAAACGGTTGCCCTTGGCGAACCTGTGTCGGTGCCTCCACACGAGTTAGCTGCACCTCCGCTTCGCTGCGACTCGGTAGCGGCACCGTCCAAATCGGAACACCGCCGTCGGCCGCGGTAGCGATCGGATCCTCGCCTTCGGTCGCGTTGCCATCACTGATCAAGACCACCCGCCTGACTCTCGAGGGCGGCATCGATGCGATCGCCGTCCGCACGGCCGCGTCCAAATCGGTCCCACGTTGAGTGTCGTCGGGTTCATTTGACTGGGGATCATCCGAATCGCCCGACCCGGATTTTAATTCTGTTTCTTCGACCTCTTCGGTAGCGGATTCCGAGCCCGCTTCGGATGATTCGTCGACCTGCTTTTGAAGATCGTCCCACGATTGTTGCAGCTTCGCCGGGCGTTTAGCGAATTCGAGAAAACGCAATTCGACATCACGATCGGCCGCCGACTGGACCGCTTTGTCAATGAACTCATCGGCTTTTTTTCGAGCCGCGTTGTCGATACTCTCGCTTCGATCGATGGCAAAGATCACCATCTGCTGATCCGTGTCACGCATCAACACGGGACCGGCGAGCGCCGCCGCCAACAATGCCACCACCGCGATCCGCAGCACCAACGAAAGTCGTTTTTGCCAAGCAGGAAAATCGCTTAGTGACCGAAAGTGATACCAGATCAGCCACGGCAAACCCGGTATCAAAAGGTACAACCAGCTTAGTTCAGACCACTTCACTGCAACCGATCCCTCCGCTAGGCGACGACGCGTCGTTGAAACAGCGCCCATTCGGCGATGACCAAGCCACACGCGGCCAGGACCAAATAAAACCAAGGCGAACGACTAGCCGGCGGAAGCGGCGCGCTCGCATCATCTGACAACTCGGGTACCCGCAGATCGCTCTCGTTAGGATCCGTCAAATTCACCGCGACGGCTTCGCCAAGCGAGCCCGCCTCCAGATCACTCGCTGACGTCGATGATTCTTGATCGCCTTCAGTCAGCTCTGCTTCGGTGGGTTGTTCTTGACCATCGATAGGCGTCTGATTCTTTGATTCGGTGGTCAGGTGATAGACGCCGGTCTGCGAGAGGGCGCCTAGTTTGGCGAATCCGTCTTTCACCGTCACCGGGCTCTCGTCGCCAGCGGGACCGATCATTCGGGCAAGTGTGGTCTCTTCGACCGGACCGATGTCCCAAGGAACGTCCGCTGCGATTCCTGTTGCGAGTGCCGGTCGGATCTCACCGGTCTCGCGGAAGAACCAATTCATCGCGTTGGTCATCAACACCGGAAAGGCAATCCGGAGCGGCAAATCACTGGAGTCCAAGTCGGACGCGAGCAACAAAATCCGCCCTTGCTCACGCTCGACGGACACACACACCGTTGCGCCGGTCGCGGTTTCCAGCAACGTCGTTGCGTTCCCGAGTTGTTCGTTGACCGCGATGTCACGGCCGCCGGCCAAGATCACATTTTGCAACTGCACATGACGCAATAGCGGCGACGACGTTTCTTGCTTGGCGATGATCGGATTCTCCATCGCTTCACCGATTCGCCATGCCGGAGTCCCCTGTGATTCGTCTGCACCGGCGAACTGCTTCGGACCGTCAGCGGGGATATCAACGAACAACACGGGCCCATCGGGAATCGCCTCGGGGACAACACCGGCGAAGATGTGCAGTTTTGCCTGATCGATTTGTGATTGATCGACGATCCGCACTAACGGAATCGATTCAAGCACTCGGTTGAGATAATAAGATTGGCTTTCGTCGCCGATCACCAAGTGCACCGGGATCTCAGGGCGTTCGGGCAAAATTGCTCGGGCGACATTGTCGATCAATAAGGCGTCGTCGTCTTTTAGTTCACCCGTCAAGACACCGCCGGCTTGCGACGTCGCGTCGATTTGTGTTCGATAGCTTTCGCCCGCTTGAAGTTTCAGTGGAATGACATCCGCCAGGACATCGTTCAGTTTCAACGTCAGCCGATTCTCGACAGGATCTTCCGAGAAATTTTTCACTTCCACCAATAGCGAATACCCGATTGGATCGACCGTCGAGCGACGTACTTGGAACGTCGTGATCGCGACGTTGTCAAGCGTTTGCCCGACCGAGATCAGACGGACATCGTCGGCGTCCAGTCGTCCATCGAACGCAACGTCTTCGGGTGTCGTTGACTCATCTTGGGCTACTCGCGATTCCTGATCTGCGTCGGAATCGTTGCTCGACTCTGCTTTCAATCTGTCACGATCGGTCACACCTCCGTCGGTGAAAACGACGATTCGTCGACGCTCGGGATCACTCGCCAAGCGGCGGGCCGCCGCGACGGCGTCGCGAACCTGGGTTGGCCCATCGGTCAACTTGATCTGCTCGATCGCTTCGACCACTGTCGGAGCAAAATCGGACATCCCAACGACCACCCGCACACTTGTCCCTGCCGTGATCAACGCAATGTTGTCGCCGTTGCGAAGTGTCGAAGCCATGTCCGACGCCTTGGAACGAGCTTCTTCCAGGCGAGTTTGTTGGGTGTCGGGATTGATCGCGCCCATGCTGGCCGAGTTATCGATCACCAAAATCAGATCCTGTCCACGATCGGCTTGTGAATTCCAAAGTGGGTCCGCCAACGCAAACCCCAGAAAGCCGACGAATGCCAACTGCAGGAGCAACGACACCCAGTGTCGAAGATTTTGCCAAAGCGACCGTTGACGCTTTTGTTCGAACACCTGCTCCCAAAAGAGCAACGTCGAAACCTGACGTCGCCGCAACCTGGTTTTCAGAATGTAGAACCCAATGATCGGCAAAGCGACCATCAGCCATAACAGTTTGTCTGGTGACGCAAGTGACATTGATTTACCCCACCGCCGCGGCACGCATCATTTTCAGTAACACCGCATCAAACGGCACGTCAGTCGTCGTTCGCGTATGGGCCAGACCGTGCGTCCGGCAGTACCGTTCGATGTCGGCGACGAAGGCATCAAATAGCTGCTTGTATTGACGCAACTTTCGCTCGGTCACGGTGACCTTACGCTCGGTTCCCGTTTCACAATCCACCAATTGGACATCGCCAAGCAAACTCGGTGAGGCCTCGGCGGCGGTGTGAATCTGGATCACATGCGGTTCGAACTGGGCATAACGCAAACGGTCGACACCTTCGCGAAACCCGGCTTGGTCAAACAAATCGCTAACGACGATCGCCAACCCGGTCCGTGGCGCACGGGAAACAAATTCACCGACGGTGCGTTTCAGATCGGTCGGTTCGGCATGACAGTGCAAGCTTTCGAGAAATCGCAACACGCTCAAGATTTGATCTTTTCCACGCACCAGCGGCATCGACACCTTCATGCCATCTGCGTAGGCAAAAATCGAAACTCGATCCAAGTCGGCGAGCGCGATGTATGACAGTGCGGCGGCAATTTGCCGGGCTAAGGTGAACTTTGGAATCGACTTTTGATCACCCTCGCTGGGATCTTCGACCAGCATGCTCTGGGACACATCAAGCAAGATGTAGACGTGTAAGTCTTCCTCTTCCTGGAATCGCTTCAGTAGCAAATCGCCGTGGCGTGCGTAGACATTCCAATCGAGATAACGCAGGTCATCACCGTGGATGTATTCGCGGTGATCGGAGAACTCGATCCCGCCACCGGTCTGCATCGTTCGCCGCTGGGCCAATAGCTGACCTTGGAACATCCGTTTGCTAAGCAGCGACAGATATTCCAGTTGCTTTAGGAAGTCAGAATCAAAGATAGGCGTAGACGTTTGGTTCGCCATCGTAACTCAATCAATAGAGATGAATGGCAAACTTAAACGGCAGTTTCTTGACCAACCTTTTCGATCAAGTCGTCAAGGATCGAATCGATTTGTACCCCTTCGGCTTGGCCCTCGAAGTTCAACATCACGCGGTGACGCAACACCGCATGCACGACGCCTCGCAAATCATCGCGGCAAACGTGAAAACGCCCATCTAATACCGCTTTAATTTTAGCGCACAAGATCAACGCTTGAGCTCCACGCGGGCTGCTGCCGTACCGGACGAACTGGCGCACCATCGGGGTTGCGGTTTCATGTTCGGGATGTGTTCCCATGACCAGTAAAATCGCGTAGCGACGAACGTCATCAGCGATTGGGATTTGGCGGGCGAGTTGCCCCATTCGAACGACACGGTCGGCAGCGATCACTTTGTCTGGCGGAGCGATCTCGCCCGCGGTCGTCCGGTCCATGATCGTTTCCATTTCTTCGGTCGTCGGAAATGGCACCATCAACTTCATCAGGAAACGGTCTAGTTGAGCTTCCGGCAACGGATACGTCCCTTCCATTTCCAACGGGTTTTGTGTTGCCAGGACGAAGAACAAGCCTTCGAGCTGATGGGAGGTGCCGGCGACCGTCACGCTGTGTTCCTGCATCGCTTCGAGCAGTGCCGACTGAGTCTTAGGCGTCGCGCGGTTGATTTCGTCCGCGAGGACGACGTTTGCGAACAAAGGTCCGCGCTGAAACTGAAACTCTTTCTGACCGTCGTCGCCTTCGATTAAAATATTGGTCCCGATCAGATCGGCCGGCATTAAGTCGGGCGTGAACTGAATCCGGCTAAACGGTGCTTCCAAGACTTCACTTAACGTTCGCACCAATAATGTTTTTCCCAAGCCGGGAACGCCTTCAAGTAGCACGTGACCGCCTGCGATCATCGATGTCAAAACACCATCAACGATCGGCTCCTGGCCGACGATACGTTTGGCGACTTCATTTCGCAGTTTTTGGTATTCATCTCGAAAGTGACCGAGCTCGCTGCGAAATTCGTCTTCGGAGAGTTGCATTCCCGTTGTTCCCGTCGTTAACAGAAGGCGGCTGGTGGCATGACTTGTCGTAAGCCTTATTGATAACCTGTCCGCGGTCGAGATGCAAAACAATTTGGCACCTCTGCTAGACAAAGCGTCTTAAAAATAACTTCCCCGAAAAGCTGTTGCCCTGTGTATCTGAGGCCCTATCCGAAAAACGATGGTTGCCGGCCGGTGAACCGATGACGCCGCCTTTCGCCGGACTTTGACGACGCTGGGCCGACGCTTACACGTTCGCAAAGGTGACCAATCTTGCATCACTTGCCGGCGGCATATTCCTCTTCGAGCGGCAACGTTCTCTCCGCCAGGCTCTCTCACCGCCAGTCAAGGCGATCCATCTCGTCATTGGCACCCCTGAGTGCGCTACCATGTGACCTTCAATTGGTTCAAATTGGCGAACTCCCTTCATCGTTAACACGCTAAACTGGTGCAACATGAGCACACCAAACGAGTGTTTGATGGCTCGCCCTCCCTCCGCACCAACCCCAAAAAAGGACCTATGCATAACATCGCCCTGCGGGTCTGCTGGTCAGCGCTCCTACTGGCCTCTCTCGTCAGCCAAACTTGCGTTGCCAACGACCGTGAACAAGCCGTTCGGAGCGACAAACAGCGTGTCGAGGCGGAAGGATTTTGGATGTACAACGATATCCCAGGGGCGCTCGAAAAAGCCAAGAAATCGGGCAAGCCCATCGTTGTCGTTCTCCGCTGCCTTCCTTGTGAAGAGTGTGTCAAACTGGACGACGAACTTGTCGATAATGATCCGGTCATTCGCCCGCTACTCGAACAATTCATCTGTGTTCGCCAAGTCGGCACCAACGGGCTGGATCTGGACACCTTTCAATATGACACCGATCAATCCTGGGCATTGTTCTTTCTTAACGCGGACAAAACAATTTATGGTCGCTTCGGAACTCGGTCGCACCGGACCGAATGGTATGGCGACGTCTCACTGACCGGGCTCGCAAAGGCGCTGAAGGGGGCGCTCGATTTGCACCACGATCTTGATCGCTATGAGAAATCTCTCCAAGGCAAACGCGGCCAACCGATGGAAGTGGCGTCACCGGAAAAATACCCTTCGCTAAAGGATCGCTATACCGATTCACTCGACTACGAAGGCGATGTGGTCAAGAGCTGCATTCACTGTCACCAAATCGGCGATGCCCAACGCGAGTACTATTGGCACCAAGGCAAACCGATTCCCGACAAAGTCCTTTGGCCCTACCCGCATCCCAAATCCATCGGGCTGGTCATGGATCCCAACGAGATGGCGACGGTGAAGGAAGTCGAAGCCGACTCGATCGCCGCTGCTACCGGCCTAAAATCCGGCGATCAAATCAAACGTTTTGATCGTCAACCGCTGCTCTCGATCGCCGATATCCAATGGGTCCTTCACAACCTTGATTCCGATGGACAAAGCGTCCCTCTATTGATCCAACGCGACGGGGCTAACCTCAACCTGACGATGAACTTGCCGTCCGGATGGCGCAAAGCGGGCGACCTGTCCTGGCGGGTCTCCACATGGGGATTGCGACGCATCGGCGGTGGCGGAATGGTGATCGAGGATTCTCACGACGATGGCTTGCTGATCACCCGCGTCGGCAAGTACGGCAAACATGGAACGGCGCGACGCGTCGGAATTCGTGAAGGCGACCTGCTACTTTCCTACGACCGAAAACGCTTCGATCGCGAGCAAGATCTGTTGACCTATGTCGTCACGGAAAAACAAGCCGGCGATCATGTCGACGTGAAAGTCAGACGTGAAGGAAAAGAGCTGACGTTCAAGTTGCCTATCCAGCAGTAAGAAGACAGTTCACCTGAGGCCGCGCACAAAAAAAAGCAGCCACATAGGTGACTGCCTTCGTTGATTTCTAATCGCCCGGCCTGCCTTATTGAGGCATTTGGAATCCCGGTGGAAGCGCGAAGCCGCCTTCCGGTGGAGCCGCAGGTGAGGATTGCGGCGATGTGCTCGGTACGGCCGCTGGATTTGCCGATGGCGTTGTCACAGGCTTAGCTGATGCCGAAGGGGTGTCGGCCGAAGTAGGCTTCGCCGCCTCGGCCGGCGGCGCTACGGTGGCTTGTTGAGGCGACGACGCTTGAGATGCCGACGGCCCCGCTGGCATCCGGTAGGACGCCGGACCGACTTTCACCGCGCCGCTACTGGCCGTTTGTCCCATCGACGTTGGCCCCGCGATCGCTTGACCGTTCGTCGATACGGGACGTACCGAACCGCCCGGTGATGCCGCCGCCGGACCGGTCGCTTGGTCGCTCAGCGATGCAACCGCCGTTGCCGGCGTGGTCGCCGCCGGACCATTTGCCGGGCTGGTTGCTCCGGGCATCCGCTCGAGCTGTGCCAGCAGTTGCTTGGACCGTTCAACCGCTCGTTTGGTCGCCGGATCTGATTCGGCTTGTGGGGCATAGGTGAGCGCTTGATTCAAATGCCGCGACGCTTCGGAGCCTTGTCCACGTTTGTGATGCAAGTAAGCCATGTTGAAGTGCGCGACTGCTGGCGTGTTGTTTGCAGCGAGGACTTTAAATGCGCCGCTGGAATCACCGGCTTCAAATCGGACACTGGCCAAGTTATTGGCGTAGCGTGATGAGCCCGGCGAAAGCTTCAACGCTTGCTCGATCGTTGACGCGGCGGCACTATGGTTGCCGAGCTTGCTAAGCGTTAGCCCGAGGTCGTTGTACAAGCCCGCGTCGTTCGGGTTCTGCTTAATCGCCTTGTCAAAAAACTCCGCCGCCTTTTGGTGGTTGTTTTGACGGAAGTGCAAACGCGCGATGTGCGCCAGTGCTGCCGGATCGTTAGGGTTTTTCTCTAAAGCCTTGGCATAGCTTTCCATCGCCTTTTCAAAATTATTCGACGATTCCCACAGCCGTCCGTTGGCTACGAAGACTTCCGAAGTCACCTCAGCCTTATGGGCCAAGCTGGTCGGGTCGGTCGCGTCACCTTCTTGGACATCGGGGTCCATCGAATCGGGTTTGCCAAACCAACTGACCACGGTGTCACGAGATTTGGTGGCGGCGGATTTCGCGCCGCCTGCGATTGACGTCGCAACGTTCTTCGGTGCGCTCATCCAACCACTGTTTCCCGGCGTGTTCGATGCGACTCGGCCACCACCGGTGGTGCATCCACTGATGCCAGTGCATCCCAAGGCAACCGAAAGGGTTAGTGTCGCTGCGAGACGGTTTCGTCGTTTGGTTCGGCTAGACACGTGCTATCAATCTCCCATGACTCTGCAGTCATTTTTTTCGGGCAGAAAAGGTAACGAGGTTGCCATTGCGACCTGTTCATTTGATCGCGTACAACGTCCGTTTGTGCGAGTCGTCGCAGTCCTGCATACCTGCGCCGTCAATCTGTATCGGTTCTAGGGATCGGCACTCTCTGTCGCAGACTTCACATCGGGTTGGTCAGTTGGAGCGATTCAACGAAAAAAGGCGACCTTCCGTTGAAGGAAGGCCGCCTTTAGAGCGAATGATTGGTAGCGGAACGCGCCGAGCGTTTCGGCCGCTGATCGACCAACCGTGAGGACGACCAGCAAACGCGACGCAACGCTAATTACGCGTTGCTGATGCCGTTCCGGCGGCACTTGAACTCGGCAACTTTGGCGGTGCGAGTTGCTCCAACCAAGATCGGTTGACCTTCGTTGCCCAGTCGCCGGGCGCCGTCGGCGGCTTTTTGTCGGTGATTGCGATCATCGGAGCCGGGCCGTCGAGATCGAATTGGTCAAGCATGTCGCGAACCGCTTCGACCCGTGCTCGGGTTTCCTGCTCGGTCAGCGCTCGCTCGACATTGACAAACCGTCGCGAAGGCGGAGCCTGATACGCGATCCACGCCAACGACTGCTGGCCAGAGACGTTCAGGGCTCCGTCGCCGGTGCGGAATTGGTGCCCGGCTAACGTGTTATGCAAAGCCCAACCGTTGCGTTTCTGAGCTTCGAACGCCGTGATCACGCTCATCGCATCGGCTTCGGTGAACGGGTCCGGCCAAGCGTTGTTGCGGTGATACCCCGTTCGCACATTCGCCCAGAACTCATTCCATCCGGCGTCTACGTTTGAGGCAACGCTCGACAGCACCACCGCGGCGATCAACAAACGTCCAAATAAGCTAGTGCATCGCATGATTAGGGCAGTTCCTTCCGCCGATGGGGAAATGGCTGGGTGACCGATTCGTTAGTTGGCTTCACTCATCGTCGTTGAAGCACACCGGAATCGTGATGCAAGATAACGACTCGCTGGTTAGGAGCATCGGCAGATCAACCGACGACTCTTTGCCGCCGAGCCAGGCACCCGAATAACCGATACAATTTGTCCGCTAGGTGAGGGATTCCGCTCAAGAACAGTGTCCAGGCCTACAGCACTGACCCTCGACCAGATCATTTCGCCGGCTTTTTCCCGTCCCTCCCTGACAGCACGCCAGATCTCGATGCACGACAACGCAGAAATCGAAGACGAGGATGACTTTATCGAAAACGATCATTTCGCTGACGACTTTGACTATGACGAGTTCGTCGAAACTGAATTCGGCGACCGTCATGCGACCCAAGCGATTCCGGCGATTTGGCGATGGGTTGCGACAGGTTTGTTAGCGCTGATTCTGTTCTACTTTCTGATCATGATTGGTTCATGAACGATCTATTAGACTGCCACGGAAACGTCACCGACGGCATGCGTTTGGCCGTTTCCTCATTGATCACCGATGGCGTGATCGGATCGGCCACGTACCACGCCGAAACCTCTTCCACCAACTCCGATGCACTTCAATCAATCCAAGCATCGCCTACCGATGGCTTGCCCTCCGATCATCTGCCTCGATTGTTTCTGACCGACAGGCAAACTGCCGGACGTGGCAGGCAGGGAAATCAGTGGAACAGCAGCGAAGACTCGTTGACGTTTTCACTGCTCGTCGAATTCGACTCGCACTCCCCCCACGCTGACCTTACGTCGGTCGCTTGCGGCGTGGCGGTATCCCAAGGCATCGAGTATTGCTGTGCACCGATCCGAGTCGGATTGAAATGGCCCAACGACCTCTGCTTGGTTCGCGACGGCCAACGCCGGATGATCGAAAAACTCGGTGGGATCTTGATCGAATCATCCGCGGCTGCACCTCACCGGCTGGTCATCGGAATCGGAATCAATGTCGCCAATCGTCCTCAGCTCACCAATGGACACAGCACGCCCGCAATCGCCCTTTACGATGTCGTCGAACGACGCGTCAGCCGCGAAGACCTTTTGCAATCGATCGTCCAGTCGGTTACCGAGTCGCTACGTGCCTTATCGACTTCAGGCAAAGAAGTCGTCAAAGCCTACCGAAGCCGCTGCGTCCTTTCCGGACGTCCGATCACATTGCGTCAAAACGATTCGCTGATCGAAGGGCTTTGCCAAGGCATCGCCGACGACGGTTCGTTGCAAATCACCGGTGCCCACGGGCAGACGCAACTTCTACGGAGTGGGCAAGTCCATCAGGTACGTCTCGGTTGACAGAGCTCCCTGATCGTGTCCACGCAAGCGACATCTTGGCTGAGTGAATTACCTCTAAGCCGAAGACGTCAGTGCTTTGTCCCGATTGAAAACTTGGCCTCAAATCTTCTGTCGACGGGCGTTCGCCCTGGTTGTCAACTGGAAACCGTGGCGAATGCCATTCGGCTAATCCTGATGTCAGATGTCGACGGAACTCTAGCACTTATGGTTTTTCTAGCTAGCTAGAGTCAACGCAATTCACATCTTAGCTTGCTTGATTTTGACCGACTTTCCGAGGTCCACCGGCGCAAGTTCTGCATCACCGGGCGTGACGGTCACTTCAATCGGAGTGCTCTCGACGGCGGCGAATTTTGGATCGACCAACATGTACGAATCGTTCGAAGCCGATCCCGATGGATCGTCACCGCTTCCGGCCCCGCCACCTTCGGTTTCGGTCTTGTAAAAGGTCACCTTGTATGCCCCTTCTGGCGCCCCGTCGTACTTGCCGAGCGTCTTAATGGCAACGGTTCCCATCGCGTCCGTCGCGCCCCCACAGGCCCAACGTCGATTGGAGGGATCTTGTGGAATGAATTGCACACTCACGCCTTCGACCGGCTGGCCGTTTTGCTGGACCACCATCGTGACCGGATGTAAATCGGGCATGCCATCGGGAGCGGTGCTTCCTCCGCAACCGATCGACGCGACCCCAACCAATCCGAACAAAATCAATTGCGGGAAATTAAAACGTTTTAACGCAGTCATTCGTAGTTTCTAAATTCGCACGAGAAGTACAGAGCGTACAAAAGCAACCACGCTCGCCAAAGCGTGGAAACAACCGATCACCAATCAAAAGCCGCAGACCCTGTGAGCCGGCGGCGATAAGCAGGTAAACACGAGTCCTTGGGTTTAAGCATCTGGATAACACTCTCCCGCTTGCGGGAGGGTCGGACGAGCAAACGGCCGGGGAGGGTGTCCTCTCCCACTGGGAGAGTGAAATGACTGAAGCCGAATCATTCGTGTTCAACTGCTTCGCCGCGGGCCCTGCGAACCAACGGCGCGGGCAGCGGGCCTCGGCTTCCACCCCAGCTCGGCTTCCACCCCAGCTCGGCTTCCACCCCGACGCTATTCACGTCCGGCTCACGGTTGAGAGGTCTTTATACCAATCCCGCCGTCACCGAACTTCATCTCAGCCGTGAATGCTGAGATGGTATGAGATCGCGTTGGAAAACGTTATTCCAACTCGTTCACTTCTTTGCCTTGTGGCGTTCCCATTGCGCCCCAGATGCCGTAGGGACTTTCTCCCGAGGTCACTTGATTGGCGTAAGGATCACCGGCGTCGATCGAATCGGTGACGAAGTTAACCGACCCGTCAAACATCAATGTCTGAACACCACCGGAGTGCTGGCTGGAAGGAGCATAAGTTCCCCAACTATTGTTGCCTCCGCCATAAGCACAAGAAGGCGAGTTCGGCGGGAGTGTTGTGGTGAACTTGTTATTGATCGTTCGCCCATCACCGAGAATCAGACCTCGCCAGCAGTCGGCTCCGTTAAGGTATTCGGTGGGATTGTCGGTTTGAAGTGGGACGTTCAAGCAAGGCCCCGGAACGCCTGTTCCACCACTGTAGATGCCATTGAATGCGGCCACATCGCCCTTGACCGTGGCGAAATCACGGGGCGTTGCCGCCACTTCACTCATTGCGATTGTGTTGGAAGTTCCATCGATTATGTCACGAAATCGGCGACGTGTTTTATTGAACTCGTCGGGCAACGATGGCAAAAACATACTGCGGAAATCGCCGCGCGCGATCGGACTTGCCTCTTGCGAGTTCGTCCGTGCGTTATGCCACAATTCATCACCGACAGAGAACACATAACAGTTCTTAGAAACGGTACTGTATTCCGGGTTATCAGCGTTTGCCGCAGAAGGGCAGATGAAGGCGGACTGCGGTCCGGCATCACGAAGGGTTTGGCTTTCCCATGGCCAAGAACCAGCGGGAGCCTGCTTGGCATCTTCGACGAATCCTTCATAGAGGGCCGTCATTTCTAGAAACGGCATGATGAAGATTGCCGCACTCACAGTTCGTGTCTGCGTTGGCATCCCTCCGTTATAACCTTCAAACCAAACCGCCCCGGCGGGAAACTGTTTGTAGGCGCTGTGGTAGTTGTGCAGTGCCAAACCCAACTGTTTCATATTGTTGGAACATTGCATTCGCCGAGCTGCCTCGCGGGCCGCTTGCACTGCCGGAAGCAACAGCCCGACCAACACTCCGATAATCGCGATCACCACTAGAAGTTCGACGAGAGTAAATCCTTGTCGCGCATTTGATTCTTTCACCCGATGTTCCTGTCTTATGAGAGCGGAATAGAAAACAAGCTCGTGAAAGACCGTCGCGACGCAAGCGATGTACCAATGTGAGTGGCGGGGATTTAAGCCACCCAGAGCGAAACCACCACTTCAGCTATCCTCATTCAGCACCAGAGAAAATGCCAGCGGGAAGGCCGATGGCGGAGTCGCTTCTTAAGGCAGATCTGTTCCACATTGAGCGATGGCTTCGACCGATCAAACTCTTTCGAACACCGTCGACAAAATAATGTCGTCGGCCAATCGCAATGGCAAGCGAGACATTTGAGCAAGCTGAATCGACGTTCTTTGCACAGCGATTGGGCATAGCCAAAGTCAACCTGCTTCGATCAAAGGCATCGGCCAGTGGACTTGGAACAGCCAAAGTATCAAAGCTTCGTTGCCCCGCGCGATGAAAGAACGCTCGCATTCGCGACGCATGTTTCCTCTTCGCGAAGGCATCGCGCAGCATTCACAAAGTATTCTCCCCGCAGCCGATCGAAATCAGAACAGTCAAGACCAGCGTTCTTCCTGCAAAGGCAACTTGCCAGCTTAGATGAAGTCTTGCTTGAACTTAAATGGGCTGGAAAAAAGAAGACCGCCTTGTTCGCCAGGTACTCGGACTTCCGCTACTGTTTTTCGGCATGGTTCGGATGTCGCTTCTGCCGCTGCTTCGCAATTGCTTTGACTGTGGCAGGATCAAGAGTGTCCCAATCTTTCTCGTGACTGATCACGGGCACGTCGGGGAACAGTGATCCGGTAGGACGCTGCTGTCGGCCCAAGATCCTGACGGATGGAGAAAGGCAACCCTTCAGTCGTTAAGTAGTGGACTTCGCCAGAAGTCCCTTTCAGGCCGGAAGGTTTTGATTTGGAATTCTGGCGAATCCCACTACCATCGAACTGAAAATCGTCGGCCGTGATGTGCCCGAATTCCCCTTCAATGATTCTCCAGGGAACCGCCGGTGTCTTCTTTGCCGGCTTGTAGTGGACTTCGCCAGAAGTCCGGCGTTTTTGCTTTCCTTGCTTGAGGGAATTCTGGCGAAGTCCACTACGGTACAGTGCAAGCAACGCCTTCAGTTCCTTGACGACTTCCGGATGTTCATCGTGGACATTCCCCGTACAAAACCAATCCGGAGAGAGTCAGCGGATTTGGCAGGGCTTTTCGGCCCGGAATGGCTGTTGCGATGCGATTCCCGTCTCGTTCGTTGGGAACCGAGACGAGACAAAAACGAAAGCTATTCGTTGCTTTGCTGTTAACGGAAGCTGCTTTTTCTCGCATGTCTGCGAGTGGTTAACAGGGAGAGAGACAGATGCCTAAAGCGGCTCCATCGCTGGCAATCTGTTCCGATTTTTCTGAACGGCGCGGCCGAAAATAAAACGGCATACCACTCCTCACGCACGCGGCCGTTGCGGCAAGCGAATCGTTCCGTACGCTCTTCGTTTCAGCGGGGTAAAAAAATGATGCCACCCCGATTATTTCAGGATTTGCAAGGAAATCGGCAGCGCCTATGGCCGCGATCGTTCACCCGCTTTTGACACTGCTTGCGTCACTCACTCGGCAGGAATTGGCCCAGCAAGTGACGTATTTGAAAGCGGAGAATGCCATCCTTCGGAGCAAGTTACCCGATCGGATCACGCTGAACAATCAGGAACGACGTCGGCTCGTCCGGCACGGCAAGAAGCTCGGCCCACGAATCAAAGAACTGATTTCGATCGTGAGCTATTCGACGTTTCGTCGCTGGATCCGGAACATGGAAGACGGTCCGGCGAAGCGGCCGAAATCGAAAGGGGAAGGCAAATCTGGCCGGCCACGGACGGACGAAAGCATCGCCGACACGATAGCCCCGATCAAAAGGCAGCGTTGATAGTTTCCAGCGATACTCCGAGCAAACGTTTCGCAATCAGATTGAGTTCTGCTTCTGAACCTTCAAAATGAAACGTTCGCTGGATGTGCTTCATTGTTTCTCCGGGCTCGAGGGCGGCGGCAGGAGAAGACGTTTCTAGCTCGTAAAATGGTCCCAGCGGCGGCTGGCCTGGCTCGGGCGAACCGTCGTTGTAGGCATTGATCGCATCACCGGCGTACGGCATCTCTTGCAATTCCCACATGGAATTGACGAATCCGTCCGGCGCCTCCTGCACGTTGTAGGTGACGATGTTGAGCACCTGACCCTCCGCATCGTAGCTTCCGGCAATTCCCTTCGAACGCTGCGGCGTGATGCCGATTTTTCCACGGCGCGTACCGTCACCTCGGAAGAACAATCTCTCCTTCTCGACCTTCAGGTACTCCTCCGGGACTTTTCCGAAGTACGAGTCATTTACGATTGGGCCAAGCGCCTCTTCATCACCTGCTTTAAATGGGATCACAACGGTGGTTTCAGGCGAAGGGTTGTACATGCCCAGAATCCAGATAGACAGCAGCCCGCTGCGGGGCTCCCAGGCGTCCGTGCCAGTATTCGTGATCCGGTTGTCCGTTTCATAAGCCACCATCCGCAACCCGTCGGTGAGCTGGACGCCCAACAGCTCGGAGGCATCCTCTTTGGCCAACAACTTCACCGTGCGTTCAATGCCTACATTGAATTCCTTGCCGCTGTAATTGATCAGCTTCGTCGAGTGCTTGAACTTCGCCGACGATTTTGATTGCCGGGCCAGTTCAAATGCTTCGGTATCGATGGCCGATGGGGTGACCCATTGAGAGAACTCGAATTTTGATCCTGGTTTGAAAAACAGGGCATATTGCCCACCCTCGGGTCCGAGCCAGAATCGTTCTTCACCGCCAAAGATATAGATGTGTTCTTCAAGCTTGCCCTTCTCGTCTTCGTCAGAAAGCAAGCCTCGCTCGATGACTGGGCGATTGATCCAGCCGAAGCTGGGACCGGACTTAGCGTCAAACGTGCTGGTCATCACGCGACCTTGGTATGCGGGAGCCACCGCCACCGCTGCATCACCGTCCTTCAGGAGCACGATCTGCGTGTGCTTCTTCATGAAAGCCAAATCGTCGGCGAACCCGTCGCCTGCCGCAGCCGCCCCAACAACAAACGACGCTGTCAGGAAATACAAAGCTGCTACGATCAGTACGGCGACTGCTTCGGATCGCATCGGGTTCATCTCAGTTCTCCACCGCTGTGTCAAATCGCTGAATGAATGGCAATTGATTTCGTTTGCCTTCTGCTCTTCCAATTTCAACTCCCCATTCAGGAAGCTGGCCCTCGCCGCTTTGAGTGAAAGCATGCGGGCGATAGGCACCGCCTGCCCACGGTCCATCGACCACTTGGTGAGTCTTGGAAAAATGGACTCCGTCTTCGGCGTAGAGTATCGAATTGATAATCTGTTTTGGTCCTGTCGTGCCGATCATTGCCGCGACGCCTTTTCCCTGCGGCCAAACCAAGACTTCGTGGTTTCCAGGAATGACCGGATTGGCCTCGTGTCGTACATAGGGTCCCTCCGGATGATCGGCGATTGCCAGGCCCATCTGCGTTTGGCCCGGGCTCTTTCCCAACTGCCGACCCTTGTAGTAGAGCCAGTATTTTCCTTCCCGTGTGATCAGACAGGCATCGTCGACCAAATGACTATCGAAATCATTCGGATCGTCACTGTTTTTAAGCACGGGATTTTTGGCGAGCCTTTCCCAGGGACCATCGGGCGAATCAGAAACTGCGATTCCAATCTTTGAGTCGGGGTTGAAACCCTTGCCATAGTCTCGCGATGTCCCCGTGTAGAACAGCAGGTAGCGTCCCTTGGCAACGAGAATGTTGGGCGTAAAGACGCTCGCGCTTTCCCAACTACCTGGCTCGCCTTTCGAGAGCGCCATGTCTTTCTCGGTCCAGCTGTACCCGTCTTTGGAGGTTGCGTACCAGATGGTCGCGTCGTATCCGGGTGATATCTTCCCTTTGGAATACCACACGTAATATAGCTCGCCGACTTTGATGATGTCGCTCGGATCTCGGCGCATGACGCCGGCTTCCGCTCCGATGCCTTCGACCGGCCGGTGCGCTACATTTACGGTTGGCAAAGTAGTTTCGTCCGCCAGCGCGGATACCGCCATCAGAAGAGTTGCAACGAAAGTGATAGGGCTTTTCATGATGCGTTCGGTATGGTGAGTCGCGTCACTCGATGACGGGAACGGAAAATTCGGTCGACGTGTCCTTGGCGTAGAAGCCAACGTACTCGATCGATTTCAAGTCGGGTGGTAGCGAGAAGCTCAAGGTCGTCCCGTTAATCTCCGCAGAGCCAGTTCTCTTTGAAAGATCCAGCGAGACAGCAATCTCAAAAGTGTCGTCCGGCGCGAAGGCCGCTCTTTTGGAGCCAGCATTGCCGACGTTGCCCCAACCGCCCGCGAATGCGACATGTTGGTTCATGCCGATGGCGGTACCGATCTTGAAGCTTGCTCCGTTGGTTGGTGTCGACGCCAGGACCAGGGCGCCGTTGCGCGTCACTCCGTTCTTCTGAGCACTTCGGTATTTCAAGCGAATGGTCGCGCGATCCTTGATCGGACGGTCCAGCTTCTGAAACGCGAGTCCTTCACTTTCCGGAGACATGAGGTAGCCAAAGTCCGTCTTGCTCATGCTTGTCCCGAGAACGACATCGAAAGCGCCGGTCGGATCTTCGCGGGCCGGAGGCTCAGCCGACTTTCGATTCGCACGTTTACTTTGACCATCGAGCTTCCACCAGCCAGGTCCTTCAGCCAGTACGGCGGCGTCATGCCGGATCAGGGCTTCTCGCAATTCAGCGAACTTGTCTGGAAACTCGCCCGCGACGTCGGTCGTTTCCTGCCAATCCTCCTTAATGTTATAGAGTTCGAACGAGGTGAGGTTGTCGGATCCAACAATCTTCCAGTCGCCAATGCGCATGCCGACTCGGTACTCGGCCGGCGCTAGATGATTCCGCCAGTACAACGGTTGCTCACGTTGAATTGCGTTTCCACTGAATAAGGGAAGGAGAGTGGTACCGTCAATGGTGCGGTCATCCGGAAGTGGAATGTCAAGCACATCGCAGATCGTCGGAAAGATGTCTGATCCGATGACCGGTGTTTCACTAACGCTGCCGGCTTTGATCTTTCCGGGCCAACGGACGATGCCTGGGACTCGGATTCCGCCTTCGTGAGTCGCCCGCTTTCGGCCGCGTAACCCCCCCGTCGATCCACGAGTTCGGCCTTTCGTTCCATTTCCTTCGGGACCATTGTCCGAGGTGAAGAAGACAAACGTGTTGTCGCGATATCCCATCTCGTCAACTGCGGCCATCAGCTTACCGAAGGCGTCATCAAGCTGCGTGATGTTGCCATGGTGCTGACGAATTCCCTCGTCCTCAATATCCGAGTAGTGCTTCATGTATTGATGAGCGGATTCGATCGGCAGGTGAGGTTCATGAGTCCAGACGGTGATGAAGAATGGCGTCTTTGAATCTTTCCGACCTTTCAGCCAATGAATCGCCTCGCTGGCCGCGATCACTGCGCTGGGGCCTTCCATCCGGCCAACTTCTTCACGATTTCGGACGTAGTTGGTCGGATTCATGTGGTTGGGCGCGGCGTTGTTCTGCGTGGCGAGCCAGTGGTCGTAGCCGTGATCATCCGGCTGCGGCTGATCGTCAGAATTGAACTTCCCATTGAGGTGCCATTTTCCGGCATGGCAGGTTTCGTAGCCTCTCTTCTTCAGCAGCGAGGTAATCGTGATCTCGCTGTCACGTAGGTGGTAAATGCTGCCGCCCGGAATCCACCGCCAGACACCATTCCGATAGGGAGTTCGCCCAGTTAGGATTGCCGACCGTGATGGCGAACAGACCGAACATGCCGCATAGCACTGGGTGAGCCGCAACCCTTCACTGGCAAACTTGTCCAGGTTCGGCGACTTGATGATCGGATGGCCGTAACAGCCAAGATCGCCCCATCCCTGATCATCTGTTAAGAATACAATGAAATTGGGCGAATCTTTTGCCCCTTCAGCAATGTTGAACGGGCAGAAGGCTGCTAGAGCCAAGATGGTGGCAAGAACGGTTTTGGACATGGGCAGACCTTAATCAATTAATAACGTAGTGGGATTCGCCAGAATCCCCTGTTTCGCTTTCAAGGTTACTAGGGGATTTCTGGGGAAATCCACTACGAGGATAAAGTAGTTCATTTCCGGTTCTTGCGTCGGGGCTGTACTTTCATTGCCCGATGGTTTGGATGTCGCTTCTGCCGCTGCTTCGCAATTGCTTTGACTGTGGCTGGATCAAGAGTGTCCCAATCTTTCTCGTGACTGATTACGGGCACGTCGGGGAAGAGTGATCCGGTAGGACGCTGCTGTCGGCCACGCTGCATAAACTCGCCAAGATTCTGGCGAACGGAATCGCCGAGTTCCATCAACTCATTCACAATCTCTGGATTGTCGGCCGCAACGTTCGTGCTTTCCGATGAGTCTGTGTCCAGGTTGTACAGAACCGGATTTCGGAGATTGGCAAACGCTTTGTTCTTATCCCAGAATGGCAGCTGATCCTGACTTCGCGGCAGATGGAGCTTCCAGGGTCCGCTGCGGATGGCCTGGAGATTCTCGCAGTTGTAGTAGAAGAACGGCTGTGCTGTCGGGCGCTTGAGCGGGATTCCTTCAAAGAGCGGCAGCAGACTTTCCCCGTCGTAAACACGCTCCTTCGGCAACTCCGATCCGATGGCCGCGGACAGCGTCGGAAACACGTCCATTGCGTTGATACTTACTTCAGAGACGCCGTAGTGGAATTCGCCAGAATTCCCAGCGTTGCTTTCCTTGACGACGCAGGATTTCTGGCGAAATCCACTACTGGGTTTGATTCGGGCCGGCCAGTGGAAGATGAACGGAACGCGGTGCCCGCCTTCAAATGTGACGTACTTTGTTCCCCGATATGGTTTGGCGTATTGATTGGCGGTCGGTCCGTTATCGGATGTGAAGATCACAATCGTGTTGTCCGCGATGCCCGATTTTCTCAGCGCGGCCATCATCTCACCGATGCCCCAGTCGAGTTCCTGCATGACATCGCCTCGGACACCATCCTTTGAACTCCCCTTGAAGTCCTTGCCCGCCTGGTACGGCGTGTGAGGATAATTGTGGGCGTAGTAGAGAAAGAATGGCTCGCTGCGAGTCGCCTGGTCGTGAATGATCTTGGTGACACGCTCTGTATACAGCTGTGTTAGCCGATCAAGCGGCGTTCGTGCGAATACCTCTTTGTCCCCGTCGAAGAACCTCGGCGAGTGGCTAAAGTTGCATGGCATGCCGTAATAGCTGTCAAAGCCCTGCGTCCGAGGCAGGAATTCCGGCTCTGTGCCCAGGTGCCATTTGCCGACCATGTGAGTGGCGTACCCGTGCTTGCTGAATTGCTCGGCAATCGTGATCTCATCCGGATGCAGTCCAAGGAACCAATGGGCTGTCCGATTTGGATTGATTCCCATGTAGAGTCCGGCACGCTGCGGATAAGCACCCGTCAGAAACGCCGCTCGTGACGGCGAACAGATGGAAGCTGCTGTATGGAAATCCGTAAACCGGATTCCTTCGGCAGCAAGCTGGTCAATGTGCGGCGTCTTGACCTTCTCAGCTCCATAGCAGCCAACGTCGGAGTAGCCCAGATCATCAGTCAGCACGAAAATGACGTTGGGCGGCGATTCCGCTGCAGACGACGCCAACGTCCACGGCAGCAGCAAACTGAGGGCTGGAACGAACAAGGTTAGATTCATTCTATTTCTCGACGAGAGTCCGCAGCCCGTTTTGCAATCGCTGCGGAGACCTCCTCAGCGACCTTGCTTCCTAAGTGAATGTAACCCTCCTCGGTGAAGTGAACATCGCCTTCACGAACCATTGTCTCGGGAAGCCTCAATAGTGCGTGGGAATGTAGGTCATTAATCCTCACCTTGTTCGCTTTCATGATCTCGGCAGCTACCAGATTATATTTGACATCGTCGCCCAGCTTGCGGCCGGCCTCACCTGCCGGAACAGGGGTAGTCGTGCACCAAATCAGCGTCGCATCAGTTTGTTTCAAGCGGGCGACGATTTTCTTCATATTGGATCGATAACCTTCCAGCGATTCTGTCAAAGTGCCATTTACCTTGTCGCGGTTGCCTTGCACGTTGGACTCGGGGTGCCGATAGCAGAGATCCCAAAGCCCCCAATTGAAATGAATGACGTCCCACTTGAGCGACTTCATCTCCAGCCAATCGTTTAAGTGTTCCAGACCGTACGCTGAATTCTTTGCATTGGTCGGAATACGATAGACATCTGCCTTTCCGATTAGATCCCGTCGGACATATGCCGTGTAGCCGATGGAGATCGAATCACCGATCAGCAAAACGTTCGGAAGATTTGGATTGTCTACCTCGGGATTGGCGAAGGCCAGCTTTCTGTCGAGGTAGAGTTCTTCTTTGGAAGCTAGTGCGATATTGGAACCATGATTGCTAAATTCACGCGACCTTTGTCCGTTCTGGTTCGTGCGCTGCTCCGTGATTTCAGACTTCTCATCCGCCATGATGACGACGATGTTCGGTCGGTCCGCTGCATCGACGGATGAGCATGCGATGAGAATCAGAATAACTGGATAAAGGAACAAGGGGAGGAAGATGTTGAGTGGAGGTTTTCTTCCCTCTATCATTCTGCCTGGTTCACCGGTTGAGTTCATGATGTACTGCTCCCTTTGACAGGGGTCTTGGATTCTCGGCGAATGCCGCCGGTCGGCTGTTGTTAGCAATGTCGTTTGCAAACTCGTGCAGGTGATTGTTGAGCTGTTTCACAACTTCGGGGTGCGCCTCGATGACATTGTTCATCTCGCCAATGTCATCGTCGAGATTGTAGAGTTGCATCGGTCGACCTTTGTTGGTGTGGAGCTTCCACTTGCCCGATCGGACGGCCGTGAGCGAGTTGCCTTGATGATAAAAGAATGCTTCGTGCGGCGTTGGGGACTGGCCGACAAGTGTCGGCCAGATGTCTTTCCCGTCGA
The DNA here is from genome assembly GCF_008312935.1 of Roseiconus lacunae. Taxonomy (NCBI): domain Bacteria; kingdom Pseudomonadati; phylum Planctomycetota; class Planctomycetia; order Pirellulales; family Pirellulaceae; genus Roseiconus; species Roseiconus lacunae. The sequence continues at coordinate 1,179,311 of NZ_VSZO01000001.1, read as the reverse complement.
TGATGCGATCGGTGGGAAGTTCAGCTCCGGCCAATTTGGCGAACGTCGGAAGCAGGTCCATCGTCGTCATCAATTCATTGTTGTCGTGGCCCGCGGGAATCATTCCGGGCCAGCGGATGACTGTAGGTTCCCGCATTCCGCCTTCAAACGTCGTTCCCTTGTGACCTCTTAGCGGGCCGGGGCTGGCGTGAAGGGTGTTTTTCGGAGGACCGTTGTCTGAGGTGAAAATGACGAGAGTCTTCTCGTCCAATCCATTTGCTTTGAGTGTGTCGAGAATGGTTCCGACCGACCAGTCGATCTCAGCGATCGCCTGTCGGAACAATTCGTCACGCGTGCGATAGTCGATTTTGCCAACTTCGTCCTTCAGCTTCGAAACAACTTCATCGGCGACGCCTTCCATGAACGGCGAAGACACGTGCAGCGGAGCATGTGGAATTGGATGCGGAACATATAAGAAGAAAGGAACGTCTTTGTTCAGCTCAATGAACGATACAGCTCGTTCGGTGATGCGTTTGGTGAGGTAGTCTGCATCCGGATCCATCTCAATCACAGTGTCGCCGTCGAGCACCGGCAATGGTGGGAAATTGAATCTGTCCTGCCGTGGATGGAACGGGTGAATGTCGTGACTGTAAGGCAGTCCGAAGAACTCGTCGAAGCCCTGCCGTGTTGGAAGAAAATCTGGCTGATCTCCGAGGTGCCATTTGCCAAACATCCCCGTTTTGTAGCCAGCCGATTTGAGAACCTCCGCGATTGTCATTTCCTCGGGATTCAATCCCTTGGTATCGCCGGCCAGCAGCACTCCAAAGTTCGATCCTGTCGCCATACCGACTCGCTTTGGATAGCAGCCCGTCATCAGGCCTGCTCGAGAAGGCGTGCAAACCGGAGCCGCGACGTAAAAGCTGGTGAGCCGGGAACCCTCTTTGGCCATCTGATCGATACGCGGTGTGCTGACGTGATCTGCTTCGTAGCAACTTAAATCACCGTAGCCCTGGTCGTCGGTGAAGATGACGACGAAGTTTGGCTTGAAGGACGGCACCCCCTCAGTCTTCGAGTAGTGGACTTCGCCAGAAGTCCCTTTCAGCTCGGGAGATTTTGATTTGGAATTCTGGCGAATCCCACTACTGGCCGTAGGGTACTCGTCGAACACTTTCCCATCGAACTGAAAATCGTCAGCTGTGATGTGACCCCAACCGCCGGTCGCGTTGTCGACAATTTTGATAAACATCTTTTTGCCGGCATACGGTGAAAGGTCCCATTCGCACTGCTGCATCACCTGGTCACGGATGCCTCGAGCGAACTGAACTTCTTCTCCGTCCGCAGTACAAAGAGCCGCATACGTGTTCGGACCGTCGCCGCCGCCGACACGGAACGTCATCTTGCCAAGTTCGGGAATGAATAGCGGTGAGACAACGATGCCCGTTTGAGGGTCACTTCCTTTTTCGGCGCCCGTGGATGCTTCCAATGTCGTCAGGTAGTGTTCACCCTGCTTGTTGTATTCACCTTGGTTGTGAAAGAAACGATCTCGGCTGCCGATAATGTGCCCGAATTCCCCTTCGATGATTCTCCACGGAGCCAGCGTTCCGGACTCAAAATCAAACGACGCACTGCTGTTGCTGGGAATCGCCGGTGTCTTCTTTGCCGGCTTGTAGTGGACTTCGCCAGAAGTCCTTCGTTTTTGCTTTCCTTGCTTGGGGGAATTCTGGCGAATTCCACTACGGTACAGTGCAAGCAACGCCTTCAGTTCCTTGACGACTTCGGGATTTTCATCATGGACATTCTGTGTCTCGTTCACGTCCGCTTCCAGATCGTAAAGCTGAGCGGGCGGCGCGTCTTGCCTGATCTTGCCGTCTTCGATGTCGCTGTTGACGGAGCCCACGAACGTTGCCGCTGCTGGTCCGGCGAATGTGTGATCGCCCGGCTTCTTTCCCCCGAATCCACCGCTCCCCTGGTTCGGGATATACATCCATTTTCCTTTGCGAACCGATAGGTGAGTGCCCTTGTGTGGAGCAAGAACCAGATGGTCGCGAATCTGCTCTTCCGGTTCGTCCACGAAGGCAGGAAGCATGTTGACGCTGTCCGCTTGCTGAGCCTTCCCGATCTTTTGTCCGGTTAACGCAGCAAAGGTCGCCAGCATGTCGACGTTACCAATCAACTGATCGGAAGTCGTGCCCGCTTTCACTCTACCCGGCCAACGCACAATCATTGGCACGCGGTGTCCGCCTTCCCAGACCCCGAACTTGAACCCAAGCAAGTCACCGTTCTGCCGATGTCCTGCCTTAAATGCAGCCTGACCACCGAGATTGAACATGCCGCCGTTGTCACTCGTGAAGATCACCAATGTGTTGTCAGCAACTCCGTTCTCTTCAAGACAAGTCATCACCTCGCCGACGATCCAGTCGAGTTCATGGATGAAATCACCATAAAGACCACACCCGCTGGTACCTTGAAACCGTTTGGCGGGAGTAAAGGGGTGATGAATGTTGGTCGTCGCTAGATACAGAAAGAACGGCTTGTCTTTGTGCTCATTGATCCATTCGACGGACTTCTTCGCCAGCGTTGTTCCGACCTGGTAATCGTTGAACAGCGCGTGAGCCTTCTTTGCTCCACCAAATTGATTGGGACTACGCTGCGCGGCTTCCGGAGGAATGGGTGTGATCGGTGTGATGCCTTTGGCATTCCTGCCGAGAAGCACCAGCGGGTCATCCGAATCGCTGCCGACGACACGATCGTTTTCGACATAAACATAGGGCGGAGCACTGTTGACGACTGGCATACCAAAGTAGTAATCAAACCCAAGATCCTGTGGACCGGGACGCAATGGTTCCTGCCACTTGTTCGTTCCCTCCCCGAATCCCAGGTGCCATTTCCCAATCACGCCTGCTTCGTAACCCGCACTCTTGAACACATCTGCGATGGTTGTCTTGTTGGTATCGACAATGAGTTTCGAAGTAATGGGAGCAGGTCCCCAAACGCCTCGACCATCGTTTGCGCGGACCGGATATTGGCCGGTCAGTAACGCATAACGCGACGGCGTGCAAACCGCCGACACCGAATGAGCATCCGTGAACCGCCGCCCATCTGCGGCCAACGCGTCAATATTTGGCGTCTGTACTTTCGTGGCGCCGTAACATCCAAGATCGCCGTAGCCGAGATCGTCGGCGAAGATCAGAACGACATTGGGCGGCCCGTCCGCTGACTGACAATGCGGAGTCGGAGCTAGATAGATGAAAAATGCCGTGATGGCGAAAACGATTTTCTTATTCATTGTCTTGCAGGAGTCCAACTTTATTTGAAGGAAAACCATTTTCTTTAGCGCGTAGCGGTTGATAAGTTACCGTAGTGGATTTCGCCAGAAATCCCTTGTTCCGCAGGATTTCTGGCGAAATCCACTACGGTGGGTAGGAACTCAACGGCCATTCGCCTTATCGAGACGGATTGAACTGGAAGAGCGGCTTGACCTCTGACGGCAGCGGTCCAGCACCCTTCGCACGGTACTTTGAAAAGCACTCTGGGTTGAGTTGCTCTGGAAGTGTCGCATGCCAAGCCTGTAGCTGTTCCAATAGCTCACCGGCGATCTTCGGATGTGAGTCCTTCAAATCGTTCTTTTCCAAAGGGTCTTTGTTCAAGTCGTAAAGCTCGAGCACCTCGAAGTCAGGACTGACCAGCAGTCGCCACCTTCTATCCAAGATCGAAAAGACAGGGCCTTTGCTGTTTGGAATGCCCTTCCAAAACAACGGCTTGTTGCGCAATTCAAGTTTGGAACCTTGCAGTGTCGCCACTTGGCTCATGCCGTCGGGCTCATACCCATCAGGCATGCCTGCTCCCGCGATTTCGCAGAACGTTGGCAGCAGGTCGACAGCGGAAATCCACGAAACATCATCGATCGCACCGGCCTTGATCTTTCCCGGCCAGCGGGCGATGAATGGGACACCAATGCCGCCCTGCAGAATTGACTTTTTGCGTCCATTGCGTCCACCGGTTGTCCCAACGCTACAACCAATTCCAAATCCCTCGCCCGTCGCGGAGTCGTACATGGTGGTAAGCTTGCCGCCTCGGCCGTTGCCTGCCGGACCGTTGTCCGAGCTAAAGATCACGAGCGTGTTGTCGGTCAGTTTTAATCGGTCCAAGGCATCGAGCAATTCTCCAATCCGGTCGTCGGCGTGGGAAAGCACGGACGCGTAGACATTGTCAGGATCATCCAGTCCTGGGAAACGTCGACGATATTCCGGCAAAGTATGATGCGGTGTGTGCGGCTCGTGCATCCATAAGTTAATGAAAAACGGCTTCTTCGCAGCGGAGCTCTTTTCGATGAATGCAATTGCGCGAGTGGCATCTTCGTGCACCGGCATTTGTTCGCCAGAGCAATTGAAGGCACCATACTCGTCGTACCCGTAGTCCATTGGCAACGGCGAATCGGGAATCATGTTGTTGGCGAGATGCCACTTTCCAAAATGAGCCGTCGCGTAGCCGGCCGACTGCAGCATCCGCGGAATCGTCGGCGTCTTCGGATCAAGCCAGTCCGGCATACCACGATTTGCGTTACTCCTAACCGCCGCGAAATGACCATCGATGTTGTAACGCGCCGGGAAATGACCGGTCATCACCGCGGTGCGACTCGGAGAACAGACGCCGCTGGCGACCGTAAAACGATGGAAGTCGGTGCCTTCTTTAGCAAGCCGATCGATATTCGGCGTCTTTAAGTACGGATGCCCATGGCAGCCGAGATCGCCCCAGCCCCAGTCGTCAGTAAAGATGAACAGAATGTTTGGCCGATCTGCACCATCAGACTGCTCCCCAGCAAAGACTAGACAGGTTGCCAAGAGGAAGAAGGTCAGCAATTGAACGGGGCGTTTCATAAGTTGGCAATCAGATGTTGGGTGATAGACCATTGCGGAAGTCGTCAAGACTTTCGAAATACGCTGAGCAAAACGAAGGTCTTGACGACTTCCGCTACGTTACTTTCTTGTTGTTGGCTTTCGAGGTGCTGGAACGGGTGGTGTCGTGGGGCGGACATCTAACGGATCGAAGAACCTCATGTTGTTTCCCACCCGGTCATAGTCACCCAGGTCTTTGCGCATCGTTTCGGCAAGTCCAAGCAGCCTATCCACGACCTGAGGATTCTCTGCCGCAAGGTTCGTCGTTTCGCCGAGATCGTTTTCCAGGTCGACCAGAAAGGGCTCTTCAAAACCAATACGATCCTTGGGCGCGATGTGGGTATTGCGACCAAACGGTGCGGCTCCGATTGGTTCCTTTTCCCTGGATAGGTGAAGTTTCCACTTGCCCTGACGAACAGCCTGCAGATGGACTCGCAGATAGTAGAAGTACGCCTTATCAGGATTCGCCTTGTCGAATTCGCCGTGGAAGAGATGTCGAATGTCTTCGCCGTCGATCACACGATCGGATGGCATTTCGGCACCGGCTAGCGCAGCAAACGTCGGCATGACGTCCATAGTCGTGGCAACGAGATCGCAAACCGTTCCGGCTGGTACCTTGCCGGGCGCCCAGACAATCGCGGGGACGCGAACGCCACCTTCGAAGGTCGACACCTTGCCGCTCCTGAGCGGTCCGGCCGATCCACCGTGATCACCCGGCAGATGCCCGTCGGCATGGTCTTTGTTCTTGATTAGCCAGGGACCATTGTCGCTTGTGAAAAGAACATAGGTGTTCTCAGCCAGATTCAGCTCATTGAGCGTGTCCAGGACCCTGCCGACATTGAAGTCGATCTCTTCAATGACGTCGCCGTACAGACCTCGCCGGCTTTTCCCTTTGAACTTTGGCGATGCATCCAACCGCGTGTGCGGCATTGAATGCGGTATATAAACGAAAAACGGCTGGTCTTGATTCTTTTTGATAAACGCGATGGCTTCATCCGTGTAACGCTGAGTCAGCGTCGCCATGTCCGTCGCCGGTTCGATCAGTTCTCCATTGCGGTAAAGGTTCGCGGTCCGGTCATTGCTGGTGGGTGTTCCGTAGAAGTAATCGAATCCCTGGTGGGTTGGGAAAAGATCCATGAAGAAATCCGACTGAGAATGTTTCGCCAGATCCCACTTTCCAAAGCAGGCCGTCGCATAGCCCTTCGTTTTCAGGACTTCAGCGATGGTGATCTCGTCCTCGTGCAGAATCGGATGAACCTGTTTTGTGTGGCCTCGCTCGGCAACACGCATTGGATAGCAACCAGTCATGAGTGCGGCACGGGACGGTCCGCAAATCGGTTGCGCGTAGAAGCTAGTGAACTTCATGCCGTCAGCGGCCATTGCATCTAAACGTGGAGTTCGAATGTCGGGTGAACCAAAGCAGCCAACATCCTGATAGCCCTGATCATCTGTGAAAATGATGACAAAGTTGGGTTTCTCAGCGGCAGAACACGTAGTGGACTTCGCCAGAAGTCCCAAAATAACCAACGTAGTAAACTTCGCTAGAAGTCCCATGACGAACCACCTAATCATTCGCTTTCTCCTGCTTCTCCTGCTTCCGGAATTCTGGCGAATTCCACGACTAGTCCATTCTTGCGCAGATACGCGGTCGCTCGATCGAAACGCGTCCAGAAGTCTGGCTGAAACGGCTTCAGCTCCGGATACCCGGGGACCAAACATCCGGAATAAGGATATTCCGCGTAACCGTCTAACGGAACGAGTTCTGCTCGCTCCGGATTGCGAGCGAGGTAGTCGCAAGTTTCGACAATCGCTGTTTCGTTTCGTTCTTCAGGTCGTAGCACATGATCATAAGGTTGATCCTGCAACTCGACATCGATTTTGCGTAGCGATTGGTTCAACCTGGTGCGAAGATGCTTCATCGCAAGCTTCTGATCAGAGGAATCGAGGATCCCGATCCAAATCAGGTGCATATGATCCGGCATCAGGCAAAAGATCGGGCAGGCGATCGCATAGCGAAACAACGAGTGAGTCAGCAACTCGCGAAAGTGATAGTAGAACATCGCATCCAACCAGCCTGTACGACGGTCTCGCATCGTCATCGTCCAATGCACCACGGCATTGCCCCTATAGGCATTGGCATCCAGTCGTCGCAAGTGATCGCGTTTGCTCATGACAAGTCCCAAAGCGTAGTGGACTTCGCCAGAAGTCCAACAGATCCCAATGCGTAGCGGACTTCGCCAGAAGTCCAACAGATCCCAATGCGTAGCGGACTTCGCCAGAAGTCCAACAGATCCCAATGCGTAGTGGACTTCGCCAGAAGTCCAACAAAAAGACGATCGGTTGTTTCCAAGTCAGGAATTCTGGCGAATTCCACGACGGTCACTTGAGAACTGGTCCTTTCAGCCTCGTTCCGTTTGTCGTGATTATTTGAAAGTGATGGATGCCAACCTTTTGGCCGTCAGTGTACGTCCACACGACTTTCTTATCACGTGTCACTTCGAACAGCTTCGGGGCGTGAGGGTTTGCACGTCCGGCGGCATAGCTGGTAATGACGATGTTTCCATTGGGCAGTACCTGGGCACCACAGGGATCTTGAAGCCATTGTCCCGGTAAATCGTCATTGGTTAGCGTCCAAGCGATCTTGCCATCGCGGTCGAAGTCGACGACTCGGTTACCGTGTGTGCAGCAGACAAGAGTTTGGCCATCGCCATGTCGGATTGCCGTGAATGGCCAGGTGTGGATCTTGTGTTCGGAATCGCCCGGTGCGGTTGTATCCAGCTTGCTCGAGATTGTGCCGTCTGCGTCATAGTGGATGACGGCGAAGTCCAGCAGATGCGGGACGAGATAAGTTCCGTCGGAGAGCTTGCGTGCCATCCGCGTCTGCATGTGATGGTTTTCCTTCTGGCATGCCAACGGAAACTCCAGAACGATCTCTCCATCCGGGCTGATTTCGAAAAGCCGCGGATTGTTTCCCGCTTCCGTGATCACAAAATTGCCATCTTGGGTTGGCTGCGCGCTGTTGACTTCACTTTGCGTGCCTTTCCAAAGAAGCGTTTCAGCCTTGTCCACACCGATTTTGACAACGGCTCCACCCTTGTATCGCTTTGATTTGCTTAGCGTCAGAATGATTGTTCCGTCTTCGAGGATATAACCGTCTCGCGTGGCTGCCGGGTACGTCCAACTCTTCGTGCCATCAGCCTCCATGACGTAGGTATTCTTGCCACACGCCAGGAAGCTGTGCGTGGTCTGCTGAGCGATCGCGCTGGTTGAAAAGATCAACAAGGCAATCAGAGCGACGGATCGGGTTGCGGGATTCATATTTGTTTCTCATCTATTGATGTGCAAGTGTCAGCTTTCCAACCTGAATCGCTGCTCCCATGTTGGCGATCCCCAGACCGACGTAGTTCTTTTCCAAAAGTAGAATCATTAGTTCTTCACGCGTGTGACAACTCGGCCACCAACGGTTCGTTCGAAATAGTCAGGGCCTGAGTGGGCACGTTGGATACATTGCGTCTGCCCGTCGAACTGAACAGCACTGGCCTGCCAAATGTCAGCATGAACGGCGAGAGAAAGTTTCGCCGCACTGCAATGTAGTTCGAACGGCGACACAGCAGGTAAAGAATTAGGATTGGTCGCACAGCCGTCATTTTGGTCCCGCCTAAATGAACTGCGACATGGAGTGGGCAATCGCCAAGCCGCCGCAATCTCATCATTCTTGCTTTCTCGACCAGCTTGTCGAGGATAAAATGCGACATGCGGCTAACGATTTGCGACATGTAAAATCATCTCCGACACAACAACTATGCCACGAGAAGTCAAACCTCCCAAGAAAGTCGCTTTGCTCGTCGCAACGTCTCGCTCGTATGCGCGAGACCTTTTATGTGGGATCGCTCTCTTCGCCAGGATGCGGAGCCATTCACACGAGGACTGGCGCAGCTCCTGAGGTAGTGGATCTTGCCAAAGATCCTTTTGTGTGAAGGGCTAAGCATCGAACCTGAAACAATGGTCGTTCGGATCTCCGAGCCGACAACGCTCGACGAAGCCGCTGACGGCTATCAGAGCCGAGCGACACACGAAAATCCGACGACAAAGGTTGCTCGATGCTAAAAGAAGGGCCCAGCGCCTCGTCCGCAGGATTGTTGACAAGGGACTCGCGGCCTCGTCCACTACTGAAGCAATTTACGCATCGCGGATGCGACGCCTAAGGTGACTTCGGTCATCCTGGGATAGTCGAGCGTGTCTGGCCTGTCGGTGGCTTGGCAGCAAGTTCAATCCAGGCCGTCATGATGGACTACCGATTTGCATAGTCGCTTGACTCTCCGAGTCGACAACGTACAGCGGAAAACGGATTCGACTTGGAAAGTCGACCGACAATTGGAAATCGCACATCCGTTTGCGAGTTTTTCTCCGTCGGCCAATCAAACAGATTCACCTTCGGTTCGAAGATGTCGGAGATGGTGAGCAGCATGAGCGGTGTGGATTTCCAGAATCTTCTCGCGTGGCAGCCTGCCGAATCCTGGATGCGGAACGAAGTTGCCGGAGTGATTCAGCAAGCGTGTAACACTTGCCGCGAATGCTTCCACTTCGGTTGCATCTTCCAAATCATCAAGCGGAACGAATATCGAAGCTGTTCGTATCCCGCGAGGAGAATCACCGCTCAGCACCTTGGTGCAACAGTAGTCGTCACACCAGAGGCCGCAATGGCGCAAACAGTGACATCCAAACCGGATAGCCATCGACGCTGGGGTCTTGAACCAAAACCAAGTGCCGACAGATCTGCCCGAGCGACCAGTTTCCGTGCCGGACATACCCGGTGGCCAACAATTGCCGAGCGTCATCAACGGCGGCTTCGAGATTGTTGAACTGCAATTCTCTTAGGTCACTCATATGTCCGCGGCATCTCGGTAGAATCTGAATCTTTCGAAGCGCATTATGGGCGACACGCCTGAAGATTAACACCAGCGATGAACACCGACTCCATTCAATTCCGACCGGCTCGCAGCGATGATCGTGATCGCATCCTTGCTGTACACCTTGATGCATTCGGCAACGATGAAGGCCCCGTGATCGCAAGCTTACTGGAAGAGATGCTCGACGATCCGACGGCAGAGCCGATGCATTCAATCGTTGCCGAGTCAAATGACATGATTGGAGTCCGAAGTCTTTAAAGAAACATTGATGGGCGAAGGCCATCCGGTACCGGGGGAACGACTGGATACGGCGGCATGCCTGGATAGTACTCACCGGGGTGACCGGGCGGCAGGTTGTCCGGCGCTGAGTAGCGAGGCGGCACGTGGTACGGTTCGCTGGACACAGGCCGCACATGGGAATCGCTTTTGTTTGCAAGGACCGGCGAACATCATCGTCGCACGCGTCGAATGTCGACCTGTCCATGAACCTACTCAAAGCCACATCGTAGTCAGCCCGATTTCTCGCAACGCAGCAGTTCGATGCTTAGAAACAGGGCGGCGTTCGAGGGAATCTTTTCGGAAACACCTGCGGCACCGTAGCAAAGATGCGGACCAGCTTTTAGTTCGCGACGCCCGCCGACGTGCATTCCTTCCACTGCGTAGTCTATAGCGGCGATGACCTGCCGTTTGCCAACCTCAAAAGCATATTCATCAAACGTTGCAACGACGTCTCCATGATTGAGCCGGATCTCCAGTCGGATCACTACTGAATCGCCACGCGACGCAACAGCCCCAGTGCCGACAACCTCTGTGTCAACCTTCAGTCCACCTCTGAGCTTGCTATGTTGCGTATCGCTTGAGTCCATTGGTCAGTGCTCCGTTCGATCACGGACTTGTATTCGATTGCTTAATCAATCCACTTGATCCGGCATTCTGCGTTCTCGACGAGTGCGAGCTTTGCATGCAGATCTTCGGCAAGTGCCTCGACGATTGTTCGGTCTAAATTCCCTTCAATCGTCACTGTGACATGATCCATATTGTCAACGTAGCGCACGTGCACGCCCTCCACATCGATTCTCTTAGTCCGCCAATCTTCGTCGCATTCGTCTTGGGGATCCAACGACGTGTGTGTCATTTGCGGTCGGTAAAGGGATTCGTAAGCGTCCATGTTTGGCTCTGTACCGATCTCATCCGCCAAGTCAGCCTCTCGGTCAAAACCTGCACCTGGATGATCAAGTGCGAACTTCCGCATTTCATAGCTCCACAGATGCAGACTCGCTTGATCGCAACGAGCAACTTGAAACCGAGTCCAATTTCGGATCGTTAATCGAGTCCAGGAGAAGTCGGCCAGTGACAATGACCAATCATCGATATTTTCGAGGAAGCCATCTTCGGTCAACAAGTCTCCGCCAGACACCAAAATCGCTGACGCATCTTCGGTCAATTGTGCATTGTGTTTGCTGATCCATCCTGGAGGGCTGCCCGTGGTGGAAATCTCCTCAATCGCAAGCGTGTCCGTATTGAGGGAGTAGACCTGGGTGCGTCCCACTTCGCGATCGTCGGGATAGCCGATACTTCCAATGATCAAAATCTCTTTTCCACCGTTGATAGCCGTCGCCGTGTGAAAGTCAGTCGGGCGAAAAGCTTCTTCAGGATAGCCGAGGATCTGCACGGCTCCGTCCCCGTGCTCGATGATGAGATCGTTGTAGATGAAGAAATCTGGATCGTAGTAGTCCTCGTGCTCTCCAGCGATCCAAAACACGCGACCATCGGCGAGTTCGGTCCGCGATTGCCCCATTCGACACCCAGCCCAGCGAGGTTCATCCGGAAAATCGACGCTGCCGAGTATTTTTCCCAGCCGTGATTTGAAACGTTCGTTTGCGTGGTAGGGATCTACACGACCTCGAAACAGCCAAGCCCAGACGGGATTGGTCATGTCCTCAGCTACAATGGAACCTCGTCGAGCTTTTTGCCACTTGCGAAACAGCTTGGGCGTCACTTCGGGGCCGGGTTCCCGGTCTTCTTCTTTGATCTCTTCGCCGTCTAACGACATTGCCACTCTTCCATCATTTGGTCAAACCGTCGCGACACGAAATTGAAGGGCAAAGTTCGCGATCGCTCCGGACGACTGGTCGCCGCCGATGTCAGGAGTCGTTTGGCGGAGCGACATCGTATCATCCAAACCAACATCGAGTTAGCAAGAATGAAAGTCATTGTCGATTTATGCGTCGTTCCCATGGGAGTCGGCGTTTCGTTGAGACGGGCGTGCATGAATGACTTTCACCAGTTCGTGTCTTAGATCACGTGACGGATGGCTCGTTTATGGCCGACGATAATGACGCCGTCGGGATCGACGACGATCGGTTGCCGGAAACCGAACTCGTTGATGGATTAGACCACGGGGGCAACCGCATCGTCGCTGATTCGCGGATTCTCTTCGTAAGACGCTGGGCCTTTGACAGGTGCTTCGCACGTGGCCGATCAAGCGACCACCCCGTGACGGGGTCGCTCAAAACAACACAGCAACCTGCATGTGCACTGGCCCTTCCAAGGCGAGGAGAGAAACGGAAGGGTTCCGTCGGTGATTGGTTGTTTAGATGGTTGGATGGATGGGACGAACGCTATTCCACAGTGTCGAGCTAGCCTTCGGTGGTCTGCGGACGCAGGGTCTCACGCAGTTCAACTAGCAAACGGCCGAGCATGTTCTTGCCGCGGCCATCGCCACCATCGCCCCAGTAATCATCGTTGGCTGTGTGTTCGATGATTTTGGCGTCGCCGGTGCCGAGGAGCAACTCTCGGAGTTCTTCGTGTTGCGTAAATTTCGCAACAAGTGCTTCATGCATGACGTTCACTTTGGCGGATTCCCAATCCTTGCGCAAGGTACGCTTGCGATCACGTCCCATCCTTGCCGCGAGCATCGGCGAGTTCGCTTTTCGAATCTGCTCTTGGTCTTTCTTGTCCTTGAACTTCATCGCCTGGAAGTAGTGCTCACTCGTCGGCCAAATACGATTGCCGATTCGTATGGGGTACGCAGCGAAGTTGGAAAACTCGCCGTATTCATCGCCTGTACTGTAGAATTTGATTGGTTGGTTCATCTCGTTTTCCATGTCTTTTGATAGTTTCGACGAAGACACCTAAAGACGAGGCAAGGTTCGCAAGGCTATTCGGACAAACAAATCAAACTGTGTCTAATAGCGAGGCTGTTCCCGCGGCCCTGGGACGAACATGCTCGCCCTGGGTGGCCCCATCCGCAGTCCGGCGACAATCGTCGAACAATGTTCTACCGTGTCCCATGGCGAGCGTTCCCTGAGTGGTGAACCTTACCTTGCGACTTTCCGCTGACGGTTCGCTTAGTTTGATTGACCGGCCGTGCTAGTCGGGTGATTGTTCGGAACATCACGACTATGCTTTCGATTTGCCGCGATCCATACCGCCGCTTCCCTCATGATCAGTGTGAGGACGAACGTCCCAACGAAACAGCCGACCAAGGGGCCGACAACCATCGCGACTACTTCAGGCATTAAACTCGTCTCCTCCAGAAGGCTCCAGAGGATTGAACCGCTGAGTAGCCCAGTTGGCACACTCAACAGACTCCCACCAAAAACTCCGAGCATTACACCGGGTCGACCTCGTTGCCCCCATGCGCCCAAGACCAACGGCAACAGAATCCCAGTAAGAAACGACGCGGCGACGATGTAGATGACGATTGGCGGAACAAACATAGGAACTTGTGACTTTCAATAACCGGGCGTTGTGCGGATAGGCTTCAACGTTCCAGAGCCCGACTCATCCGACGCAATGCGCGCGAAGTTGGTTGCTCGTATACGGAAGCAATGTGCAGACACATTTCTGACCTTTGAGAAGGTGGATTCGTACTCATATTTAAAAGCATCACCCGAACCTATCACTCTTGCTAACGCACCATCTGGGTCGATCCCGAAGCCGTGAACGAGCGCCGTCGCCGCGGCATAGGTTTGCGAGTGACCGCCACTGCTCGAGACCGCCGGCGGCATCGCAGCGAGGTAGGCGATAGCTCGGGTTTCGACGTCGGACGCGTCAGTCGGCGAGAGTGGCGGCGACGTTGGCTTACCCGCGATAACGCTTCCCCACGTCGCACGATCACGGCATCAGCAAGAGCTTTCACGCAGGCAGCCAGCATTGGAGCGGGAACGGTCGCCGGTTCTACATCGAGTCGGTCATACTCTTCACCGCTGGGATGCGCGCTAGGACTGACCAACGTGTGAGGACCGGTTGACCGGAGTTCGACGATCATCGCCCCAGCGCCGTCGGTGTGTGTTTCGGTGTCTCCCCGAGCGTAACCCCCAGCGTGAGACCTTTCGAAAACTCTCTCTTTCCTAAACCCTTACCCTAAAACAGCTTACAAAGTCAGAGGCCGTTCCGGCTAAAAACGGCACAAACGTCACTCGTAGAAACCATAACAACAGCCGCGAATGGCAAGCTCCAGTTCCAATCCGCTAACCAACAACGAACAGTTTGCGGCGTTACGCTCGCGAAGCGTCTGTCACGTGTAACCGCAATCGAATCGCCAGTGCCGGACCACTTGTCCGATGCTTGTGAGTTTCCCGGAGGTTCGCACATCTTGTTTGTACGTAGATTAAACCGCAATCTGCCGAGCCATCGTGCGAAGCAGGCGTGTTGGAACAGGGTATTCGAGTTCCCAGACAATGCTGATGGGGCGACTGCCTGTGTGACTCAAGTAGTTGCACGGTCCAAGGAAGTGGTATGGAGCTGAAATCCCGGACGGAAGATTCTTTGTCTCGCGCACGAATAGCAACGGCGTGTAGCCCATTTCTCGGTGATGGATGTAGCGTTGACCAGTCGGTGACTGCTCCGACGTGTTGCTTTGAGACTGCCAATGAAATTGATTGTGTGAGATCAGGTAGTCTTCGTACATCGTCGTGGGCGAGTACTCATCCTCGGTTTTCTGCAGCGTCACGAAAAACACATCGTGCTTCCGATCCTGCAGATGCAGCACACCCTCGCGTTGGCTTGGCCGATCATTGAAATTCCAGTGTCCAAGCGCCACCAAAATTTCGTCCCGCGTGTACGCAGCGTGAATGGCCAATGGCTCGAACGCCACGGCATTTTGGTTTGCGATCAATGGCGAGTGTTTCAATCGGTATTCAAGCACGCACCGCAGGTCATCGATAACCACCGAATTGTCTCGCAATCTTTTGTCCGCATCCGCGAGTGACATTTCAGCGTGCTGCGCCCCCCACAATGAAACGTGAAGCATCTCCGCGACACTAGCTTCCGGAGGCGAGTCTTGCTCCAGGTATTCGGTTACAGCCTGGATCTGCAGCGGGCAGTTGATGTGACTTAAACGACGCAGCCCCTTTGCGAGTTGTTTTTCGTCTGGGGCGTCCGCCAGCTCAATAAGTCCCGCATCCGCCAACAATCGTGACCACAAGCCTCGCTTCAGTAACTCGTCAAGGGTTGTATCGAAATAGTCGATCGCATCTTCAAGCGTTGGCACTCTCCCCAGATATTGCTTCAGATCTCGAAGCGAGCTTAACATCCGCGGTCGGACCATGCGAATCGACTCACGTACATTTTCAAGCACGCGTTGTTGCGCCACTCGCTCGAGCTTGATCACACAACCACTTGGCAAGTGCGGAAAACCGTTTTCGATTTCTTGGTCAAGTTTCTCAGTCGGCTTATCACTCAAGGCACGAAACCGGCTGGCGAACCGAAATTCTTTGCGTTGCGCGCCGATGAAGTCGAGCACGGTCAAACACTCTTTCTCAGGATGCAATCGCAAACCACGCCCCAGCTGCTGCAGAAATACAGTCAAACTTTCGGTCGGTCGAAGAAAAAGCACCGTATCGACCTCGGGGATATCGATGCCTTCGTTGTAAAGATCAACGACAAAGATGAAGTTGACCGAGCGCTCACGTAACCGCTGCTGAGCGGAATTGCGTTCCTCGCTGGTCGATCCCGCTGACAATGCAATCGAAGGGATTCCATTTTCATCGAAGAATCGAGCCATGAATTCAGCATGTGCGACGCTGCAGCAAAATCCCAGGCCACGTACGTCCTGCGAATCCAGTACGGTCTCAGCAACTTTCTCGAACACTAACTTTGCACGAATGTCATTGCCCGTATAGAGCCGATCCAAGTCATCGATTCGGTAGCCGCCACGTTGCCATGTCAGGCCATCAAGATCGACTGCATCTGAAATCCCGAAGTATTGGAACGGACACAACAGACGCCGGGAAATGGCATCTGGCAACCGTATCTCAGCAGACGCTCGTCCTCCAAACCAACTCAACACGTCCAGTTGATCAGAACGTTCGGGCGTGGCTGTCAATCCAAGCAGAACCTTCGGATTCACGTGCTCTAACAAGGATTGGTAGCTGGGGGCCGCTGCATGGTGAAACTCATCAACCACTACATACTCGAATTGCTCCGCGGACTCCATTTGAAGATTTCGAGAGTTGTAGCTTTGGATGGAGCAGAATAGATGTTCGTGCTGCTCTGGCTGATTCCCATCGACGAGGAGATCGCCGAAATTCTGATCTCGCAGCACGCAACGGAACGCGACCATCGCTTGGCTGAGAATCTCTTTTCGATGGGCGATAAATAGCAACCTCGGTTTGCGTCCCGACTCCCTCGCGAAACGAGCATAGTCGAACGCAGCTATCATCGTTTTACCGGTCCCCGTGGCAGCGACGATCAGATGTCGATGTTTGTTTTGGACATTGCGTTCCGCGGCAATGATGTCAAGAATCTCTTCTTGAAACGGGAACGGACGCAAATGGAAATTGATCGCGAGTTCATTGTCCGTTCCTGCTCTCCGCTCGGTGCTAATTGCTTGGCGAAGTCGAGGCAGCGACTGAACGTCAAACGACTGAAACTCATCATCCTGCCAATAGGTCTCAAAGGTGCCCGTGACCTTGTCCCATAAATACGGCAACTCGTACTGACTGATTTTCGTCGTCCATTCAAGTCCCTCGGACAACGCAGCGTTGGACAAATTAGCGGAGCCAACATAGGCACTGCTAAAGCCGGTCTTGCGGTGAAACAAATAGGCTTTCGCGTGCAGTCGCGTTCGTTTGGTGTCGTAGCTCACTCGCACCTTCGTCCTTGGAAGCTCGCTCAGTGCTGCCACCGCTTTCGGATCCGTAGCACCCATGTAGCTGGTGGTGATCACGCGAACGGCCAGTTTGTCATTGCGATCGACAAGGTCGCGAAGCTGGTCAATGATGACCCGCAATCCGCTCCACTTGACGAACGAGCAGAGGATGTCAACTCGATCGCAAGTTGCGATTTCCTTGCGAAGCTGGCTTCCCAAACTTGCATCCAGTCGCGTTCCAGTCAGAAGCGAGCAACGGGAGAGAGGACTGTCCGGTCGCTCGTTTGGCGAACCATCGACTGACCGGTGGATCGCCAATAGCCGTCGCAATGGACTGGAAATGCTCAGAACGTCAGCATCGTCGTCATGCAACGCTTCGGCGAGCGTGCCAAGAATTTTGTCCGTGAGCTGCCGCTGCTTCTCAGCTGCATCCGCCCCGCGAAACGCGGCCAAACTGCCAGCGATCAGTCGCTCGAGAAATTGAGCAAGGGCCGAGTGCGATTCCTCTGCCTCGACTGGCGCAAGCGTTGCCAGGCGGGGATCGCCTAACCGAGCAATCTCGTCTTCAATAGCTTTCGTCAGAAGATGATCGTAGAGTCCCGGTTCCACTAGCTGCCTACTATCCAATAAGTAATTGCTGGCAGAATGACGCTGCCTGATCTAACGAACACGAATTTTAGCGACTTACGACGATGGCTGGTTGTTCGCTCAGCTTCAACGAACGATCAGGTTTGATCGCAGGTAGCAGAACCGTTAGAAAAGAGTTGATTCCGACATGTCGAAGCAAGTGGATGGTGTTAGAAGCCAATTTGCGCCGCCCACGTGTCACATGCGAACTAACCATCGAAACAAACACATCGGAAGCCTCAAATCTCTTAAACAGGTGAGGTGGTCTGGCCGTTGCCTGCGTGTGCCAGAACACGCCCGCCTTGCACGAGTCGGGTTGCACTTCGTCGCCGTAGGTGGCTCGGCGTTCGCGGACGGCGGCGTCGTCGGAATCGGCAGCCGCGATCGTGGTGACGCGGACGGCTTCGCGGACTCCGTGGAACTGATGGCAACCGGCAATCTTTTTGATCAGCGAGTCGCCATCGTCTTCAAACAGCACGAAGTACTCATGTAGTCCAGAGATAACTCTGGATCGAAGAAGCCGCGAACGACTTTCTCCAACTGGTATTCCAGCAGCGGCCGATCGTCTTCGTTCTTAATCGTATTCCACGGCATGAACCGTTCTTTGTTGGCCGTCAGCGAACCGACTCGCGCCGTGATCCCATCGCTGATGACGAAGCTACTTTGGCCAATCGTCTGGAATCAGCTTCTCTTCGTCGTTCCATCTTCGGACGATTGCGTTCTTGTAGTCTTCATTGCTAGCAAGGTACGCGTGTTCTATGACGATGAATTGCATTCCCTTCTGTCGCTTGACTTCCTCAAATAGGAACTCGAAGTACCGATAAACTGCCTTTGTATCTTCGCTGAGTGGCACATCGGCTTCTTCAGGGTTCTCCTCGGGCGGATAGTATGGCCGACTAATTTGGTCAAATACGAGAACTCCGGGAACAGGAGACTTGTTCGCAGCAAAATGTCTGTGCAGCGAACACAACACGGACACATGCAATGAGAGATAGTTTTCATCAGAGCCCACGTCTCGCATGGAAAAGGATCGGGTTTCGGTCACGATTCCACAACCAACGTCGTTGTTTGCTCGAAAGTAAACCGAGCCGTCACGATACTCTTCCTCAAACGGCAACTCTGCGAGGAGTTTGGTCGCAATAGTGCCAATCCGCTGTGACTCTTCTTCAAGTCTCGCACGTTTTCCATCGACATCGACTTCTGCTTCCAAGCCAGCGATCTGCTCACGGAGCACATCAATTCTCAAATCCTCATCGGAAGTTACACCTGAGAGCGATTCAACATAGAGAGAAATTCGGCCAGCCAATCTGCTACGTTCATGATCGAGTTGTTGCGCCGAAGCAATACGCTCTTCTTGTTCAACCAACTCCCCGATTTGCCCACGCACTTGATTCAGTTGCCCTTCAACTCGCTGAATCGTATCAAGTTGCTCAGACAGGTACCCGTCGATACGTGGCTTTTCAACTTCAACTTCATTGAGTTCTCTGTCGAGTTCTTCGATTGCATCACGGATCGCATCGGTAGATGAATGTTCTTGACCAAGACTGTTGTTACACAATGGACACGTAGTTTCGTCTGATGGGCTGTTAAACAGTTCAATCGATTCTAGCCGCCGACGCTGCGTTTCAGATGTTTCATTAAATTCATTTGCGTCGCCTTCAATTGCTCGTGCCGCTTTGAGGTTTTGTCTTGCCGAGCGAAGCTCGCGAAACAGATTCTGCTCACGTTCATAGAGCAAAACCAGTTCATCTTGGCTTGCTGTAGTTTTTTCGCCGGGGCGCCATTGCGAGGCTGTTTTCAATAGATCTTCGGAGGTTTCTAATGTGACGTCGCTCGGCTTGGGTATTAGCCCTAAACTGACAGCTTCGGTAACAAGTGAAAACGCCCGGTCAGATTCCTCGGCTCGGATCGCGGCCTGTTGCTTTTCTCTCGACTCGAATCTTCGGAGATCGGCTCGAAGACGTCTAAGCGTTGCGACTTTCGCTGCGGCTTTCTCGTCCGAAATTCCAAAAAAGTATGGAATCGAGTCGATGATTTGCCTTCTCCGCTCGTCATTCAAGCCACGAAGAAGAGTTGTCTTGCTAATAATTACATCATCGTCCTGGAGAATGAACGGAGCGACTTGGCGCACCGAAATCCTCTTGCCTTCTCGGCCAGTTCCGAATGTCTCTCCTTTTACCTCGCCGATTCCAAACTGCGCTTCTACGAGCTTGTTCACCTCGTTCCGATTCATTGTCTCCGGCATCGCATCGGCGTTGTCCGGAAGGAGTTTCCTTGGGTCACTCCCGGTAAGAAAGCACATTGCGTTGTCTGTGCTGTCCTTACCTTCCGGCAACTTTCTGGTGACAGCAAAGCACTGCGAACCTTTTGACCAAACAAGCCCAACCCAAGAGCACTTTTCGCCAACGACACCCGGAATGTGGCATTCACCTGCCCCAAGGCAATAGTCCAAAATGTCGATTATCGCAGACTTACCAGTGTGTGACGGTCCAGTAATAATGTTTACTGCCTCTGTCTCAAAAGGCAGCAGAACATGGCGTCCGTCTTTTGAATACAGACGTATCTCCTTGATATTCCAACGTTTCATGGTCGAAGCCCCAATAGCGCGAAAATACGTTCTGCCGAATCTACCTGCCCACACCATTGCCCGAGTCGGTTGGCGGCCGTAAAAGGCCGATCTTCTATTCTTCTTCCGGTCGGATCTTTCGGTTTCGTCTTGAATGCTCCGTCTAGGGGCACCAAAGTTGAGTCGCGCATCTTAAAAACATTGCTTAGCAAAGCATATTGCAGTGCACGACGCGTGAACGTAACAGAGCGGCGCACTTCGTTCACGATATTGATTTGCAATTCAGGGCTTCTTAAGTACCACTTCGCTAATCCTGTGGTTGCATTAGTCCCCTCCAGCGTTCGCGCGAGCTTCTTCGACACCACGATTGGGCAGGGAAGATACATGAGCACATAACTTGGATACGTGTCCGAAGCTTTGTGGTATCCCTTCGCGAATTCGTGAAGTACGACGCCGAGGAACGCGGGGTTTGTTTGAGAGTAAACATCAACACTCGTTGTCATCGTGCCACCTCATTCCCGCTTCAGTTTCCGTGCATAGATTCAAGTAGTCTGGGTGCCAACCAACTAGAAGCTCCTCGGCCAATTGTTGATACGTCCCTCTTACCAAGGAAGGCACGTTAAGCCCCGGTTTAAACGAGGGAACCTCAGTGTAGGCAGACTTGTGTGACCAATCGAGCAACTCAAGTCCGCGAGACTCTTGATCTGTACTGTCGAGTTCGCTTACGTCATGAGCCATGGGGGCGTGGCGGTCTCTCCACTCTTCAATTAGAACCTTGTTGTATTCCTTCAATTCGTCGGCGAACGCCAAGCTCTCGTCCATCCAGTGTTTGCGATTGTTTCTCGCTCGCCATCGCTCGCGTGCGGCTCTCTCAATTCTGTAATTGCCTCCATTAACAAGTTGGATTTGTCGCTCCATATTGCCGCCCATCTCAGCGCTCAGGTCCTTTGGGCCTCTGTCACCATAGACGTCGGACAAACCGTGCCCCAAGACAACGACTCTGATTTCAGCAAGTCGTTCAAGCAATTCACTCTTGCTGATTTCACGAGGGGACTTCTCCAAGAGCGCGCGGGCAACGCGACGATCCCACCACTCGATGATTCGCTCACCTATCTCCGCTCGGTTTCGCCGAGGTTCCGTGTGAAGAAACGCCTTCAGGAGTTGTTCTTTAATGTCTCCGGCGTTGAAACTCGATGGGACTAATGTCAGGCGGCGAACAAACAGTTTTCGCTTTTTCTCGCTCAGATCCAAGAATGCTTGGCACGCCGGTCGGCGAATCTTGTAGTCGTATCCTGTGACATCTTTCAGTTTCTCGGCTTCTGCGACGGTAGGCGTTTCAATAACTCGTTTTGCCTCAGCCAACAGACACGCGAGGGCGCTATCCACGTTTCGATCGGGCGTCTTCTCAAGGAGGGAAGAGAGCTCGCAGCCGTCCGCCAGATCGGCGCATGTCACAAACATGAACAAATACTTGTGCCAGTCGGAAATCGAAATCCAATTGCCGATCGTCTTCCAAAGACCATCGTTCTTTTCATTCAACGCCGGTGGTTTCCCAGTGGAATGCTTTAGCTGTGCAAGTACTGGAGTAGTTCCTTCGTGCAATTGGACATCATCAGTTGTTTCGACTGACACAACTGCCTCGTCCGATGAACGGCTAAGCAAAACAAGGGAGAATCCCGACTGAAAGTAAAATCCAAGCGAGGAATCAGCGGCTTCAAAGTTACTACTCATGCGGCGTTCCTGTACTCTGGACATTGGTTGTCGCGGATCGCCGCCTGCAGTTTTTCGGACTCGTCGAATTTAGTGGCTAACTCGCGGGTCAAACCCTCCATCTTTTCGGTGAAGGGGACGCCGTCGCCTTCCACCTCTTCGGTGCAGGCGGAACGACTGGGAGTGAACTTGTTAGTCCCGCTGGGACGGCATGGTGTAGCCACGGGTGCAAACCCGTGGTTGGATGGACAAATACGATCGAGAAGCCCTGAAGGGGCGACATGTGATGGTGAAGCACCGACTCCTATCGTCCCTTCGGGACTAACAGCGTGGTGGGAATTCCGGGACCATGGGCTGACGCCCAGGGCTACATCATGTCGCCACTTCGTGGCTAGATGCGCGTGACGCGACGTGGCTGGGTGCGTGTCGATCAATCGATGAACTCCTGCTCGAAAACGTAGCGCATGTCGAACTCGATGTGGTGCTTCGGCAGAATGGCGAGGAATTCTTCTTGAAACGTTTTCTTGCGGTGATGTTCAGCTTGGTTTGCAGTGTATTCGGCGACTGCAGGCAACTGTGATTCGCTTACTGAAAACGCGGCGTAGCCCGATTGCCATTCGAACTTTCGCGTCACGTCGGAACGCTCGTTGATCCACTTGGACGAGTTCGACTTGGGCGTTCGCAGTACATCGGAGATCGCAATGGTTGGACTGAGCTTTGCTAACAGATGTACGTGGTCTTCGACGCCTCCAATTTTCAGCAACGTACCCTTTTGGTCGCGTACGATGCCGCCGACGTATGCATAGAGGTCGTCTTGCCACTCGGAACGGATTGTTGGCTCGCGGTACTTCGTGCTGTGGATGATGTGAAACAACAGATTGGTGAACGCTGACACGCTAGATGCCCCTAACCGGCAGTCATATGCCGAATGTTTTTGTCTCCGTATCCTGTCAGTTGATCCCTTGTCCGAAATCGTTGATACGGCAACTTCGAAACCGGGATTCGAGTCTGAAAGTGCAGCACGCTCCTATACGCGAACTTGACAATCGAGTCAGACAAGCAGCTTCGCCCAAATACCCTTAGGTTGGTTGCATTTTGAAGCGCTTGATCTTAAGGTGCGAGGAAGGCCCAGGCAAGCAGGGAGAGGGGGAAGCGTGATTCGCCAAGTGCTGCGTTTTGTTGACGTGCTCACCTCTCGTGATGTGTTGTGCCGAAATGGGTAGGCTCGAGATCATCGGCGATGGAAATGTTGCTTTGAGTTATGGCATGGAAGACTCTCCGTTTTTGAACGTGGCGAAAACCGATTGGATCGCTTCGAACGAGTTGGCGTTTGCTTTCCATGATCGTTTTCCGGTGACGCGCGGGCATGCGTTGGTGGTGACGCGGCGCGTGGTGGCGACTTGGTTTGATGCTTCGCCGGATGAGCAGGCTGCGTTGATGAGTTTGGTCAATGTGGTGAAGGCGCACCTGGATGAAACGCTGGACCCAAAACCCAATGGGTACAACGTCGGTTTCAATTGCGGTGAAACCGCTGGACAAACTGTGATGCATGTCCACGTGCATGTGATCCCGCGTTATCCAGGCGATGTGCCGGATCCACGCGGTGGCGTGCGATACGTGATTCCGGAGAAAGCGAATTACTTGGTTGACGAAGCGCCGGCGGAGACAGAGACGGCACCGGCGAAATCAAAAGGTTCGCCGCGTTTGGAACTGTTGACCGGGCACCCGGATTCCACGTTGTGGGAACGGCTCTCGACTCGGATGGCAGGTGCCACCAATATCGATGTGCTGGCGTCGTTCGTTCAAGTTTCGGGCTTGGCGGTGATCGAAGAGCGGTTGTTCGAAACACTGCAGAGAAACGTTGCGGTTCGGATTCTGGTCAGCGATTACCTATATATCTCGCATCCAAATGCGTTGGCACGTTTGCTCGCATGGCAGGAGACGGTCGAGGATGACGCGGACTTCCGAGGGAATTTGAACGCTCGACTGGTGCGGATTGAATCACTGGCCAGCCGGCCGGATTCGTTTCACCCGAAGGCATGGCGAATCATGGATGAGCATGGTTCACTCGTCGCCGTTGGCAGCAGCAACCTGTCCAAACCCGCTTTGCAAACGGGGGTTGAGTGGAACCTGCTTTGTTCGAGCCATGGAGGCGAGGGCGTGCCGGACGATTTCGTCCAGGCGTTTGATGAACTGTGGCAATCGGCGGCTCCGTTGACTGTCGATCTGGTGGAAGAGTACCGGCGGGAGGCCAAAGCCTATCGTCAGGAGAACTTCAAACCCGAAAGGATCGACACCACCTCGATTCCCGAACCTCGGCCTTGGCAGGCGGCCGCTCTTGAGTCGCTCGCAAATCTGCGCGCGGACGGTTTCTCGAAGGCGTTGATCTCGGTCGCGACGGGCATGGGGAAGACTTGGTTGGCCGCCTTCGACGCCAGGCAAGTCGGCGAATCGCTGGGGCGTCGACCGCGAGTGTTGGTGATCGCTCACCGCTCGCATATTTTGATGCAGGCGGAAAGCGTTCTTTCTCAATTGCTTGACGATGTGTTCAAGCAAGGTGATTCGCTGGCGTCGCGAACATCGTGGTATGTCGGCTCACGCGGTGACATCGACGGCGAGTTGGTGGTCGCCTCGATTCAAAAGCTTGCTCGTCCTGAAGGTCTGAAGCGGTTGGCGAACGAGCACTTTGATTACGTGATCATCGACGAAGTTCACCACGCGGAAGCGCCGACGTACCGCCGTGTGCTGGCAAAGCTGGACGCCGGTTTCATTCTGGGGTTAACGGCGACGCCTGAACGCACCGACGGCGTCGATGTGGTCAGCATCTTCGATGACAATTTGGCTTACCACGCGTCCATCGGAACGGGCATCGAAGAAGGGGCGTTGGTTCCGTTTCACTACGTTGGTATCCGGGACACGGTTGACTTTGATCAAGTTCCGTGGCGGAACGGCCGCTTCGATCCAGAGGAACTGGAACAACGCGTCGCGACGAGCGAGCGGATGGAACGATTGTGGCAGGCAATCAACGAGCATCCCGGTCAGCGAACGATCGTGTTCTGTTGCTCGCGGCGTCACGCTTTGTTTGCACGTGATTGGCTGCGTGCCAAAGGGGTTCGCTCGGCAGCGGTGTTTTCTGGTGGCGGCGGTGATAGCTACGGTGAATCGCTGGAACAGTTGCGTGACGGCTCGCTGGAAGCGCTGTGCGTGGTCGACATGTTCAACGAAGGACTGGATGTCCCGGCGGTGGATCGTGTGGTGATGCTGCGGCCAACAGAATCTAAGGTTGTGTTTCTGCAGCAACTCGGCCGCGGTCTGCGTGCCAGCGTGGGCAAGACTCGCTTGTTGGTGATCGATTTCGTCGGCAACCACCGGATATTTGCTCAGCGAATGCTTCACTTGTTGTCGCTGGGAAACCACACGGCTCAATGGGGTGATTTGCGGAAGTGGATCCAGGGTGAACCTCCGGAATTGCCCGAAGGATGCTTGCTGGATGTTGAATTGGAAGCACAGGATCTGCTGAAGCAGTTCTTACCTACGGGAGCTGCCGCTGGTGTGGAGGCGTATCGGGGGTTGCGAGACGAGTT
The DNA here is from genome assembly GCF_008312935.1 of Roseiconus lacunae. Classification (NCBI taxonomy): domain Bacteria; kingdom Pseudomonadati; phylum Planctomycetota; class Planctomycetia; order Pirellulales; family Pirellulaceae; genus Roseiconus; species Roseiconus lacunae. Next base: position 1,153,944 of record NZ_VSZO01000001.1, on the reverse strand, counting down.
GAGACGTCGCCCGACGCCGGCGGAATTGGTGGCTCGTGGGTACATTCCCGGAACGATCAGTCGAAGTGCGGGAAGTTGGTTTGCGTTTGCCGCCGAAGAAGGTGATTTGAACGATGCGGAACAGGCAACGTTGAAGCAGTTCGCCGATTGGTTCAAGACGGTCGAGACGACCAATCTGAACAAGTCGTACAAGATGGTGGTGCTACGCGTGTTGCTGGATCAATCGTCGTTCTTTGATCCGGTTGATTTGTCCACGTTTGCAAAGCTGTGCCGAGCGCACATGCTGGAGCATCCTGTGTTGCGGCGAGATTTACTGGAAGGAAAACACGCGGTAGACCATCGCAACGCAAGTGATGCGGAGTGGATGGCATGGTGGATCAAGTGGCCGATTGATCGTTGGTTGGATGCGCAGAACGGTACGCGATGGTTCAAGCGGACGGGCGGCCAAATGCAGTTGGCGATTGATTGTCCAGATGCACTTCGCGGCGTCCTTGAATCCATGACGGAGGAGTTGGTCGAGGGACGCTTGGCTCGCTACATCAAGACCAAGCGATTGAAAGAGCCGGCCGGGGCCGCGACTTCGTTTTCAGGGAAGGTTTCCCATGCGAACGGAAAGCCGATTCTCTTCATTCCAACCGTCGAGAATGAGCCCGGACGACCGGTGGGACCGACCGCAGTGCAGTTGCCTGATGGAGAAGTTTGGACGTTCAAGTTTGTCAAAGTCGCATGCAACGTGGCGCATCCGAATGACAAGAAGAAGAATCGCTTACCTGAGTTGTTGCGGGGATGGTTTGGCGATGACGCTGGTTTGCCGGGAACTGACTTCCGTGTGCAGTTCAAACTGAGTGAAGGGCAATGGCATGCGGAGCCAGTGGGTGCCGTGAGTGCGTCGGCGGCCAAATCGTCCAGCAGTCATGAAGCAGACGAACAGATTGGAGCGGAGGAAGCTGGGTGGATGATCGAACCAGCGGTTGCTGACTCCGCCAAGTACACGAGCCATGTTCCAGTGTATGACTTGGTTGCCGCAGCAAGTGGTTTCGGACCTGACGGTGCGCCGGAAGAGATCGGTTGGGTCGAAGTGAGCGACCGGCGTCTCGTCGATGGGATGTTTGCGGCGCAGGTAGTTGGCAAATCAATGCTGCCAAGAATCAGCGATGGGAGTTTATGTCTGTTCCGTCGAATCGCTGCTGGTTCGCGGCAAGGCAAACTGGTCCTCGTTCAGTTGAACACACACGCTGATCCGGTGGATGGTGGACGCTATACCGTCAAACGATACCACTCAACCAAAAGCGTGAACGAAGACGGTTGGCAGCATGAAACCATCGAGCTTCAACCGCTTAACCCAGAATTTAATCCCATCGTCATCGACGAAGATTCCGCAACCGACCTACGAATTCTCGGCGAGTTTGTGGACGTACTGCATGATGGGGCTTTGGATTCGGATGACGGGCGATGAAGCGCGGAATCCTTGTCATCGTTCCATGCGGCAGCAGCAAGGTTTGGTCCAACGATCCGTCGGCCGGCCCGACTATCGCCAAAGATGCCTACATCGGTTCACCGTTTAAGGTCAATCGAAAGTACGCAGAACATATCGGCAACCGCTGGGTAATCTTGAGTGCGAAGTACGGGTTCATCGAGCCAGTTTTTTTTGCTTCCCGGTCCGTATGAAGTCACGTTCAAGAAAAAATCGACAGGGCCGATCGACAGTACGACTCTCGCAGTGCAAGTCGTCGATCTGAACCTTGATCAGTTCGACCGAGTCATTGGTCTCGGCGGGAAGGAATACCGCGCCGCGATCAAAGAGGCATTCTCTACCACAGGCATCGAAACCGAGTTCCCGTTCGCCGGTCTGCCCATTGGAAAAGCGATGCAGGCAGCCAAGGTCGCGATCATGATCTCGCACGGTTGAATTGAACTCTGTTCAATGGCTATCGCTCAATCAATCTCAATGATCTCGCGGCACCGCGGATAGTTGGCGCAGGCCCAGAATCGCTTTCCCGCATGCTTCCCTTTGGCGGCCTTCCGCTGCAGCATGATGGCTTCGCATTTGGGGCATGCGGGAGCGGAAGCACTATCCGTTAGTTGTGCAACGGAAGGAGTCACTTGCCCCGTTTCTTCCGCAAAGTTTGAAATCAGCGTACCGATTTCGTTTCTGACTTCGGCAATCGAATAGGTGCGAGCGGCGGGCACGTGAAGAATAGGAAGTCCAGCTGCGGCCAAGGCGTCGTCGACGAATGCGTCACGTTCTTGTCGGTCTCTGCGATTGTGGCTGGCATCGTCGAGCTCGACGGCGAGCACCGGTTGCATCGTCGTCGGATCACAGAGCAAGAAGTCGATGTGCTTGCTGCTGATTTTGTTTTCAAAACTTAGACTGCCTTCTTGTCGCGGGACGTAAAGGACATCCCAAAGGCGGACCTTGTTGTTGATGGAGTACTGCTGTCCGACCGCCTGCACAAGAACGCGATGAAAAGCCAATTCTGCGGGCGAAAGAAAGTTGTCTCGTAGGCGATAAGGAAGATTGGTTTGTAAACCTTCCGCCCGATTGTCCGTGCCAATACCAAGGAACTTCAAAAAGAATCCCAAACATCCGCTTCTCTGCGATTCCGCCATGCTTGTTCGCCCCAGATCCATTTTCAACGGTGCCATATTGGTGGAAATCTAACACACACCGGAATCGGCCAAAATGACCAGCCTGTCCGAACTTGCCTAGCCCGATCGGCTGTCGGAAGCAACAACAAGGAATGCTCAAGGAAGCCGGATACTTGAACAAAGATCTGTTCCATTGCAAATACGCGCAACGAATGTATGACGCTGAAGGTTCGTCGACCCTGACAATCCATCGCACGACGAAGTGACACGTAGCTACATTTACGCTAAGCACCCCGGTACGCCCACAAAGCCATTTCAAGCGTTCGCGGCATCCAGAAGTTGGATTTGAAGGTGTCTTGCATTGAGCGAGCTTTTTGCACGATGATTTCTGTTAAGACCGAACCGTCCGCTACCGTCAAGCCTTCCGAATTCATCGACTCGACCTTGGAGGCTTCCTCAGGAACTTCGAGCAAGGCTTTGACGATGAATTGGTCGACGGTTGCAAAGCGATCTGGGTAAATGAGCGACAATAATCCGGACGCGCCTGCAACGCCGAGGCCGCGGATTTGACTGGCGGTCTTCAATGCTAACTCGGGATCGCTTTCACCTGACTGCAGGATCTCCTTTCGGATGACATCCAACTCGCCGAGTTGATCCATGGTCTTGTACGTTGCGAGGTTGGCTCGCGTGGTCGCCAAGCGATTCTTCGCGGTGTACTTCCAAACAAAGTACCTGTCATGAAGAAAATTGAACCACTCAATGGGGGTCAAGTCAACTAAGTCTTCTCTCCGTAGCTGATTCAACTGGAACTCGACCTGAATACTCTCGGGACGAAGCATCGCCCAGTACTTTTGGAAGAGCTGATTCCAAACCCGTTCATCATCCGCCTTCCAAATCTCATTGAAGCTCATCGACACCACCTCAAAAGTTGATTCCCATCATCGAACGCCCTTCGCTTCACAAACCGTCACACGCTGCAATGCTGAGTGAAGGACCTAAAAAGGGCGGCGGAAAGCTAGCCGGCGGCCATGGATGCATCAACCGGGGCAAGCACCGCTTCTAAGGATTCCGTGGGAAGGTTGCAATTGCGGGTAGCTAGTAACTCAGGATTTTGCTGAGTGTCTGCGGTCACCCGGCCGATCGCTGAACCACATGCTAACAACCGCTTCATTCAATCTTCTACATTTCGCTGCTTGCGATGACCGCCACCGGTCCGAGACGACGAATGCGCTACTTAGTCTTGCCGTACCCGTCCGCGTGAGTGTGTTTTGATAACTCCAGTACCAGGACTCGAATCGAGATCGAACGGTCCGCTGGTGATGACGCCAACGATCGGCGCATGATCGTTTGGAGGAATGCGTTAGTTTGAGAACTGGTATCGTCGTTGGAGCGTTGGGGATCGATTGATCGCATCAGGGTTTCGGCGGTACCGTCGCCAGCGTTGGGTGGCGATCCCCTGAAATGCCAGTGGATGAGTCCGCCGATGGCGTAGATGTCGGTTTTGGGGCTGACGTTGCCGAAGGCAGGGTCGATCTGCTCGGGGGCTGCGAAGCCCAACGTACCACCGAGAACCCGTGTTCCGCCGAGGATCGGGTTGGTCGCTCTGACGGATGCTTGGGAGAAACCGAAGTCCGTAATCGTGACTCGGTCGTGATTGTCAATGAGGATGTTTGCGGGCGTGAGGTCGCCGTGTACCAATCCAGCATCGTGGACCGCCTGTAGGGCTTCGCAGATTTGTCGCAGCCACTGTGAAAAACGTTGCTCGCTGGGGCGGTCGATCGCGTGCATTGGGCGGCCATCAATCCATTCACTCAGAACGTATGGACCGCCCTGCGGTGACTCGCCGTATCCGAGGTAGCGGATGACACCAGGGTGATTGATGCGGGACGCCGCGTTAATTTCCCGGATGAACGACTCGCGAGCCTCTTCGTTTTGCCAGAATGCTTTTCGGAGGAATTTTGCCGCGACGGTGCGTCCATCGGATTGCGTGCTCGCCCGATAGACTTTGCCGAAGCCACCGCTGCCGATTAGTTTTCCAAGCACGAATTGGTTGTAGTTGACTCGTGGCAACGTGGTGGACGAGGCGTCGAGTCGCTGCTCATCCGGATAGCCGGAGAGAGGATTCGTCGCCTCATCCGCTACGGGTGAAAGCAACTGGCGGACCCGTGTGATTCGCCTTCGAACGGTTCGTTCGTCTACCCCCAGCGATTTAGCAATTTCTTGTTGCGTCAGGCCGGCGAGCAAGGCTTCGACGACTAAAAACTGATCGGCCGGAAGTTCTGTTTTTAGTTGGTCCAATAACTCGTCGGAGTCGTCCGCCGAAAAGATCTCGGCTTGGTCTACTGCCTGATCGAGAGGGACTCGAGTTTGCTCGCCACCTCGCTTTGACGCTGAATGACGCTCGATCGATCGCGCTAGCTTTCGACGGGCAAACGTTGCCAGCAATCGCCAAAGCGAAACGCTATGGCTGACCTGGATGCGACTGTGTCTGGCAGCATCGAAGAAGCTTCCCATTGCCGATTGCATGACGGCGTCCGGATCGACTTGCGAGCGATACCGGCGGTTCAGACGGCTAGCAACGAGGGCCACAAGCCGGAAAGCGTAACGGTCAAAAAGGACTTCGGCTGCCTGCTCGTCGCCGCTTTTCCACTGACGCAGCAGCCAACCGTCCGGCCGATCCGTGATCGATTCGGATTTTTGAAATTCTTTTCCGTTGTCGCTGTCCGGTTCCAAGCGTTGATTCTCACTTCCTCGGTAGCGGATCTTGTCAAAGATCCTTTTCGGATGAGGGACTCGTCGCCTCGTCCACTACGACCTAAAGACTAAAGCCTAAGGACTCTTCCATGACAATGGTGGTTACTCAACCCTGCATCGGTTGCAAAGACAAAGCTTGCTTGGTGGTTTGCCCGGTCGAATGTTTTTACACGAACGAAGACGAGCCAATGGTCTACATCGCCCCCGATGAATGCATCGATTGTGGTGCCTGCGTTCCAGAATGCCCAACCGAAGCTATTTTCTATGAAGACGACGTCCCCGAGCAATGGCATCGGTTCATTGAACTGAACGCGACGAAGGCGAAGGAATGCCCCTCGGCACACGACTAAGCCTAGCCGAGCAGTTTGCGCATCGCGGATGCGACGCCGACGGTGACTTCGGTCATCCTGGGATAGTCGAGCGTGTCTGGTGTGTCGGTGGCTTGGTGGTAGTTCGGATTGCGCAAGAAGCTGGTGTCGGTGAGCATCAGGGCGGGATAGCCTTGGTCCCAGAACGAGCTGTTGTCGCTGAGGCGGATCTCGTGGATCTTTTCGGGTAGGCAGATCGAGAACAGGGGCATGCGGCGCGTGCCGCGTTTGAATCCTCGCCGGAATTTCCAGCACAACTTCCAGGATGGCATGTTGCCGACGGCTGCCAGAAAGTTGCCTCGTTGTGGAAAGAATCGGTGCATCCATTTCGGGATGCCCGGCGGAAGCGTCTGCGAGCCTTTCGTCAGACTGTAGTAACCGACCATCTCCAGGCACAGCATTCCAATGATGTTGTCGCCGCGCTCGCGTGAGAGGCGGGCGTGGTGCTGGCTGCCCATCGAATCCATGTTGAAGTACGGCGGCTCTTCGCAAGCGAATGCGACGAATCGGGCGGTTCGTTTTCCACTATGGTCGCGCAGCAATCGGCTGGCTTCGATCAAAACCGCAACGGCGGAGGCATTGTCATCGGCACCGGGAGTGCTGAAGACAGTGTCGTAGTGGGCGCCGAGCAAAACGATCTCATCGGCTCGTTTGGCACCAGGACACTCGACGATCAGATTGGTCGCCTCGTCGCCCATGGCGTCGTAGCATTCCCGCGAATGACTGTATCCCATCTCGGACCACTGACCTTCGATGTAGCCGATCGTGGCCTGAATTGTTTTCGGCTTGCTCAAGGTGCGCGGACCGATCAGTCCCGCAAGCCGATCGACATGCAGTCGCAGATTCTTCTCGATCGTGTCGCGGTCGATTGACATCGTTCAGGGGAATTTAACGCGGAGTTGCGGAGGAGCGGAGAATCGCGGAGGAAAATTTGCTGTGGAAGGGGCGACTATTCGGAAACTCGTGGGCCGTGATAGTTGTTTACGATTCGATGGAGGCCATCAACAAGTTTCGCTTCATGGAAATTGAGAAGCAAACCAACATTCAGGTTCATCAGGCGAAGGTGAGAAAGGGTTTGTGCCTTGTCGATTGGATGGATGGCTGACTTGGCTTTAAGCTCGACGACGATCAATTCTTCGACAAGCAAGTCAGCGCGAAACGCACACGGGTCATGCAAATTGTCGTAGTCGAGGGCCACAGGCTTCTCTTCGACGACTGAGAATCCGCGTTTTCGAAGCTCATACGCAAGACATCGACGATAAACTGTCTCCAATAGACCCGGTCCGAGCCTGCGATGCACCTCAATCGCCGTACCAATAATTGCATCGGTCAATTCATTTTCCGTCATTCCTCTATCCCCCTCCTGAATTCCTGCCGGTCACACCACCATTCTCCGCGATGCTCTGCCCCGCCGCGTTTCAACCTCTCAGCCAACAGCTCGGCACATCCCTAATCGCAAAATCGGGAATTCAATGCGGAGGTGCGGAGAATCGCGGAGGAGCATTCGCTTCGAAAAGGTGCTTCGATTGCAACCGCCATTCAAAAACTAGCGGGCCGCCAAAGATCTTTTCTTCGATTTCCGCCAACGGCGTTCATACAATTCAAACTGCCTATTCTCCGCGATGCTCCGCCACTCCGCGTTTCAGCCTCCCAGTAAACACCTCGGCACATCGTCGCGATTGCCAAGAACGAGAAAAGCAGGCCGTACTTCAGGCAGCCTCCTCACGCTCGATTTGCCGTGCAGTGAACGGCTTCTTGAAGTTCTCCACGGTGTTCCTCGGACCTGACAACGATCGAGAGTGTGATCCCATCAAACCGTGACTCGTTCAACATCGGTGAGACGGCTCGACCGAAATCCGGGATCGTCAACGGACCGTATCCAGTGGCTAAGGTCGGGGAAGCAACGGTCTGTGCACCTCGTTCGATGACCATTTCCAATGCGGTACGCAGCGTTTGCCCAACAAGATCGATCGACGAGTCATAAAACGGATCGATCGCCACCGCATGAAGGATGCACTGAAACGGTAAACTGCCGGCTCCGCTTTGAACGACGGTTCCGGCGGGGACGGCTGAGATTCCATGAGACTTCAGGTAGCTGTGAAGTTCATCTTGGATCGCAGGCCCCACGGCTGAAAGGATGGCGCCGTTGACTCCCCCAGAAAGATTTAACCACGGGTTCGCCGTCGAGATCAAAACGTCAGCGGGACATTGCAGCACATCGCCTACTTTGATCTCTACTTGCATTGATCTAATCCCGACTGCTTTTCGGTTTTTGAAACTGAACGATGACGACTCTTCCGTCAAACTCAGCCCTTGAAAGCTCTTCTTTCATCATATCAAGAACTTGATGAGCTGATCTTCCGCGAGGCTCCGCAAGACAAGGCCGGGAGTTTGGCGCGGAGGAGCGGAGAATTGCGGAGAAAGAAATTGCTGCTGATAGCTGCTCCGTTCCGGCCCGATATTCAGAGGCTCGTAGACCGTGATAGATCAATTCTTCGACATTCACCCACCGCTTTCAAACAAATCAAGCTTCCCATCCTCCGCGATGCTCCGCACCTCCGCTACTCCGCGTTTCAATTGCACACGCACAGCTCGGCACGCCCCCTAATCGATCATTCATTCCGGAAAAGTCAGATAAGATGCCGGCACGGCGTCGACGAGCCAGACGCCATTGGCGGAAAGGTAGAATTGGTGGCCGTCACGATGCATGGTTTCGGCAGCCACTCTCAGGATGATAGGCTTGCCTCGCCGCGAGCCGACCTTCGTCGCGGTTTCTTGATCCGGCGAAAGATGGACGTGGTGACGTGATCGCTTTTGCAGACCAGTAACGCGGATGGTGTCAAGGAAAGCCGCGACCGTTCCGTGGTAGAGAATCTCGGGAGGCGTTTTCTGTTCGAGATTGAGTTCGACGCCTGATACCGAGTGGCCCTGGCTAGCGCGGATTCGCAAGCCATCGTCGCTCAAGGCGAAACGCTTCTTGTCATTTGTAGCGACCACTTCGTGCAGCAGCTCCTGCGTTAGTGCCTTTCCATGGGAGTTTGCTTGGGCAATCAATTCGTCGATGCAGAGCCAACCTTCAGGGTCTAGCTTTGCACCAATCACTTCGGGCCGATGGCGAAGGACCAAGCTGAGGAACTTGCTGGTGGAGACGAGTTTATCGTTGTGAGCCATGTTCAACATTCTAAAGGGTTCACGCATGCCGACGTAGTGGATGAGGCGACGAATCCCTGCGGGGAAGGGAAAGAGAGGGACTCGTCGCCTCGTCCACTACAGAAAAACGCCCGCGACAGAGATTTCCGTCACGGGCGTTTCGATATTTAACCTTTCGTCCTACAGCTCAACGGCTTCGACCTCGCGGACGAAGCGGTTGGTGTCGGACTCTAGGAAGCTACTAACGACGTTGAACACGGCGTCGCTGAAGCCTCCGATGTTCAGGATGTCCTGTCGATCGGGTGCTTGCGTGTTGCCGTATGGGGCGATGTCGATGCAGACCAACTTCGGATCGGCGATGCCGGCCGCTGCTTGCGTCTTCTTAAACTTCTCCCATTCGGTCATGACGCCAGTCGAACCGCCTCGGCCGTATCCGTAGACACGTCCCGAGTTGATCCAGCTTTCGTTGTCGCTGACCAGGACGATTCCCGCAAACGTACGCTTTGCGTAACGCTTGTTGGCCTCGACCAACGGCAACGACACATCCGTTCCGCCGCCACCGTACTTCGACAGCCGTGCCGACAGACTCAGGATCGAATCGCTTGGATCGATATTCGCCGTGTAAGCTTGCGTGTCGAACGGAATGACGACGCTGTCCGGGTTACGACGCAGGATCGCTGCTGCGAACAACGCGGCGACGTCAACGCAACGCATTTTCGACGCGCGACCTCGGCCTTGCCATCCCGTCACCGAGCATCCCATCGATCCAGACGTATCCAGACCGATGATGACCGGCGCCGGTAGCTGTGGAATGTTGCCACATGCGATCTCCGCCGCGTCATGCAACGCTGACGTGATCTTGTGTGGAACTTCATCCGCAGCGTTCAGGTGCGCCGCCAAGAACTGGTATGGGAACTGACGTGAACGTCGAATCGCCTCCGGATCCGCGATGCGGCCGGCAACGTAATCGATCATTGCCTCGTCGGGTCGGTTACCATTCTTGAAAACGTCGTGACGCAACAGCGTGTTCAGGTTCATGCGCAGTGCCTGTGGTCCCATCTGGCGGGCAATTGCCTTCCAGACGATCGGACCCTTGGCCGAGTCGGCCAGCAAGTCCCATCGAACTGATGTTGGAAAGTCGCCAGCGATCAACGCCTGAGCCTCTTCGGTCTCCGCAGCCCGGAACGCCTTCAGTGACTGAACCTCGGCCGGCAAGTCAGCTTCCGTTGCCGGAGCCCACTTGTCGACTTCCTTATCGGTCAGCCAACCAAACAACGCTCGACGAGCGTCATCCTTCGGCGTCGGACGTGCCATTCGCAGGACGTCGCGCAGGCTCGGATCGTTACCGATCGAGCTTGACAGCAGCTTGCCTGTCGAAGCCTCGTTCAGCCAACGCTGGAACGCACGCTGAAGCGAAGACGACAGACCCTTGCGACCAAACTGTCCTGAACGAACCATCTGGAACACCGTGCGCAGAACGCGACCGTTGTCAGCGACTCGGTCAAAGACCTTGTGCATCAGAGCCGTGTCGCGAGTCGACAGCGTGACGAGCAGCGCCGCCGGCATATCCTTCATGTAAGCACGCTCACGTGAGTAGACCGCCAGCTTTGCCAGGAACTCGTTGTCGTCGACCTGGTCGATCAGCTTTCGCAGTTGGTCAAGCTGATCCGAGGCCGTCGCGTAGAACACGTTTCCGAACGTACCGGTAGCCGCAAGCTGCGCGAGCGCATGCTTTGCCGGGAACTTGTACGCCGGACCGCCAGCTTCGTTGACAGCCAGTGCTCGTGGTAGAACGCTCGTGATGCTTGAAAACAGACTCTTGCTAACCATGATATGAAGTTGGAATGATGAAGAGTGAATTGTGAAAGAAGAGGAAAACCTGTAACCTCGTTCCTATGAAAACGGACCTGCCAGATCGAACTTTCGAATTTGCCAAGCGCATTGTGAAACTCTGCCAACTGCTCGAAGAACAGCGTGGCGTTTCGTAGACTCTTGGTCGGCAATTGATTCGGTCAGGAACGTCTGTTGGGGCCAACATCGAAGAAGGCCAAGCGAGTCACAGCCGCAAGGATTTCGCGTTGAAGTGCAACATTGCATGTCGTGAGGCTAGGGAAACGTTGTATTGGCTAAGGTTGATCGCCGAATCGGATATTGTTCCGGCCGATCGGCTGAAGCCGCTGATGGGGGAATGCAACGAACTCATCGCGATTCTTACGACGATCGTCAAGAAAGTCCGGGAATAGCTTTCACCATTCACTCTTCCCAATTCAAACTTCCGTTGTGCTTCACTCCGGCAGTCGAATGTGTTCGCTTGTTGGTTGTGATGCAGCTTTGGAAAATAAAACGCGATCGACGAAGTTGTGATCAGAGGATTTACGGTGCTCTACCACTGAGCTACGGCCCTGGAAAAGTCTCAAGACCCGAGTATTGAGACTTGAGCAAATTCACTCAGGCCTCGCGACTCACAGCTCGAGACTCAAATTGGGCCGGTGGGACTCGAACCCACGACACCCGGCTCCTGAAGCATGTACTCCGAATCGGCAGTCGATCGTGCGCGCTTGCTATTTCCGTTTCTTCTTTAAGTTCTTCCTCAATCGCTTCCACACCTTGCGACCAGTGCCTCGGTCGAGCCGGACGAGCTGGTGTTTGCGGATGTCGAAGATCGCGGTACCGCCTCTCGCTTGCTTGGTGTAAACGAACGGCAAGCAGACGGCGACAACTTTGCTGGGCTGGCCAGCGTCACGGGCTTTGTAGACCGATCGAACCGGTTCGTCCGCCGCAAGCGTGCTGCTGGTGCAGCACCACAGGAAGGATGGCAATTCGTAGATCTCCGTCAACGCGGTGACGTAGTCTCCTGGTTTGATGTCTTCTCCAGCGACGCGTGCTGCCACGTTCGTCGCGAAGTTGGTTTCGGTTGTGGTTTCCATGATTCATATCACTTGATGAAAGTAGTTTTGAATGTGCAGATCGCCTTCGCTCGACACCCGATTACTCGGCGCCGGATGTCCTAATGGCGAAGAATTGAAATTGCACACGCATGGTTACTCTCACGAGCAAATGAAAATGAAAACGGCTGACGAAGTGATGTGTCAGAGATAAGCTCTCCCAATTGAGCTACGGCTCGGCTTGGCCAAACCGACGGGACTCGAACCCGCATCCTTCGATTAACAGTCGATGTACTCCAACTCGGCAGTCAGTCGTGTTTTGTTTGAGCATCCCGCGCAGGGCGTTCGCTCATGGATTTGTAAATACGATCAACGAAGTTATCGATCAGACAGTTCGATGCTCTACCCACTGAGCTACAAAGCGATCCAAAGATTCGCTTTGGCGGGATTCGAACCCGCGACCGTCGCGTGATGTAGTCCAACCTGGCAGTCAATCGTGTATGGGTGGCGACGAAGTCATCGTTCAGAAGCATCAGATAGACGACCAGCGATGCTGGACGGGACTCGAACCCGCTTCTCGTGCAGGCACGTGTCTTAATCAATGTATTCCAAACTGGCAGTCGCCATGTTCGTGTTTCAAAAGCAACCGACGAGGTGTTGACCAGAGGCTTTTTTCCGCGTGTCTTCCAATTGCACCACTGCGATCGTGGATCGCAGACGGGATTCGAACCCGCAAGGTCTTTCGACCACAGAACCCTATGTACTCCGAATCGGCAGTCAGTTGTGTATGGGTGGCGACGAGGTATTGGTCAGATCACAAACGTGTGGGAATCGAACCCACCAACGACGCGAACGTTGTTGCCAGACTCACTGGACGGCACATTGGTTAGCATGTATTCCGAACCGGCAGTCGCCGTGTTTTACGCTTGAACGAAGTGGTTGTTGAGTCGTTTAGGAGCGTCCGTTTTCGGCTTTCGCCGATCGTTGACTGGCACCTTTGTCTGCGAGAGACTCCGGTGACGTTCACTAGCCGGTCGCCCGACATCGCTACCTTAGGCTCCTCATATGTAGACCCAAACGGCAGTTCAAGCATTGTTGGTTTGCGACGGATCGACGAGGTAACAGCTCAGATGGTTCACATTAGCAATATGTAATCCAAGCCTGCAGTCGATTCGTCAGAAACGCTGGTGGGAGTCGAACCCACTTCGACCGGGTTGCAGCCGGTTGCCTGGCCATCTGGCTCCAGCGTTTTGTTGTCCGCCGATGCGACGGACATATTTCAGTCCTTGTCTCTAAAAGTAGTCGTCGCGATTGGAGCCATCAAAAGTGGCCCGACTTGATGCAACATCGTTTGAATCGCAGGCCGCTGCCGCATGGGCAGGGATCATTGCGTCCAAGCTTTTCTTCGAGTTGTTTGTCGCCGTGGACGATTCGCTTTCCACACTTGACGTGAGTCTCAGAGGGGAAGCCGCGTCGGCGTTTACTCATCGGCTCGAAAGCAATGGTCTTCGTTGTGCTCGTTTTTGTATCGCATCGGTCCACTCCAAAATCTGCGATTGGCTTCGGATGGAAACAAGTTGACGATTAAGACTCTTGGTGAGCGATTGGGTTCGCTAATTTCCACCACGGCTTAGTTGATCAACACGTTTCAAAATCGTTGGCAGTCGATGTGGGCCATGCATGGCGCCGATGTTCAGAACTGCTTGGGTGATCGGAAGTCCAACTGCCGTAATGTAAAGTGGGCGATCGCTCTCGCCGCGGCGAAGCTCAGTGGCGTGGTCCGTGTCTTTGAACGGGTTCTTCGCGACACCGATCACGGGAATTTTGCGATCGAGCGACTCGTAGAGATGAGCCCCCAATCCGGGACGGCCATTTCCATCCAGCCAAACGTAGCCGTCGACCACGATGCAAGTCAGTGGTCGATTCAGTTTTGCGAGTACCGCTTGGATGCACGGCAGCTCTCGACGGTAGAATTCGCCCGGCTGATACTCTTTCACCTCATGGATCATCGCTACATGCTCGGCGACTGGGATCGAAGTGTGCCAGTCGTCAATGACAACGCATGCCGCTCGCGCTGCACTATCCGTGTAGCCCACGTCGAGGCAAGCAATCGTTTGGTTTTGCGTCGTGTTCTCCATTTGTATTGGCGTCAATTATAAGTGTTAAGCGTCCTCGCCAGGAATCGAACCTGATCTACGACCTTCGCACGGTCGCGTGCTGTCCGGCACACTCCAAGGACGAAAAATCGCAGGACCGATGAACGGGTCACCGGTCCTGCTTGAATCGAATACAAGATCCGCTTCCATCACGAATCGTGCTTTCCTGAATCCGTTCCGTTCAGACTGACCCGGTCGAGACCGAGGTACAGTCGCGCGTTGCCGTTCTTGGCCAGTTCACGCAGCGTTTCGAGTTCAGCCAGTCGCAGCAGTGCCGGATGGCCTTCCAGTGCCTCGGCTGCCTTAACGCGTTCTGCGTACGCTTGCGTTTCGGCTTCCGCCTTAGAACGCGTCGCTTCCGCTTCGGCCTGCTCACGCAGTCGTCGCGCTTCGGCATCCGCCTGGGCATCGCGTCGCGTGATCTCCGCTCGAGACTCCGCCTCAATCTGCTCGACTTCCGCACGCGTGCGTGCTTCGACCAGTTGAGCCTGGCTGTGTCGCTCGGCGGCCAGAACGCGGTTCATGATCTCCTGCAGGTTTCCTGGGAAGATCAAGTCCTTCACGTCAGCTCGCCTGATCGTCACACCGTAGCTGCCGGCTGATTCCGTGACGTCGGACAGAATATCCTCACTCAGCCGGTTTCGGTTCGTCAGGATTTCCTCCAGCGTCATCGACGCTAGTGAACGTCGCGCCGCAAGCTGAACGTCGCTGTACAGTCGGTCCTCAAAGCTATCGACCGTATGGATCGCAGCCTTTGGATCCGTCACACGGAACTGCACCAGAATGCTGACTCGGATAGCCACCTTGTCAGCCGTCAAGATTTCCTGGCCCTTGATCGTCAGCTCTCGCTCACGAACATCAACCAGCATGCACTCGACGGTCGGCAGCTTTCTGAAGAATCGCTTGCGTGGCGGAATCTTGTAGTGTCCCGCCTCGAGGATCTTCGTCAGCTTACCATCTTCGTAGTACAAACCGCGGTGGGTGTCCTTAATGATGAACTCTCGTCGAGCACCGCTAATCATCATGTTGCACCTCCTGTCGGTTTGCGTGATTGATGATTTGGAATGGTTAAGTGAATGGCGCCTCGGAGCGGAGTTGATGTGAAGTACGAGCTGTCAGATCAGGACAATCTGAGCGATCATTTCGAATGGTGAACGCAGGATCCATTTGTTCGCTCGCTCCTAACGCCGCCGAGGCAAGTAACTCGCCCAGGAATCGAACCTGGTCCGACAGTTTCGAAGACTGTCATGCGATCCAGCACACCCGCAAGTCATGTATTCAAGCGTCCTCGCCAGGAATCGAACCTGGTCTACGACCTCCGCAAAGTCGCGTGCGAATCCGGCACACTCCAAGGACGAAAAAGTTCAGAGCCGACGACTGGATTTGCACCAGCATGGGCCGCTTTACAAGAGCGGTGCCTTTCTCAGTCGAGCCACGTCGGCAAGTTTTCAGGGTGACCGAAGGGATTTGAACCCTTACCTCTTGCTTCACAGGCAAGTGTGCACAAACCGAGTACACCACGGACACCGTATGAAACGGCTCGCCACCGTGGTGGAGAGCCGCGGGTTAATCGATGAACGCGACGTGTCGCATTGCAAGCGATTCGTTTTCTGTGTTCATCATGACTTGATGCCATCCGTTCAAGATGATCGTCTTGTGATCCGGATGACGTACTCGTCCACGAACGAACACACTTGGGTTTCGTCGTTGAGCCACCCAGTGCAGATGACGAAGTTCAGGTCGACGACTTATCATTTGTCGACGCTGGATCTCGGTCACACCGCCGGGGTATTGGTTGCTGACGTAAACCAGTTGTCCTCCCTGCCGAACGACCTCTTCGCACATATGCGGCTTTCCACCGCCACGTGCAATTGGCTCGTTTCGCAATACCAGTCGCTCATCGACAAAGCTCGGGTTTTCGACGGGAACGAAGAACCATTCACCTTGACGGATAAACGCTTCGTTACGTCGACGGTTTCGCTTTCGCGGCTTCACGCCGAGACGGTTTTCGAGTGCTCGCACCGCCGTTGGCTTGAGCGCTTCGAACGCTGTCTTTACAGAAGAAACCGAAGCTCGCTCTGGAACGGCCGCGACGAACCAGTGACGTTCATCGTGTCCGCACAGGAACTTGTGCTTTCCGTCGTCTTGACGCGACATCAACAGCAAGTGCCGCATTGAAGGCTGAACATCGATGACCTGCGTTTCAGCGACCAACTGGGGCTGAATCGCAAGATCGAAGAACTCGCCCTCGGCGTCGTTGCCGATGTCGATCGAAACTTCGGGAGGCGTTCCCCAGCGTCTGGCGATCGGAGGGTGGACTTTTGCTCGAGCACCAATCCGCGTGAATTGACGCTCGATACTCTGCATGCTCATGACAATGCCTTTCAAAAGTGTCAAACAAGCGGAATGATGCCGGCAGCCAACGTGACCGCGATATTCGGCAGTAGCCCGACCAGGAATCGAACCCGGAACTTCTGGTTAGAAGCCAGAGATGATGTCCGTTTCACCATCGAGCCGTTACAAACAAGCGGAAGGAGAGGGAGTCGAACCCTCAAGGCACCATCAAGATGCTCGCCCGGCTAGCAACCGGATACCGTCGCCGATCGGATTGCCCTTCCGTTAATGAGTGGACCGGAAGGGAATCGAACCCTCCCACCGATCTTGCAAGGATCAGTCGCCCCCTTGGAACATGCCAGCCCATATCAGAGGTCCGTCCGGGAATTGAACCCGGTCTTCGTCCATACCACAGACGCGTGCTGCCGCAACACTTACAGACCTTGTGAATCAGTGATCGCGGATGGAATCGAACCATCGATCTTCTGCATGTCACGCAGACGTCTTCGCCGCTGGACCACGCGATCGTTTTGCCAAGTAGTCGAGACAGGAGTCGAACCTGCAAAATCACTTGGCTCTCGACCAAGTCGCTTTTCCGATTTGCGTACTCGACCTTGGAAGTAGCGGATCCGGGGGTCGCACCCGGCGGTCCTGGCTTATGAGGCCTGGCTGAGCACTGGCCCATCCGCGTTGTTGTTTGCACCGAAGTTGCAGGTCTCGGTATCGAGCCGAGCACACCGACCTTATGACGGTCAGTTGGACACCTGTCGCACCTGCAATGATGTTCTTGAAAAGTAGCCAAGGCGAGAGTCGAACTCGCACGCCGCTGTGGGCACGACATTCTGAGTGTCGCGTGTCTACCGGTTCCACCACTTGGCTGTTTGGTGTTTGCAAGAAGTAGCGCGGGAGGGAATCGAACCCACAGACATTTCACGGAGGTTTGAGCTCCGCCGCTTTACCGGTTTGCGTACCGCGCCGTTTGAATTGAAAAGCGTCCCCGATCGGATTTGAACCGACGACCTCTTGCGTGACAGGCAAGCGAGCACTCCGCTGCTCCACGAGGACGATTGAATTGGAAAGTACGGGTACTCGGATTCGAACCGAGACTAATTGGTTGGAAGCCAATCGTGCTGGCCGTTGGACACTACACCCGTATGATGTTTGTAGTAGCTCGAGTGGGATTCGAACCCACAGCATCTCTGGTTCTAAGCCAAAGTGGTCTTCCGGTTGCCTACCGAGCCGTTTGAATCAACCAAGTGGAGCACCGGGGAATCGATCCCCGATTTTCTGCTTGCAAAACAGACGTCTTCCCGTTGGATGAGCGCCCCATGTGTTTCGTGTTTGAAGAGGACAATGTTTGATTAGTGGTTCGCCTCTTTCATAAGTTTTCAGTACCCAGAGCAGGGATCGAACCTGCAAACACTCGGGTTTAAGCCGAGTCGCTCTGCCGATTGGCGTACCTGGGCATGCAAGTAGTCCTGGATGGAATCGAACCATCGTTTCCTGCGTGTAAAACAGGTGTCATAGCCGTTGAACCACAGGACTGTGTTTGTCGATCCGGAGAGCACGTCCCCAAGGATTTGAACCCTGACTTACTGGTTTGGAATCAGCAGTGCTACCGTTACACCAAGGACGTGTTTGAAGTGGGAACGCAAGGCGACTACCACACAATTAAAGGCAGAAGGGTTACAACCTCCCGTGTGGAAACGCTCCCAAGTTGAAGCGGAAGCCGTGGGACTCGAACCCACAACGGTTTGACCCGCAGCTGTTTTCAAGACAGTGTCCTCATCCGGCCGGGTGACTTCCGAGTGTTGCGATTGCTCGCAGCGACGTGAGCGGGAATCGAACCCGCGGACTCCTGGATGAAAACCAGACGATTCTGCCAACAGAATCTACCACGCCGTTTAATTGCTTCATTTGAAGCGAGTACCGCATAGGAGTATCGATCTCCTTCCTGTTGCCTGAGAAGCAACCGACCTAGCCAGTAGTCGAATGCGGCGTTGCAAGGGTAGCCAACCGGAATTGAACCGGCGACAAACTCATTCACAGTGAGTCTCTGGAAACCAGCACCAGATCTGGCCACAGTCGGGTATCAGTGAGTCGCACACTGTCCATGCGTGGTCCCAAACCACACCGCTTACTCCAAGCTATACCCGCAATTCTTTAATGAGCGCCGAGGACAGGAATCGAACCTGTGTTTGCCTGGTTCAGAGCCAGGTGCAACGACCAACAGTTGCCGCCTCGGTGTAAAACGAACT
This sequence comes from Roseiconus lacunae, assembly GCF_008312935.1. Classification (NCBI taxonomy): domain Bacteria; kingdom Pseudomonadati; phylum Planctomycetota; class Planctomycetia; order Pirellulales; family Pirellulaceae; genus Roseiconus; species Roseiconus lacunae. Next base: position 1,135,450 of record NZ_VSZO01000001.1, on the reverse strand, counting down.
TCAGCACTCCGTCCGGGAATCGCACCCGATCAGCGGGCTTCAAAGGCCCACGTCGCGTCTACGCGCCGGAGAGAATTACAACACTGCAAGCTCCGGTGGATGGGCTCGAACCATCAATCGTCTCCTTAACAGGGAGCCGCCCTACCGATTGGGCCACACCGGATTCTTAACTCAACAGTCAGGATGGCTGGATTTGAACCAGCGGTCTCGTGCACCCGAAGCACGCAGATTGCCAGACTTTCCCACACCCTGATAACAAAAAGCGCCCAGTGGGAGTCGAACCCACACTTCCGCCATGGCAAGGCAGCAGGCTACCGCTACATCATGGGCGCAAAATTGCATCACAACCAAATTGTCAAAGATCACGGATGCACGAGGCATCCAAAGAGCACCGAGTCGGAATCGAACCGACGTCTCCTCGTTACGACGGAGGGATCTTCCCGCTAGACGATCAGTGCTTGTTGTTTGTTTCAGTGGGACCGGTGAGAATCGAACTCACATCGTTCGGTTTAAGAGACCGATGCATTACCTTGTCTGCCACAATCCCAAATTGTGTTGTCGTTGTTTCGTTGCCAGTCGGCGCGGAAGGAATCGAACCTTCAACCCTCGTCTTATAAGGACGCCGCTCTTACCACTGAGCCACGCGCCGTAAGTGGGGCCGGAGAGGATCGAACTCTCACCGAACGGATTAAAAGTCCGTCATGCTGCCAGTTACACCACAACCCCAAGAATGATCTGGGGTATGCGTTTCAATCGCTGAAGCATGTTTGGTTCTCCTTCGTGTTCGTTGTCATAAGTGGTAGCCCCGAGGATCGAACTCGGCACAACCTCGTTATCAGCAAGGCCTGGACAACCAGCCCTCGACTACCATGTGGTTCCCATTCAAGTCGGACACCTCGGAGTCGAACCGAGACCCTCCTGCTCCCAAAGCAGGCGTGCTTCCATCTGCACCTGTATCCGATGTGTTTTGCCGATTCCGTCGGCGCATATCTTCCTTGTCAGTGGGCCGGGAGGCGCTCGAATCCTCGTCTGCGGTTCTTCAGACCGCCGCTAGACCGTCTCAGCTACCAGCCCATGTTGGCTTGTTTGGTTCGTCCGATAGGGACACGAAAAAAGGCTCGATGTCTGCGTGACACCGAGCCTTCATGTAGAAAGCAGTTCGCTTAGAGCGAGTGTCACGTGAGCAATCGATACGGGGAATTACCGGGCAGGAACGTACTGGCTAAAGACCAATCGCTACCGCCGAAGGTATTCCCTTCGTGTATCCGTTCGAGTTGATTTGATTGCTGTTTGGTAAACATCAGAAAGCTCTGCTCGCTTCTCTGGGTGTGACTTTTATGCTCCGGCTTGGCCGGTTCTGGGGTAATAGACGCTATCGGATCCGAATGGTTCGCGAAAAAACTCGCTTTCACAAAACTAGATGCGCTGCGCGGCGAAGTTATTTCATGCTCGCAAGAAAAACTTTGCCATCTCTCGGACGAAAGTCAAACGATTCATCCATGCTTTTGTACTCGCAGCTTACGAGATTTTCTCTGGCGACCAATTAAGCAAACTGATCGTGTGCTCGAAGATGTCGGAGATGGTGGGCAGCATGCGCGGTGTGGATTTCGAGAATCTTCTCGCGTGGCAATCGGCCGAATCCTGGATGCGGAGCGAAGTTGCCGGAGTGACTTAGCAGTCTTGTAACACTTGCCGCAAACGCTTCCACTTCGGTTGCATCTTCCAAGTTATCGGGCGGAACGAACATTGGAGCCGTTCGTATCCCACGAGGAGAATCACCGCTCAGCACCTTGGGCAACAGCAGTCGTCGCACCAAAGGTCGCAATGGCGCAAACAGCGACATCCAAATCGGATAGCCATCGACGCTGGGATCTTGAACCAAAACCAGGTGCCGACAGATCTGCCCGAGCGACCAGTTTCCGTGCCGGACATAGCCGCTAACCAACAATTGCCGAGCGTCATCAACGGCGGCTTCGAGATTGTTGAACTGCAATTGACGGAGGTCACTCATATGTCTGCGGCATCTCGGTAGAATCTGAATCTTTCGAGGCACATTATGGGCGACACGCCTGAAGATTGACACCAGCGATGAATACCGACGCCATTCAAGTCCGACCGGCTCGCAGCGATGATCGTGATTGTATTCTTGTAGTGCATCTGAATGCATTCGGCGGGGACGAAGGTCCTGCGATAGTGAGCTTGCTACAAGAGATGCTCGACGATCCGACAGCGAAACCGATCCATTCATTCGTTGCCGAGTCAAATGACGAGATTGTCGGTCACGTGCTCTTCACGTCTGTAACGATCAAGTCGGCCAGCGTCTCTACCGATGCTACGAATGCCCAAATCTTGGCGCCCTTGGCTGTACCCAGCGAACTGCATGGCAAAGGTATCGGCACGCATCTCGTCAAAGAGTCATTGCAACAACTTGCCGCAGTCGGCGTGCAACTTGTTTTTGTGCTCGGTTACCCAGGCTACTATTCTCGATTTGGTTTCGTGCCCGCCGGTGCTCGCGGTTTGCAAGCTCCTTATCCGATACCTAAGAAGAACGCAGACGCTTGGATGGTTCTGGAATTGGAAGCTGATGCGGCCAAATCGTTCGACGGCACGGTCAAGTGCTGCGAAGCTTTGAGCCACCAAAAATACTGGGTCGAGTGATGGGCGGTGCTGCATCACTACAGCTTAGACCGTTCAGACCACAGGACGCAGAAACGTGTTTGGCATTGTTCAGGGATTGCGTCCATCGTGTTAATTCACGCGACTACACGCCCGACCAGATCGCGGCGTGGGCTTCACCGACGATAGATCTTGAAACATGGCGTGCACGGTTCCATGATCGTTTCGCTTACGTTGCAACGGTAGATGGTTGTATCGTTGGCTTCACCGATATGACACGGGCAGGACATCTCGATCGCCTGTTTGTATCCGCCGACCATCAGGGCCGCGGTATCGCTCGCGGACTTGTTAGAAGACTTCTAAACGACGCCATCGATCATTCAATCGAAGAGATCACGACGGACGCCAGTATCACCGCAAAACCATTCTTCCAGCGAATGGGCTTTAGCGTCGTTCGCGAGCAGTCCGTCGAGTGCCGCGGAGTATGGATGACCAACTATCGAATGCAGCGAGCCGTTCAAGCCGAAGCTAGTTGACCCTGCAAGTTCCATCGTCGCAGCGCCCCGTCAATCGCAAGCGGTTCTTAGCAAAGACGCGATAGCCGAACTCGAGGCCGTGCGAGATGCCGGGCAGGCGAGTGAGCGAGACAATCGGCTTCAGGCCAACGGCGGCATACAGTCGACGAAAGACCTCGACGCCCGTGATCCACTCGCCACTGGGCAACCGACCTTGGATCTCGTCCATGAAGTCTTTCATTGTCATTGCGTAGCTTGCCGGGCTAAACGAAGGGTCGGCGATGTCGGTAAAGCGAATTCGATGCTTTCGATCGAGTCGACGAAGCAGTTTGATCTCGCGCAGGCAAAGTGGACACTCACCGTCGTAGAAAACCTCCACCTGCCAGTCGTTGTTCACTTCGCTGCTCATGAGTCCTGCGCCGTCTCGCTGTCAGACTCCGAATCGCCTTTCTCGGGTTCCTCAACCGACGTTTTCATGCGGATCAGGATCTCGTTCCGGCGGAGCGCTGCTGGAGTGAACGGCGGATCGTAACCAGCCGCCTCCGCCGACTCCTCTCCTTCCAAGCCTTGACTCTTCATCCATTCACGCAGCTCGGTTTCTTTTTCTTTGGCGAGCTTGGAATCGAGCTTGCCGGGGAAGCGAACCACGGCGAACCGGCCGCCCTTTCGCTCTCGCAGTTTCACGCCTTCACCTTTCGGATCGGGAGCTCCCTTTGCCGCGACTTCTTTGGGCATCACAAACCCCATCGAGACTTCTGACTTGCCGATTTCGCCTTCCATGAATACCGGCGTCGTCATCGCGATCTTCTGCTCAGCTTCGTTGGCTCCGCTGATGTACTGGAACAGTCGCATGAAGCTTCCATCCCGACCTTGCGAGTCCATCTTGGAATCGGTCGCGACCAGCATCAAGTTCGGGTATTCGCGGACTTCAAAACTGCCGTCGGACTCGATCACTTTGTATTCGGCTGACTCGTACCCCGCTCGAGTGGTCATCGCCAGGGCGAACGTGCAGACCAGAGCGACTCCGAGGAATCCCGCGATATAGATCATTGCTCGTTTCATCCGTCCCAACTCCATCGTTTTGAACTTTCTTGACTGTCTTACTGTAGGCACCCGGCTAGCAACGGCCATGCTGCCATTGACACTTGCCAATCCTGCCCTTGAGCAAATCGTATGGGGTGCAAAGTCTTTGGAGAAACATTAATGGGCGAAGGCCAACCGGAACTATCGAGAGGCGAGATCGATCGTGTCATCATGATGGCCTGGGAAGATCGCACCAGCTTTGACGCCATCCAGGACCAGTTCGGCCTGTCCCCGGGCGACGTCATTAAGTTGATGCGTCGAGAGATGAAGCCAAGTTCCTTCAAGCTCTGGCGAAAGCGAACTCAGGGGCGAGTCACCAAGCATGAGGCCAAGTTCGCCAAAACCGTGAACGGCGACGAACTCCGGCGGTTCCGAGCGTCGTCTCAGCGAGGATAACCACGTTGGCGAAGATCAAACGAGTCAGGACAAAGCCCTGCGGTCGCTGCAATGAAACCAACGATGTTCTCTACCGGGTTCGCGTCGAGGAAGACGGCGACTGGATTTTCGTTTGCCCGACCTGCCTCGGCAAAGTCAAACCTGACAATCCACACTATCAATACGGTGGAACCTGGAAGAGCAAGAAGCGTCATTGACTGGTGAAGCTTCCATCTCCAGTCGAGCCTTCCGGTTCATCCGGTACCGGGTGAACGACTGGATACGGCGGCATGCCAGGATAGTACTCACCGGGGTGACCGGGCGGCAGGTTGTCCGGCGCGGAGTAGCCAGGCGGTACGTAGTACGGATGGTCGGGCGGCAGTCGCGGCCAAGTGTGGATCGGCGGCGGGGCTTCGATCACGACGGGTTCTTCGGGTTCCGGCGGCCACGGCCAATCCTCGGGCCACCAGTCGGGCCGCGATCCCGAGCTGGACGTCTCATCGTCGGTGCTGGATCCTTCCGGCGGATCGGGATCGGCGGGCAACGATGGCGACTCGCTACCGGGCGGATCAAACGGCGGAATGAATGGAGGCGGCGGCATTTCGGGTTCGAACGAATCATGCGGGGTCATCGCAGGGCACTCCGTTGCAATGGATTTGGATGAACAAACTGGGTGCGGTTCGATGGACACAGTCCGCACTGGTGAATCGCTTTTGTCTGCAAGAACCGGCGAACTTCATCGTCGCTCGCGTCCGGTGAGCAGGCTTGGTAATCGCGGAACGGTTGCCATTGCGGTAGGTGGTGCAACTTCAGCTTTGCTTCGAGTTGTGCGTGGTACGCGAGCGCTGGACATTTCCAGAGCTTTGCTTGATAAAGTTGCGTGCAGGTTTTCTGCATACAAACCCGATAGGCCGATTTCGGTTCGGAATCGAAGGGAACCGGCTTACCATCTTTGACGTTGTATTGCCGCATCCAACCGCGATGCGACTGTCGAATCTTGATCTGAATACCGGGATGCTCTTCTCGCCATCGCCAAACAGTCTGTTTCACCTCGTGGAATCGATCGAGGTATGACGGGTGGGTACCATGCTGACTGACCTCAAGCCGGCAATTGGTCTCGATAAGAGTTCTCGGAAGCGCGGGATGCCGAGCAAAGAAAAACCCGTTGGTTACTAACATCAGATCCGAGTGAGGCCAACACGCGCGAGCCAATCGCAGATGCTCGATCAAGTTTGGGTTCAGCAATGGTTCACCGCCGAGCAATGCGAATCGCTTCGGTAGGATGCGATGATTCCAGACTTCGTATTCCGCTTTTGCATCAGCAGGCGTAGGCATCGTGCCCGCCAAGCGGAAATTGCTGTAATGACTGCACTGCTGACACGATAAATTGCAACCGTGTGCGAGGTGATACTCCAACGCCGGAAGGTCGATCATCGCCAAATCACCTGCTCCAAACCGTGTTTCTCCAGCCCGCGTTTTAGGAATTGCGGACGATGTCGCTTGTAGCCGGGCGGATCGATGTGTTCATGCTTGAATGAATGGGAGACGTCGCAGGCCACATTGACGCCAGCGACTTTGCATCGCCAAAAGAAATCCCAGTGTTCTTCAACCTTCAGAGACTCGTCCCAACGGATCGCTTGCAGAATGTCGCGGTAGGCGACGAAGCAATTGCCCACGTAGTGGCACCAACGAATCGAGCCTCGTTGTTTCAGAGCGCCACGATGGATACGGAGACGACGACCGTTGCTTCTCAGTAATCGCGGACGCTCCTCATCGTTGCTCAGGGCCGCGAGCAGATCGATGTCGTTGTGCTTATTGAGCTTGTCGACCAGCTCCGGAAGTCTTGTTCGCTGCGTCACCAAATGATCGTCATCGGTGAAGACGACGATTGGCGTCTCGCTCGCGTCGAGCAATCGATTGCGGCCTGCGGATAATCCAATATCGAAATCTGTCTCGATCAATTGGTCCACCATTGCCGCTTCGGTCGGACAATTGGTAGAGAATCGCAACTCCGGTTTGCCATCGTCGAGCACATGGATCGCCGGTCGATTGGTTCCGTAGTACTCGTGAATGCTCCGCACGAGTGCAGCGCAACACTGCGGTCGATGGATCGTCTTGATGCAGAATGTGACTTGATCACGCATGGACGATGCCGCCTCCTGGGTATCGCATTGAATGGAAGCCATGTTTGCGAAGGCCGAGCTTCCTGAACTTTGGCCGGCAGCGCAGATCGCCGTAGGGTTTGGCTCCAACGTGGGCATGAACGACCATGCAGTCCTCCGCCACGGCGACTTTGAGTTTTTCAATGTGGCTGGCCCGGTAGAAGAATTCCCAATGTTCGTAGGTCTTGATTTCGGGATCCCATCGCAGCTTGGCGATCGTGTCTCGGCGCGCGAGAAATGCGTTGCTGGACATATCGCACCAAGCCAGCGGGCCGATGCGCCGATGTTCGCCTCGGAACATCCAGATCCGCTGACCATTCATCAGCGGAGCAAACAGCATCGGCCGGCCGCCGTCTCCCTGACGCACGCCGAGGATGTCGATATCGTGCTGCTGGATCCGCTCGTAAACTCGATGGAGGTGCAGGTCCGGCGTGATGACGTGATCGTCGTCGAGTAAGAAAATGAATTCAGTTTCGGCGGCGTCGATCACCGTGTTACGCCCCACACCGACTCCGACGTCGTGACGATCAAGATCAATCACTCGGCAGTGTTTAGCAGTCTCCGGATACTTGACCGAAAACCGCAACTCAGGCCGACCATCATCGACCACGACGATTTTCGGATCAAAATAGTGCGTTCGCAGTGACTCCACCAACCGATGGCAGGACCACGGCCGATGGATGGTCTTAATGCAGAAGGTGATATCGTCGGGGGTGAATTGCTTTGCTTCGCTCATACTATCACCCGTGCTTTCTTAGGTCAGGGTTGACGTGCGCGATGGCCGAGGCGATTTCGTCCTCGGTCGGTTCAATGCCGAGGAATTCAATCAATTCGCCGATGATGCGATCTGGCTCAGCAGTCAGTTCGGCGAACTCGATCTTGAAGACCGGAACCTCTGGATGCAACTCGATGAATCGATCGCGGTGTTCCAGCAGACTCCGCTGCAATCGCTCGCACTCCTCATCGTCGGCAGCGAACCATTGACCGGCGTGCTTTCGGGAGCGATCTTGCAAACTGCGGATGGAGGCTTCGATGTCTCGGTTCACTGCAATGATGCGTAGTGAATCGCCGAGTCCCGCGTGCAGGTGCTCTGCGAAACGACACAGATGCGGGTACTTTCCTCCGGCAACCGTTTTGTCTCGGTTTGCTTCTGACTTCCGCGAGACGATCCAGGATTTCAGTTGCTGGGTCAGCTGCTGGTCACTGATCACCGGGTCGGTCGCTGGAAACCGCATGGCTTTCTCGCATAGCTGCGCGAGTCCAACCGCTTCGCCACCGCCGGTCGCCTCGTAGCCGCCGAGTTGGTTGCCCATGTGAACGCCCAGATGATGCATGACCATGGCAACACAGGAGGTGCCAGCGCGATGCGGCCCGAGAACCGCAAAGAATGGTGCGTCAGAATGATCAGCGTTACGGGCGTCGTTGAAAAACCGCGTCTGATTCCATTTCCGGCCGCAGATGTTTGATTTCGTCGGCAGCTGTCCCACCATCCAGCGATCGGGCGTATAGACGGCGATCGATTCCTTTTGAATGTTCTTGCCCTGGACGAGTGCTTCGTAGCGGCGTTGAATGAAGCGACCGAGGTGATGATCGATGTGGTGTTTGTGGTGCCAGTCGTTCCAGGTCAGGTGCCGATACAGCGCTTTCATGTTCTCGCGACCGCGGACCATGAAGGCGTGAGTGCGATTGACGTTGTAGGGACGATAGACATGTTCGCTGACCTTCTGCGGCGGATGTTTGCCGGCGTAGAGGTGCTGGCCGCCCAGGTAGGCCAGTCCCCAATCGGCCGGCAACTCATCGACGAATGCGGTGAAGCGTTCGGCAAAGTCTTCGGTGAATCCCGCGTCGTCTTCAAACACCACATACGAATCGATGTGTTCGGTTAGGCACTTTTCCAAGATCAACAGATGTGATCGATAACAGCCCCAGGCTCCGTTGCCGGCTCGCCATTGCGGCGGTGTGGCGACATGTCGGCCATCGATTGCCGGGAATCGCTCGGGTTCGGGCAATGGCCATGGATCGGGCAACTGTTCGAGCCATTCCCGCAACCGATCAGGCCGGCGGTCGAGGTTAATCAGGAAACAGCGATCAACGATCGACTGTGTCTTCAAGATCGTCGTTCGGCTCGGATGCCCCTTCGGGGAACTTTTGTTCGAACTTGCGGATGGCGGTGTTGACGAGTCCACAGGCGATTCGAGCCGTAAACCTTCCATGGGGCAGACCTCTTAATTGAGCTTCTTCAAGTAACCAGCCGACGATCGTGTCGATGTTGCGGCGACAGCCTTCCGCGCCCCAGTCGTTCATCGTGTCGACTCGGGTTTCGCAGTTGCACGTTTCGCTCGGCTTGGCAAACCACGCCAACATGCGTTTCAGTTCATTGCCAGGACCAGGACGAAAACGATCGATCTTGATCGTCTCGGGTTCATCACGCTCCGGTAGATAGTTGCGAAGCAGTGACTCGAGTTCGCGAGTGTCCCGTTTGCGGCGCTTCTTGTTGACCACCGCCATGCCGATCGTGACCAAGTTGATCGCTCTCGGGTTTTCGTTGGCTTGGCAGGCGTTGCACGCTGAAGGCGTCGTTCGGACCTTGCAGCCAGCCATTTGTCCGGCGACTTCACAGGCGTTGTCTTGGGTCAGGTGGGGACAGTGAATCATGCGGTCATCCCTGCAACTTGACCGTCGTAGGCTCCGGAACTGCTCGGCGGCTCGCCGGGATCTTCGCAGTCGCTATCGACTAATTCCCAACCGCAAGACCAGATCCAGGTGCTGTTGCACGGTTCGCTCGATCCGCTGCTGTCCTCGGACGGCGGTTCGCTGTCACTATGGCTCGGTCGTTCGGATCCTTCGCTGGATTCAGATCGACTTTCGCTGGGGCGATCGGAACTGTGGTCGCTGCTATGGCTTGGTCGATCGGAGTCAGAAGTTGATGGATGACTTTCTGACGGTGGTTCACTATCGCTTGCCGATGAATCACCGACACTGGGATCATCAATGCTGTCGCTGGGGCGGTCGCTATCGGAGGTTGATTGCGATCCGCTATCCGATTGCGATTTTGAACGGCTGTCGGACGCTGATTTGGAATCACTACCTGACTCGGATTCACTCGTTGATTGCGAGGCGGAACCGCTTAGTGAACCGGACTCGCTTAGAGATCCACTGACGGATACCGAGCCACTCCCCGAGTCGGACTGGCTGTAGGAGTGCGATTCGCTCGCGGACGATTCTCGCGAGTAGCTTGGTTCGCTTACCGATTCGCTTACCGATTCGCTTGTCGATTGCGAATGCGATTCACTCTCTGATTCGGATTTCGACTCGGATTGTGATTGGCTTGATTCCGATTCGCTGTGACTGCTTGCTGAAGCGGAGTAAGAGCGTGAATGGCTGGGCTGAGAATACGATTCGCTTGCAGATGCGCTGTGTGAGTCGCTTCCTGAATCGCTTCCCGACTCGCTTGATGCGGACTTGGATCCAGATGACGCAGAGACTGACTCGCTTGTGCTGGATAGTTCGCTATTGCTGGCTGAGCTGTACGAGTCGCTATCCGAATCACTCGATTCCGATCCCGACGAACTCGCCGACTGAGATCCGGAAGATGAATCGGATGAGTTTGATGACGAACTAGGTCCTGAGTAACTCGGCTCGCTGTAGGAGCGGCTCGATTCGCTTTCGCTCTGAGATTCGCTTGATTCAGATTCGCTGCTGCTTTGGGATGAATTGCTGGATGACGAATCGGAACTCGATGCATCGGACGATTCAGACTTCGAATCGGACGATTCCGACGAGTCAGAAGATGACGCTGAGCTGTCACTGGATGACTGACTTGACGAGTCCGAGGATCCGCTTGATGAACTCGATTCGCTGCTTTTGGATGAACTTGAATCACTCGATGAGGAACTGCTGCTGGATGATGACGAACTGGACGATGAGGAACTGCCGGAAGACGAGCTGGATGAACTCGATGACGAACTTGAGCTGGATTCCGACGAACTGACGGAACTGCTGGATGAGCTAGATCCTGATGATGACGATGAGCTGCTGGACGACGACGAAAGCGAGCTTGATGAAGAGCTAGAAAGCGAGCTGCTGGAACTCGACGAAAGACTGCTCGAGCTGGATGATTCCAGGCTGCTCGATGAACTTTGGCTGGACGATGCGCTGCTAGAGCTACTGCCAGACGACGAGTCACTTGATGATGAACTACCCGACGAGGAGCTGCTTGACGATGAGCTGCTGCTGGAGCTGGACGATGAACTGCTGGAGCTTGAACTACTGCCATCGCAGCAACGGCACCCAATCGTGAGGTAGGCCGAGGTGTCCTCATGGAAATGGCAAACGATCTGCTGCGATGCCAAGAGCGCGTAGTCGCAGACGTTGTAGACTGAAACGTTGACACCGATCGGTCGCCACTGCGTCCCGTCAAATCGCAGCTCGCGAGCCGTGCCCCAAGATTTGGCTTTGATTCTTTTGGTTGGTTTGCAGAGTAGCGTTTGCTTGGGCGGGTCAAGCACCCACGATTGGTTGCCGTCGAAGGTGACCGATAGATACTGGTCCCCGGCACCCTCGATTGGCCCGCGGATCCGCTGGGCCGAGTGATTCCGAGCAACGATGCGGACCCGTTCGCCGTCGACATCCAACACCGGTTCGATGTTGCCGGATTGGTCTAGTCGGTGGAGATCACATGTCCCGCTGCCGGTCGTCGTCCCCTGGCGGGCGCTGATGCCGCCGACCGGAACCTTGACCAAATGTGCGATGTCGGTCGGATGACCAACCCGGACGACTGCCCACTGCAAACCGGTTTCCGTCGGATTTCGTCGCCAGAGGATCTGGGCCGAACCCTCTGGTTTGGATTCCAGATAGAAGCTCGGCGACAGTGATGCGTCGGCAAAGTCATGCCAGGTCTTGGTGATATTGACTTGAGCCGCGACAACGCCATCGAAGACGACGCGACCAATTTTGTCTTCGGCGATCGGTTCGATCGCGACGCCCACGCGACCCGTGGAAGCACTCGCTCCAGGTTTGCCAACTTTGATTGTCGCATCACGGACGAATCGAGCGAGTTCGACCGGACCATCGAGCGGGTCGGTCAGTGGCTGAACGAATCCAGCCGCGCCACCAATCGGAATCGTCTGCGTTGTGATGTTGTGAACGCGAACCGTCGCCGCGTTCTGCAGGTATGTCCGTGGTCCGCCTCCACCGGGCAACCGATTCTTGTGCAGTGCATCGGCCGCCGCCAACAGCCGGTTGTACTCGGTGGCGGTGATATTGTACTGGTCGCCGGGGCGAACTCGTCGTGTCATCAGTTGATGCCCAGCGCGTTAGAGTTGCCCTCCGGATAGACTTGCTCGACGTAGGCCGCGGCCGGACGGCGTAGAACGCGATCGCCGACCACCTCTTCATCATGCCGGACCCACAAGTAGTCCCATCCCCGCTTACTGATTCCCGAGATCGCGCCGACGGACAACGCCGGTTGGTTGGGACGCGCGGCGAAGTGATAAGTGATGTCGACCCAATTCTGTTCGTCTTCGCCACCGTCGGCTCCGAGAAACAGAGCTTCGCCGGGAGCGAAAATGGACCAGTCGGTCGAGTTCGTGCGGCCAGTCATTGCCACAACGGCCAGCAAATAGGCGGTCGAAACCCACTCGAACTTCTTTCGCACCGAGAACTCGAATGCCGGTACGGTCACGTCGACGCCTTCGACACCGGAATCGCTGACGCCGATCGCGCCCTGGTAGATCGGAGCGACCTTGCCCGGTGCGGGATAGATTCCGCGGGTGCCGAGGGATTGATTGAGGTGCGTGGTTGCTCCGGTCGTGTTGAACGAGACCGGATCGAGCTTGGTCTTATTGATGGTGACGCTCACCAACGCGTGCTTGGCGTTGATGAACTCGGCGTCGATCTGCAAATACGGAATCAGGTCCGGGAAGTTGGCTTTGTAATAGCCGTAGGCGGCGCTGGCAGCCGCCGCCGGATCGACTGCGCCACCGTTGGTCGCAACATAGGCGACGAAGTCCGAATGCGATTTTCCTCGCGATGCCTTCTCGGAGAGCGCCGCGGTCTCGAAATTGTATCCGCCGGCCGAAAAGCTCATCAGCTAAACACCAAGCCTCCGGACTTCGATCGTTCGACCAACCGACGTGTGTTTTCTGCGGTCGCGATGATCGCCCGTTTCATGTCCTCCGTAATGCCATCGCCGGACGAAGCGGGGAGTTGCAAGCGAGACGTGGCACCACTGAGTGCCAGGTCGAATTCGGTGAGCGACTGACGGACCGAGGCGAAAGCTTCGTTGATCGACGCAACATCCAGGGCCGGTTCGTCAGCTTCCGGCTCCACTTCTGCCAATGCCTCGACGACAGGTTTATCTTCCTCCGGAATTTTCAGCTGCGGCGCCGCGATTACCTCCTCGTCCAACGGTTCGATTGGATCCAGTTTCAGAGGTTCCAGCTTTCTCGCACTGCTGCCGAGTCCCAGTCCTCGCGAATCGAAGTTGCCTGCCGTTTCGACTTGCGCCGTGCTGTCGGGACCATCCGCGAATCGATCGATTGATGCTTGAGCATCAGGATCGATTCCGAGCTTTAGATCCTTAGGATTCGGAGGTTGCAATTCGGGATCATCGATCCCGGGGAGATCGACCGGGGGAATATCGATGTCATCGGGATTGATCGGTTCAGGCAACGCCGGCGGTTTCGGCGGCTTGGCAAAGTCAGGTAGGGAACCAGGTTCATCGGTACGGTCAGATGGTGCGGTCGCATTGTTCGCCCGATCAATGGCGGCCTCGAAATCTGCTTGTGCTGCCGCGATCTTATCCTCGCGTTCCTTTTGGCGATCGCCCAACTCATTCGCACGTGCTGCCTCACGAGCCGCCTTGGACTCGGCCCGCATTTGGTCGAGAGTGGATTGGACGCCGTTTGTGGTGTCGTCGATCAGTTGCTGTCGTCGAGCCTGAGCAGAATCGTTTTCCCGGAACTGTTGCTGTTTCGACTGATCGACGACCGCATTCTTTGCATCGGTCTCCGCATCGATCGCTCGCACTTCCGCATCGAGATCACGACCTTCACGGGCTTTACGCCGTGCTTCGAGTTGAGCCGCGATGCCCTTTTGCATCTCGATGCGGTTGGCTTCGATCTGCTGTTTCCGCTTCGATCGTCGCTGTTGCCGCTCAATGATTGCCTGGTTGCGACGTTGTTGCTCCGCCGCTTCGGCCGCGCGGGTATCGGCGTCGATCTTGGCCATTTCGACGTCGACATTGATATCGTCATCGAACAGAGCTTTGAGTTTGATCCATGCCTTCTTGAGGAAGCCGACCGTCGAATTCCACATCGACTTCACTTGGCCGACAAACACGGTCCATGTGTCGGCCAAGTAGTCGACTGTTTCGACCCATGCTTTCTCAACGCCAGCCAGGGCATTGATCAGCACGCCACCGACTTGCACGGCGACGTCGCCGGCGATATCGACTAATTCATGAAGCTTGAGAAATCCCTTCTTCAGAAAGCCAATCGTATTGTTCCAGCCTTTCTGGACTGCGGTAGTCAGAATGGTCCAACCGTCGGCCATGAATCCGAGCGTTTCATTCCACACACCCGCCAATCCAGACAACGCACCGATGAGTACGTCACCAATGGCATAGGCCGAGTCCGCCCAGACATCCGCAATGTACTGAGTGAACTCGGACCATTTGGTTTGCAAAAAGGTAGTGCCCTTGATCCATTGGAGTTTCAGGTACGACCAAAGCACATCAGTGGCCGCGGTGATATCGCCCGCCGCCAGCGCGTTGGCGATAGCACCGAAGGCGGCCAACGTTTCCGCTTTAAGGACTTCGAAGACGCTGCCCAGATACTCAATGGCCTTGCCAGCGATGCCGGTTGAATACAGGAAATAGCCACCGAGGGCCGCGATTGCAGCGACGACCAGCCCCAGCGGAGTGAACAACATCCCGACAGCACTGACAATGACGCCGATGGAGGCACCAATGAAACTAAAGATGCTGGCCAAGCCTCCAACGGCGAAGGATGCCGCGGCGGCAAACGAACCAAGCGTGAATAGTGCGGCGCCGATTCCGATGATGGCTACCGCACTTGCCGCCGCAATCTTGACAATCTTTTGATTCTTATTGATCCACTCAATCACCCCTGAAGCAGCCCGGCTAAACGCATTGACCATGTTGGTGACGCTACCTTCGAGCGATTCACCGATTGCGATGGCAACACCCTCGATCGAAGATTTGAGGATCCGAAACGCACCGCCCAGACCGCCTTCCATCTCCTCGGATGTCTTAGCCGCAATCCCGCCGGCGTTCTGTAGTTCTTGGTACAGCTCACGCGTATCAGCAACCGATTTTCCGATGGAACTGGCGGCCGTGATGCCCAGCAACCCGAAGACTTCGTTGAGCTTTTCCGCCTTCTCGGCCGTGCCCATGTTCGCGGTCGCCGCAGCGACTTCGCCCAGGATGTCGACCAGCGATCGGGCGTTGCCCTTGACATCCTTGGTTGCCACACCGAAGACGGCTTGGAATTTCTCAGATTCCGCCGCGCTGATCGTCAGCAATCGACGCATGGCGTTACCTGCCGATGAACCTTGGATGCCCATGTTGCCGAGCGTTCCAAGCACCGCCAGGGTTTCTTCAAGGCTCATGTTGGCATCGGCGGCAACGGGACCGGCATACGACAAGGCTTCGCCGAGCGACTCCACCGTGTTGAACGATTTGTTCGCCGCGGCGGTCAATCCGTCGGCAACGCGCGTTGCTTCGCCGGCTTCCATGCTAAATTGCCGGATGGTGGCGGCCATGATGCCGGAGGCCTGCGTGGCGTCGGTGCCGGTCGCGCGAGCCATATTCATCACCGCGGCGGTCATTCTCTCGATCTGTTCCGGCTTGAAACCGGCACGACCGAGTTCGGTTATCAGCGAGGCAACTTCGCTGGCCGAGTAGCTAGTTGTTGCACCAAGCTTCTTGGCGGTATTGCGCAGCGACTCCAGCTGCGCTTCCGTCGCCTGTGTGATCGCCGCGACACCCCGCATGGCATCGTCAAAGTTGGAAAAGATCGCCACGCTGCCTCCCAGAGGAGCTGCTGCAGCGGTGCCGAGTCCCATGAGTTTCGTGCCGAGCAAACGAGTTGATTGCCCGAACGATTGCAGTCGCTTTTGAGCCGATCGAAGCCCCTTCACGAATGCTGCATCCTTGGTCAGCAGTTCGACGTAGGCGGCTCCGGCTCTGACTTGGGACATAGGGAATGGCTGCTTGCTAGAAGCGTGTGACTAGAAGGTGTGAACACCGCACCGAGAAGTGTCGCAACTTGTTCGACAGTTGCTTGGGCGGGCACTGGCTTGGAGGCCGTGTACGGATTAAAGTCATCGGGCTTGAACGGCTTGCGACGGCGCCGGCGATCGCGATTGATCTCAGCGGTCAATGCCATAACGCTCGAGGCGATGTTCCAATCGTGGCGTCGCCGAGCGTCCGCCATTTGCATCAGTTGGCGCAGGGTGAGTGGTCCTGGGTCGACTCCGACGACGCCGGCGAGTTCGATGACGATGCGTTCAACGTCGGCACCCCGAGTTTCTGTTCGAGGTCGCTCACGATCGAATCCACCAGTGTCGGATCGTCCAGCCTCCGCTCGATCGCCTCCAGTCCCCGTGTTTCGATCATCCGCTGTTTGTCGGCCGCCTTCCGTAGAAGACGGCGACGGGACTCCGGGAAGTAGGCCACCAATGCATCAACGACCGCTTTGCAGGCTTCATCAATGGCGTCACCCGCCAAGCCTTCGGCGAATGCTTCATCGTCAACGTCCTGCTGATCCGCTTGGGGTTTGCAGATCGCGAACAGAACGTCGCCTAGCAACAACGGATCCGTCGCCAACCGGTTGATCAAATCGCCGTCGATCGCGTCGAGCAAGCGAACATCGGTGAGTGTTTTCACACGGCGAAGCGTCGTGTTGTCGATATCGACGATCCAAACCCGACCACGACGATCAATGAATTTTTGCATGGAAGTCCGTCATATACCTGAAATTGTGTAGATTTATTGCTTAGCGAGATGTCATTTACAGCAAGGATAGTGCAGCAAATGAAGAGCAATGAGCCGATTGCAGTGACCCCCGAGCCTCCTTATTACTCTGTCGTCTTCACATCATGTCGGACTGATGATGACGATGGCGGATATGCCGTAGCGGCGAAGCGGATGATTGAACTGGCGGCTCAACAGGACGGATTTCTCGGTGTAGAAAGTGTCCGGGACACGACGCGTGTCGGAATCACCGTTTCGTATTGGCGAGACCTCGATTCGATACACAAATGGCATCAGGTGTCTGAACACAAAGAGGCTCAGTTGCTTGGAAGATCCAAGTGGTACGAGTCTTTCTCCGTCCGTGTTTGTCGCGTAGAGCGAGAGTATCGGTTTGATCGCGGCGACTAGATGTCGAACCGTGTTCTTAATTCATCCAGTCAAGTCAATTGTGAGGAAACTAATCAAGGTCCACTTGCACCCACATTCATTCCGCCGCCGGATGAAGACTGTGTCGGCTTAAGTGTGACATCAGCCGAGACGACCTCTTCCAGGTTCTGGTTGACGTTGAAGTTCATGACTTCGCACGTCAGCGCGAGCGCACCGCCTGCATCTGAAATGCCGACATCGCACGGCGTGCCGCTGCTCCACAGTCCCTGAAGCATGCCGAACGAGGTGTCGCCGTTCTTGTTGAGCACGGTGAACTCGATCGAGGCATCCTTCAGCGTACCCACGGTGGCTCGCCAGCCGTTGTTGGCCCGCGTCGAAGCATCGGCCTCGGCCTTTTCTAAGTTGACCGTCAGGTCTTTGACGTTCTTGATCTCGGCGCCATCGATAGTGAGAACGGCGTCGAGACCGAGGACTACTTCAGCTGACATAAGGTTTCTCGCGAGTTACTTCACACTGTCACGCCAGAACTTGGGCAAGCGTGATTGATTAGCTTCGAGGGCGGGCCGCATGAATGGGCGTTTCGGATAACGACGTGGCTTTGATGCACCGCGACGTTCGTTTTCAGCTTCGATCAGTCGGGTTGCACGGTTGGCTTGGGCACCGGTCAGTAGCTTCGTTCGAGCGAACTTGCCAGGCCGGATGACTCGAATCGGACCGTGTTCACCGACGCGGAAGCGATGACGTTTGAGTTTGCGGCGCTTCGTGGAAACGCCTCCAAACTCGTGCAGGTTCCACAGTCGGCCAGCAATCTCGTTGACCGGCCCGACGACGGCTTCTTCGCGATCCCGATTCACCTCGTAGCGAATCACCCGACGGAGCATGCCGGTCTGCGTGTGCGGCGGTGATCCGGGGCTGGATGGCTTCTTGCGTTTGCGGATCGACCGCTTGGCGGTCAGTCGAATCGTACCGGCCGCGTGCCCGAGTGACCGAAAGTTGGCGGCCTGAACTTTCTTTTGGACCTGGTCTTGGTTGAATCGGACACGAGTCCGGATATGGATCACTTGGCCAGTTCAAACGTAAGTGTCAGTAGGCTTGTGAACTGATTGAACTGCGTCCAGTGTTCGGCGGAGTAGAGCACTGCGTTCTCGACCTTAACGCAGCGGGCGGCGACGAAGGAGTTGAGCCGTTTGAGGCGAAAGTAGTCGGCCAATTCCTCGACAAAGAAGACAAGCGGGTCGATCTCTTTAGCGTCACCCTTGGAAAACTTCTTCTGGACCGCTACGTCGATGGTTGCGTGGAACTTGTTGCTGACTCGATCGAGTGGTAGGTATTCGACTTCGCGTGGCACCACAGTGACTCGCAGTTCCTTCATGTCTTCGAGGTCGAAGTTGGGAACATAGAGTCGTTGGGCTGCGAGGTTCTTCTTGCTGAAGTCGCCGGCGTTGATCTCGGCGACAACACTCTCGGCGATCTGAATGACGGTGGCGGGAGTCGCGGTCATGAAAGAGTATCAACCAGTTTGGTGTGGATGCGAAGTTTGACCCGAAAGGGATCGCTGTATCGCCACGGCGGCTCGTTGCCAATCGACATCAACTCGTAGACGAACGTTGTGTCACCGTCCGTTTCGAGAATGCGATCGCCGCGTCGCGGCCAAGTACCGATGGAACTATTGAGCAGGTCTTTGGAGTTGATCAGAAAGTCACGGACTTGGGCTCGCGAGATAATGCCTTCGCCATCGTCCTGCTCGTATTCTGACTTTCCGATCGTTGCCGGAAGCTCGACCGACAGTTCATCGCGTTGGTATGAAACCATGCGTGATGCGTGTTTGGTCAGCTTCTCAGAGAGCCACGCCTGACCGCGTGCAAGCAGGTCGCTCACGATTTGGTGGACCGTGATGTGGCTGCCGGCTTCGCCTTCAACAGCGTTGCGGCTTTTTCGCCCAACTCTTCACGCCAGGCTTCATCGGCGCGACGTTGATATTCGTCGGCGATCGCTTCGGCTTCTTCGTTGAGCTGTTGTTGCCGGTAGTTGGTCGGGCGGACGAACGGCTGGGTGAAGTTGAGATTGTTGCCGTCTCGGTCGCGTTTCTTTGACGGGAGCAAGGCCACCGCAACGAGCACCAGGACGACAACAGTTGCAATTCCAAGAATCATGAGCCTTACATGCCTCGCTTGATGAGAATGAATCCGAGCAGAATGATCGCGACGACAATCAACGCCAGGGTCGCCAGTTCGCCGGCACCCGCCCAGATGAATGCGTTGCGTCCACCGGAATCGCGGTCAAAGAGTGGTTCGCGATCACGGTCTCGATCACGATCGAACGGTCGCCACGTTGGTTCCGTCGGTTCGATCGGACAGTAACCATCGGGACAGTCTTCCGGAGAGAGTTGAAGCGTCGGTGAGATCGCCGAATCCCAAGAGTAGCCGCGTGACTTCAGAGCGCCAGTCTTCTGAGCTTGACGAGTTTGCTGATAGAGTTCGTAACCGTGTCGCAGGTCGTCGAATAGTTCCGCCGGAGTCGACGGCAACATCGTGTAGCCGGCGGCATGGACGTGACCACCGCTCGAATCCTGGAAGAGGACGACCGGAAACTGGCTGGCCGGGACAATGTCCGCATAGCGAGTCTTGTAGAGGGCATTGCTTTCGGTATAGACCTGAAACTCGCAGCTCTGTCGGAGCTTCGATAGCTTGACGTCCTCGTTGAACCAGTCCAGCAGTTGCTGACTCTTCGCGTCGTTGCCGACGAACAAGGCGATTTGGTATCGCTTCGTCGCAGTTTCTGCGGCTGTGTTACCGGCGGAGTTCGTTGGCGTGACGATGATCGGCGCAGGAACCGTCGGTGCGGGCACGGTTGCTGGGGTTGGCGTCGACGGGCGAACAACTGGCGTGGCAGGGACCACGCGATACGGTCGCAGTGTCGGTCGCACAACTGGCGGACAAGGTGGCGGGCAGTATCCAGATTGCTGCTTGAGTTCCCCTTGTGCGTCGAGGTTCACCTGAGCGGGTTCGGGCAGTTTTTCAATCTGCCGGCCAGCCGGCGGAGTTGGTCTCGCCGTGGGAAGTCGCCAGTCATCATTGGTTTGCGGTTGGGGCGTTCGGTGCAATGCCGTGAAGACTGCACCCAGCAAGACGGCATGCAGGACCGCCACCACGATCAGGCCGACGCTCAGCCGGATCCGAATTTCATCCTTCATCAATGACCTCATAACTTCGATAGGGCAAGGAACTGGCGGGGTCTTCCATAACGGTCAGTGCGAATCCGCCGTAACCCGCCCAGAGGCGTACAAACTGTTCTCGTGGCGTGAGCTCAAAGCGGCCGGGATAGTTGTTGTCGAGGATCGCGGCGTACTGCTGACCATTTCGCTCGACCCAACCGACGAAGGTGCAGCAATGTGCGGGCTTCCACCAAAGGATCGCGCCGCGTCGTGTTGCGTTGGCCCAGTCGAGGAAGCGAGGGTCAGCTTTAATCGTGTAGCTGTAGTCGATGCCAGCCGCATCGAGCCGGTTTCGCAAACGCGTGTCCCACTCACCGTCGCTGTAGGTCGCTCGCCAACGTTCACCGAGTTCAAACTCGTTGAGCCATCGCAAGTGATTGACCAGCGACGCGTGAACGCAACTGCCCTGATTCAGTCGGCCAGTCCAATTGCGTTGATGCAACTGCGGCGGCAGGTTGGCGATGGGCTGTTCCGGTGGCGGGGCCGGCAACGGTCGCACTTGCACATCGCGTTGCGGTAGACAACCCGTGCAGACGATGAGAGCACATAGCAAGACGAGAGATCGCAACTTGGCATCCATGCGAAATAAGACCTGATGCAAGATTACTGAAGCAGCCGAACTCGGACGGTCGGTGTGCTGGGCGGAGCATCTTCGACCGAGACTCCGATCATCGAATGCTCGTACTGGTTCTTGATCACGTGATGGCTAATCTCGGACCAGTAGAGAATCGTGCCGGCGGGAATGTTCGTGGTTGGATCTTTGACTAGGCTGAAGACGCCGCGAACCGTGACGCTGCCACGAGCACCCGCATAGATACCGAACTTGGCGACGCCTACCAGTTTGTTCAGAACGACAACGTCACCCGGTGCGATGTCGACATCTGGCACGAATGGAATAGTGTCACCTTCATGAACGAAGTTGACCCCAGCGGGAACGATAATGGCGTTGCTCACGTGGCTTCATCACTTGGTTGATCACTGGCTGAGACGAACGCGGACAAACTCGTCGGTCGCGGCAACATCGTCGACGACCTTGCCCAGATACACCGTGTTCGTGTCAATCAAAGTGATGATGCCGTCGTTCGTGGCATACACCTTCTGACCCGCCGAGTACTCATCCTCGCTGGCCATGGCTTTCGGGAAATCGAAGACGCCTTCAACGGCAATCGAGCCAAGCACGTCCGCCTTGAGGTCGCGTTTGGTGATGCCGACCAAGTCGCCTTGAATGACGATTGATCCAACCGGAACGTCGACATCGGGCGTGAAGTCAACGTGTTTGCCGTCGTGAACGAATTGAGCTTGCATGGGATTCCAGTTAAGAAGCTGAGAAATCGAGAATCAGGTGGGATCGCAGCGAGCACTACTCGCCGGCGACCTTCACGGCGGCGCGGTGATCTTGAGAGTTCACGCCGAAGTCGATGTAGGAGCGGAAGCCCATGCCGAGCGTGTTTGGAGGCATTTCCACGCGCTCGATGACCGGCGTCCGGCGACCGTTGAGGAACACAATCTCAAACGCTGGAAGGACTCGCGGGTTGGCGAAGAGGTACCAGGCTGTGCTAGACGCACCTTGGTAGTAGGAGTCCGAAAGATGCGGCGTTGAAATGACGCGATACTTGTTACGGTGTGGGTTGTCGACCGGAATCTTGGTCGGCGACCCTTGTGCGTAGATCATCAACTGGGCCGAGCCCATCAACAGTTCCGCTTCGGTTTCTAATTCGACTGGCACCACCAAGTATTCGGGCCGAATGTTGATAGGCTTCTGGTCCTTGGGTTTGCCACCCGGACCAGCCTTTTGTTTACGGAAAGTCGTTTTGGCGACGGTAAGACTGTCCGGTCCGAACTTGGTGTCTGGCCCCTGCAAGAAGTTGGCGTTCGCCGAGGAGAAGAATCCCGAGTTCTTCAGCAACAGTGTGAAGAACAAATCATCGATCGACTCAGCACCGGAGCGTCCCATTTGGCGTGGGATGTCCATGAAGGCGTTGAGATCATCGTTGATAATGTCGTGCCGAGTCAGTGTGAGGATCTGACCGTAGGTGTCGGCCTTGTTCGTGAACTTCTGGTCCGACAGTTTTCCATGCTTGAGCTCGCCGTCGGGAGCGACCTGTTCGAAGCCGCCAGTACCAAGGAGTCGATAGCGTGAAACCTCTTTGAAATCGGAGACGGTACCGACACTGCATAGATCGAACGCGGCGATCGGCGTGTTCTGGTAAGCCGCGAGCAACGTCTTGTTCATGACGTTTTCCATAATGCTCGGCAAGCTCATCGACGAAAAACCGGCGCGGATGGTTTCAGTTCCGTCGCCAAACACACGCGGAACGTCGATGCCTTCGCTGCGTGCACACTCGGCGACGAGTTCCTTCAAGCCGATGTGGCGGAGCGGGTTTGCGGCTTCGAGTGTTCGCTCGCCATAGCTGGCCAACAGCGTCTTTTCATCGATACCAACGGACAGACAAGCGGCCGCTTCGAGAACCTCGCGGTTGTACCGCGGCGAGTGTTGCGATTGATCGGGAGCTTTGGGGCGTTCGCTGCGTAACACGGTGAGTTCCGTTTTCGTGACCGACCAGCCTTGCTTGATCGCATCGGCCTCGATGGTGGGATGCTTGTCGCCGCAGAGCTTGCGAATGCCGGCGATGCGACGTGACTCGGCAGCGGCCTCGGCACGCATCTGCTCGACGGCCGAAAGCGATTGAGATTGCGGTTTGGCTTTCGGCTTCGTGGGCATTTCGAGACTCGCATTGACAGGTTCGAGGTTGTCGTTGTTTTCTTCGTCGCTGGTTTCAGGATCGTCCTCATCTGATTGGCCGGCGGCGACGCGGGCTTCGGTGTTGTCGTCGGCACCAAGTGCGACAAAGGAGACTTCACCAAGAGTGGACTTGCGGGCGATGTAGAGTGGGCCGGAATGATCACGCCCGTTGGCTTTGGCCGTTTTGCCTTCCGGGATGAAGACCACTTTGTCGGCGGTGGCCCCGAGCGACGCCTGCCACGGGAAACCGTTTTCGCTGGTCGCGATCACTTCTTGGGCCGTCACGCCGACTCCGGAAATGACACCAGCAACCTCCAGTGATCGATCGCTGATCTTGATATCGTCGGTGTGGCCGACGATTGATCCGCGGTCGTGGTCTTTGAGAATCGGTCGAGACTTTCGAGTCACACGCAGACCAGCCAGGTCAACGACGACTGGATAAGGCCAACCGCCCAGTCGCATCGCACCGCCGGTGTAAGCCACCATCGAAAACTTCCGCAGTGCCGGCTTGTCGTCGCCTTCGATCGGCGGATCAGCGGCGGCAAGCGTGATCGTCGCGGCGTCATCGCAGACGATACGCAGCGAACTGGGGACGGATTCGGATTCCGCTTCAAGCGGTTTGGGGTTCAGTGTCTTCGGCATGGTCTTCCGTGACTTCGGGTTCGGATGAAGAATCAGTTTCGGACTCGATCGTCAGACCGAGGTCACGCATCAGGGCGATCTCTTTCGCACGTTGTTTGAGTTCCGTCTCCCAGTCACGCCCCTACCGCGCAAATTCGATAGCCAGAGTTGTCGTATGACTGGCGAGACGGATCTTTTGGGCATTGGCTTCTTTGGCGGGATCGACATGTTCGTGTCCGTCCCAGAACCATTGGTGCTCGAACGTGGAGTCGAGCGTACGAAGCGAATTGGGCAGATAGCCCTCGATGAGAATGGCTTCGCGAAGCCAAGCGTGCAGGATGCGGTCGAGTACCACGCGGGCGAGTTGTGATTGCTCGACCCGAATCGATTTAAAGTAGGTCTGGTGGTCGAGCCGCCCACTGGCGTAGTTGTAGCCCGACGAATTCCCAGCAGCGACATTGAACGGCATGTTCAAACAACGCGCGATCTCGTTGAGGATCTCTTTCTTAAACTCGCTGTACGTGGTCGATGGCTGCTCACTCTTCATTTGAGCCATCTTCCAGCCACCGGGCATCGTCAGCAGCATTCGTTTTTCGAGTTCGATCGGCTCGACAGGTTCGGCCGCATCGGCTTCACCATTGGCCGGCGCATCGGTGTAAAGGATGCCGGCGAATTCAGCTGCCGTTTCCGCCGCGGCCAGGACCGCTAGAGTGGATCGCCTCAGTTGTGCAAATAGCGGCAGCGCCGGCGTGATGTCCGGGATGCCGCGAATCTGTCCAGGACGGTCGCAGCGAAAATAGTGGACGACGTCGGCGGCTGGCACTGTGTCGTATTCATCATCTAGCACAAAGAAGCCGTCGCCGGGATGGTTCTTCAGCACGTCGTACGCGACCGGATTGCCATCGGCATCGAATTGGATGCCATCCAGGTAGCGACGTGTGTCGGGTGCGAGTGTCGGCGAAGCAACTTGATCGGCTTCAATCAGACGCAGATCCAGATTCACCGGAGTCTCTAGTCGCTCATTGCTGGTAAGCAGCCCAAACGATTCCCCGTCTGCCACCCGGGCCAATCGCATCGTTCGCAGCTTTTCCGCTAAACCAACCGCTTCACACCAAGCAATGAACTCCGTTTCAACAAATCGATTCGCCGCATCATCCGCGGTGAGCATCTGCAACCGCGGTCCGGTCCCAACGACATCGTTGGCAAGCGTCAGCGTGATACCGCGAGCGTAACTGTTATTCGCGACCTCGTACCGCGATCGATTGCGGAGTGTTCGTCGGACGTCGGGACTGTTGGCTGCGGAGGCTGAAAGCCCGTCGGCTCGCGACCAATGTTTGATATTGTCGAGTGTCGTGTTTGCAGCGTCATACTTGGCACGCAAACGGGAGAAGAAGGGCTGCCGGGGCGAGCGTCCAGAGGCGACGGAGCGATGGAGTCCTCCGCCGCGCAATTGCTCGATGATCCCTGACAAATGTTTCAGCATCCGTGCTGTTTCCTGTTGCCGTCCCCGGCAGCCCTTGTGGATTGGAGAGCGAAAGAAAGATCAGCCAGCCGACGGCGGCACGATCTTGTTGAAGCGGAGCCCGCGATGCGGTTTGGCAACGGCATTCTTGCCGGCGAGATGTTTGTCCGCTGCAGTCTGATCGGTCAGCTTGTGCTGTTCCACCGACCCAGCATCGCCCGAAGCCTTCGCCGGCCCCGAGGCGTTCTCACGAATCTCGTCTTGAAGGTCATCCGCCACAGATATCTCGTTAGGAAAGAGATGCTTTCTTCTGCGAATACACCTACCCGGTCGCACCGTCTACCGACGAGGCTTCACCTAGAAAATTCCGGCATTTACCTTGCTCGGCACTAATGTGAACCGCGTACTTGCCTGTAGGTCGAATGGAAATATTACCGAGCCTGCCATAAGCAATTGCGGCTAGCCAAACAAATCCAAGATCGACGCTCCCAAAACAGTCTAAAGCTCGGCCTTTTAAAGATGTCCCATCGCGGCAGCTTTGTATTAAGCGAGAATAGACTTGGCTGTAAAAAAGCTCTAATCTAGCGCCGCATGTATTTGTTCCAACAGATCAGGGAATCACCGCATCTGCGAACTCTACGACTAGGTTGTAAAGCCTGAACGACTCCGTGTGCCAGTCTTCGCTTCTCGCAAATGTGCCTGCATTAAGACTGTCATCAGCCATGAAAAACTCATTATCAGCCGTTAGTATTGGTGGGAGCGGAAGCCGCCCAAGTCCATCGCCGTGTGCGAATGCTGCGTTGGCGATAAGTCCGCTGCTGAGTCGCCAAATGTCCTCGACGCGATCTCCAAGCATGCCCTCTGATCTTGGTGCCTCGATTGCGTGGGCAGCTGCAACACCATTGGTAATAACGTCCGTGACGCTTCCAAGCCCAGAACGACTCAATATTGCATTTAGATGCTCAAGAACATCGACGCATTCTTCGAACGCGAGGTCTCGGGCATGCTGCACCAAGACAAAATACATGAAGGTGGGATCGCGGTTCTTGAGAAAGCTGTCACATCGATGCCCAAATGTGTTTAAGATCTGCAAAGGCACCTTGAGTGAATCGAAGGCACTAGCTGATGCCATCAAACAAATTCCCGCTATGTGAGATCCAATTGTAAATGCGTTTATCAAATCTTTGATTTTGAAAGCATTTGAAAGACAGTGCCCCGCAACCGTGTACTTTGTGAGAAGCGGATCGTATAGGGTTTCAAGCATTTTCTTACTCCATAATTTCTCCTCTACTACGCGCATGCCCTTCTCGAGTTGATCGAGCACAATTTGAAATCGATGTATCTCTGCGGCGACTGAGCGCAACTCAAGAAGTGAAGCGACTGAAAGTGGTACCCGGCATACGGGCGCACCGGAGTGAGTTGCAAATTGCGTAAACAATAGCGGACGGGATTTGTCCGGCAATCCGTTGGGGCCAATCTCCAGCCCACAGGTGAACTGGTATTGCCACACGTTTCCGTCCCAAGGCTCGGAGACTGCGGTAAGCAGTTCTGTGTAGTAGTCGTTGTAGTCAACGCGGCGAAGGGCTCGTACCAAACCTATTACATCGTGGAAGTTCTGGAGGTCGCATTCAGCGCGGACCTTAAATGCGGTAAAGATTTTGACAAGGTGCTGCCGACCCCAGAGCGTTCCTAGATTGTCTACAAAGTGCTGTAACTCGTGCGCAAGAAGCGGGAGCACCCGCAGCCCTGCAGTTTCGTCTTCGCCCGCGAGGGCGGATTTGAGCTCCTTTTCACTGCATTGATGCAGGGTTATCTGCTGGCTGAAGGGGCAGTAAGAACCAAGTGTTTGCGTGTTTGGAAACGGAGACCAACGCTCCATCATGCGTTTTGAAATATCGAGATGGGTTTGAATCATGATCCAGCACTCTTCACGCGAAATAAATCGTCAGTAACAAGAAGCGGACTTCGCTGCCGCGATCTCTGTTGATATACAGCCAACAAGTAGTGTAGCAATCAGAAACCGTTGGCGTACGCCCCACTTCAATGCGGATTACCTGCAAACAAGTACCACATCTCTCTTGTTTTGGCTGGAGCACGTCCACACAGGGACGCGTCTAGCTTCTCTTCTTCCTCTGAAGTTGTCGGAAGCTAACTCGTGCTCTTCTAGAAGCTGTAGCTAGATCGGTGCCGAATAGCAATGCACCCTGCATGGAAGCGGCGACGGCGGAGCCGACGAGGCAGTCGAGCCAGTGGTTGTCGGGTTGTTCGGGGCGGGCTTTCCATTCGTCGACGGTTCGTCCGCGGCCCTCGGTGCGGACGTAGTACTCGGCCGTGACTTGCTCGGCAAACATTCGGTGTTGGTCGGGGCGATCGCCGAAGATGGAAAGGCAGCCTCGGTCGCCCATGGCTACGGCGAGTCGCGCGTGCGTGAATGACTTCCACCAATTCGTGTCGTAGATCACGTGGCGGATGGCGCGTTTTCCATGGATGGTAGGGACTCGCCAGTTGAGCCCAACGCGATCACCGGGCCGGCGTTTGTATTCGCTGAAGGGGTTGGATGAGGCGCCGACGAATCGGCCGTGCGATGGGAGCAGGATCGAAGCGTGGTGACTTTGCCGGCAGAACTGATACACGACGTTGGTTGAGTGACCCCAGTTGGCGTCGATCAAACATCGGCCAATCTTCATGGCTGCCCCATCGTCACGTTGCCACTCGCGACCGAGTAGCTCGATTGTCAACGATTCGAGGCCGGCGTAAATGCTGCCCTCAAGCCCCGTCCCCTCGGCCGCAGTGGCCAACGTGTGCCGCGCGTCGCGGAGCGTGAAGTAGGTTCGCTGTTGATCGGGGTAGGTTCCGTAATCGACAACGTAGCCTGTGAAATCATCTTCCCACGCAGCGACGACGTAGAAGAGCAGTTTGCCTTGGACGTCGATGAATGCGGTCAGATGATTTCCGGCAATCGGGATCCGGCGTCGCGGAAGATTGTTGATCTTGGCGGCGACTTGGTCGGCAGTGAGTTGATCGGCACCGACCGTTTCTTTAGGCAGCGGTTCGTTTTGGTATTCGGCGAAGAACGCGGCTTCGTCTTGAAGCTTCAAGTTCATCGCGTGTTGGATCGCCGACAGTTCATCGTGGTTGAAACGTTCTTTCCATGAAACGTCCGCGCCGGCATCCATGGTTTCACGGTTCTGGCGATAGAATTCGGTGCCGGCGGCTCCACCATCGCCGGACCGCAATCCTTCCGCACGGATCTCTGCGTAACGTTGCCAGAGCGTTTCGTTGGTCGGAAACGCGTTAACCATGCGAGTCCGCTCGCCGTTCCATTCCGGATGCAGGTCGCGGTTGAGAATGTTGTCGGCCATGTCGCCAGGACGGATGACCGTGCATGGCATGATGCCCGAGATCTTATTGCCTGGGCCGGCGAGGCCGAGAACCGCGCCGGCCAGGATCGCTTCGCGGTTGGCGCATTGCGACAGCGAGCGAGCGGATTCGTCGGTCTGCGGATCATCCAGGACGACTAACGAAGGCCGAACGGTCTTGCCGTCCGGCCGTTTGAACTTCATGCCGCGGATGCGACCGGTGAGGCCGGCGACCTTGATAATCGCGCCGCTGGCTTTACTGCTGGCAAGGGTTGGCAAGACGATTTCTTTGGCCGTCCAACCAATCTGAGTTCGCTTGCCTTCGAAAAGCTGGCCGTTCGCTCGGTTGGCGATGCCGTCAAGGGCTTGGATCGGAAAGCAAACTTCTGGATAGTCGGCGGCGAGTAGGTCGTTGCTATCGAGTTCGGTCTTGATCGAGTCGAGCATGTCACAGGCATGACCTTCGTCGCTTCCGATCAGACAAACGAAGTCGCGAAACCCGTTCAGCACCGCCCAGATGCAGGCGACTTCGGCGAGTGAACTCTTGCCGGATCCACGCGCCATCGCGAGAGAGAAAAGACCGCCGCGGATGACCGCTTCTTCGATCTTGCTGATCACCTTCAAGTGGTCCGGCGACCATTCGAGATGAAACGTCAAGCGGAAGTACGCCTCGCAGAACGCTCGGAATGAACCGGCAGCCTTCGCCTTGCGTTCGGGATTCTCGACCGCCGGTAATTCTCCGATATCGCGACCGGCCAGTGCGATGGCGGCATTTCGTGCGCGGGCACTCTCTTTGAGCTTGGCGTACGGATCTACATCGGAAACCGGTTTCGGTGCATGCCGTTTCTCATGCAACCAATCAGCGTAAGCCAATAGATCAACGTGCCGGCCGTCTCCGATGCGATTGCCCGCTTCGACTCGGTGCCGATGCAATTGCCGTTCATTGATGACGGTACCGAGCGGCGTTGAGTTGAGTAGCCGGCAGCACTCGCTCGGTTTCAGTTTGCGTGGGTCATTCACCACGACCGGCCTCCTTCAACATCCATGCGGTGTAAGTCAACAGGTTCAAGCGGCCGGCACCGTTGGTCGGCGCGCCGTCCTCGATGTCCGCTTCAATTTCGGCAACCGGAACCTTTCGCCGACGCAACTTGGAGAACAGCGCGGCGGTTTGTTCGGCGGTCATCGCATTCGGGTTCAGTTCTTCGTTATTGCCTTCCATGACGGGCTCCGTGGGTTGGATTGCGACTGGGCCAACACGTCGGCCACTGTCGTGATTGTGTGCATGTTTGCGGTCAGTGGCCGCATGTTTTGGGCGGCGACGTGGGGCCAAAACTGGCCGCCTGTGGGCAAGAAAAGAAAGCTGCAGATTACTGGAACATTACTTTCAAACTTCGCTTGAGGTGTCTCAAAACGCATGGCTCATGTGTGTCAACGCAAAACGAATTCCACGCTTTTCGGAGACACAAACATGCACGCCAACGACATCGCCTTCGGTATCGAAATCGAAACTCACATGCCCGGACACGATCGCACGCCGATTGGCGGCTACCACAACGGCCTTCCGGTTTCCTGGTTGCCCGAGGGTTGGAAAGCCGAACGCGACGGCAGCATCCGCACGCCGGCCGGCCGCAAACCTTGCGAGTTTGTTTCACCGGTCCTCCGCGGACGCGAGGGATTGGAAAACGTCGAAACCGCGGTCGACACGATCAAAGAACGCGGGGCGCGGGTGAACGAATCTTGCGGGCTACACATCACCATTTCATGGAACGGCGGCCTTGGCCCGACTGATTTCCTTGATCGCCAACCATGAAAAAGCAATCTACGCATCGACCGGAACGCGACGCCGCGAACGAAACCAATGGGCAAAGCAGATCAAGTCCTATGGCAACAAGGACGCGGCGAAGACGCGATGCGAACGCGACCGCTATGCAGAGCATCCAGAAGTGGTGATGGCGTATCCGCATCCGGAGAAGCAAACACTTCGGAAAGCCTCTGGACGTAATCGTTGTGGGAAAGAGCGGTCTGGTCCGGATGCAATTGCTTCACGGAAAGGTAATCACGAAACGGCTCCAGGAATTCCCGAAGCCGTTGTGGTTTGATCGATAGCAAGAATGGCAAGTTGGTAAATCGTTGATAGTTGAGCGTGTGCATCGATTGTCCAAAGCGGATCACGAACAGGTCATAAAGCGTCCATGGGGAAAAAGGTCAGTTCCATTCCGAATGGCTGATTGAAAGTGCGACGAGGCTGAGCGATGGCGGATTCCACCACCGATCCAATTTGGTCTCCGTTCCGCTCGTCCGTGGCCTGCTGTTCGAGCGATCCGTTTGGGCGTCCTGCCGATTCACCCAGCCCCGTCGCCGGAGTTGCTAGCATTGCGACAGGGGTGGACACGTTTGGTCACGCAGCGAAAAGAAAACCGGTGAATTCTCGACTGGCGTTCGGAATGCAGTGACGAACGCCAGATCCGCAGGCGTTGATCGTTCGGGGAAAAGTTGTCGGAAGCCATCGAAAGCCAGGCGGTCCCACGGCGGTGAATCGAGAATGATGTCCAGTTTCTCAATTAGGTCGTCATCGCCTTCTTCGAACTCACCATGCTCCAACGAGGCCAGGTGCTGGGGCGAAATCCAAAGTTGCTCGGCGAGCTGGGGCAGCTCGAGGTGATTTTCAAGTCGACGAATGCGGATTTGGGCACCAAACTTTTGCGGGGTCATCTGTCACTCCATCCTGGAAGCGGGAAACGATCTTCAGCCGGCAATCGAGATTGCTGGCATTAACGAAAGCAGCGATGCCGGCGATTATTGGGATTCAGTGGACACGTTTGGTCCAAGCCGAGAAGAAAGCTCTTGCCACATGTCGCGCTGGTGTTTCCATTTCGCGGTGAGCGCGATCGGCTGCATGTCGCGAACGGAAATTGGATCGCGACCCTTGCGAATTTCCGGGGCGAACAGGATCGCTTCTTGGATGTCCGGTGCGAGCAATCGCAGGTTCATGATCTGCGTCACACGGGCTCGGGAAACGAGGCTCAGCCGTGCGAGCTCGGCGTAATCCGTGACGACGCCGTCGGCGATCAGTTCCTCGAACCGAATCGCCAACGCCATCAGTTTGGTGACTTTCATGAGACGTCCGGCCGGCAAATCATCTTCGTCCGGCTTCTCGTCCGTTGCGACTCGTCGCGATCCGGCCCCACGACGTTCAAAGGTCAGATTTGCTTCGAAGACAATTGTCGAGTTCATTCGGTAGCCCCCGCGAGCAAGCGTTGTTCGATCACACCAATTCCTGAAGGATGAAACGCGATCGAGATCTTACCGGCCTCGCCGTCGTACTCGATCGATTGGATCAGCATCTGAATCAATTCGGCTTGTTCTCTGGGGACAAGCGATTCCCAGAGATCATCGAAGTGCGCTAATGTCTCGGTTGCCGAATCTGGATCGACCTTGGATCGGGCAAGTTGATCCGATTCAATCCGAATCGCAGTGAGTCGCTTTTCGCCTTCGCGGATTCGGTCCTGTAGATCAGCCAAAATCCCCAGCATCACCGAATCCTCGCCCATCGCTGGCAGCTTGCGGAGAACTTCACCGAGTTGCGTTTGCCAGAGGCTGAGATTCTTCAGTAGCAGATGTTCTTCATTGGCCAATGCAGCAATCTGCGTTCGTGATTCGACTTCGCCTTGTTCCATTACCTTTCGAGCAAGGTCCGAATCGCGGCCGATGCAACGAATGTGGTCGACTACAAAGCGTTTGATCTCGCCGGCCGGCACCGACTTGGTTGGGCAATTCGCCCAGCCTCGTTTTTGGGCCATGGCGCAAACGTAGTAGCGATATCGTTTGCCGTTTGGTTTGGTCGAATGCGATGGAATCATGGTGCAATCGCAGGGTTTGCAGCGAAGCAGTCCCCGCAGCAATGCACCGAACTTGTTTTTCACCTCGCCACCGCCGGATCGTCCGTTGCGGTTCATCAAGGCTTGCACCTTTTTCCAGACATCCTCGTCGACGATCGCATCGTGTTCGCCCTCGTGGATTTCGTCCTTGTACCTCAACTTCCCGAGGTAGGTCACGTTCGTCAGAAGGCGATGCAGGCTCGTCTTGCAGAACGGCCGGCCTCCACGCTGGGTGCCCTTGCGAGTTGTCCATTGTTTTGCAACCCAGCAACGGCGATCCAATTCAGCGACGACTCCCAGCAATGACTTGCGTTCAAGGTACAGATCGAAGATGGCTCGCACACGCTCGGCCTCCAATGGATCAACAACCAGTTTGGTCGTGCCTTCCGGAACCGTGTAACCAAGCACAGGCATCCCGCCCGACCATTTGCCTCGGCGACGTGCCGCGGCGATCTTGTCTCGTGTTCGCTCCGAGATGATTTCGCGTTCGAACTGGGCGAATGAAAGAAGGATGTTGAGCGTCAGTCGCCCCATGCTGCAGGTCGTGTTGAACTGTTGGGTGACCGAAACGAACGACACCTTCTTTTGTTCGAATTCGTCCATCATGCGAGAGAAGTCGAGCAACGATCGACTGAGACGGTCAACTTTGTAGACAACCACACAGTCGATCTTGCCCCTGTCGATGTCTGCCATCAACTGTTTGAGCGCCGGCCGGTCCATGTTCCCGCCGGTGAAACCACCGTCGTCGTATTGGGTCGACAGTGCGACCCAACCTTCACTTGCTTGACTAGCAATGAAATTCTCGGCCGACGCACGTTGGGCATCGAGCGAGTTGAACTCCTGGTCGAGTCCTTCTTCAGTCGACTTCCGCGTGTAGATCGCGCAGCGGATCGTTTTCTTGGTTTCGGTCTTTTTCATGAGTCCGCCTTTTGAATGTTGAAGAATGCGTAGCCGCTGCAGTGCTGACCGGTGATCGCTTTCGCCACTGCGGTCAGTGACTTGTAAAATTCGCCGTCGTGCTCAAAGCCGTCTTGGCGAACTTTGCAGATGTGCAGCTGTCCCTTGTATTTGCGAGTGATGAGGTTTCCGGGTGGCGGAAGACGCTTGTCGATCGACGGCCGGAATTCCTCGGTCACTTAGCGGTCCGGTGGAGGCTTCGGCTTGGGCATTTCCGGCGGAGGCGACATGCGTACGTCAGAATCGCATGCGATCTCCAACGCTCGCTGACGAGCCCGTTTAGATATGTCGCCTTCTCTGTTCGATTGCATCCGCCAGGCGATTCGCTTGATCAGCCAATCTTTGTTGGACGCATTGGTCGCTTCGCCGAAGACTTCGGCGTATTGTTTGCGAAGGTCCCGGACGGAGCATTTCTCCATCCTCCGAACCTCCCTGGTCACGTTGAGTGCCATTTGTTGGGTCTCCTTCTCGAGAATCACGGGTGCGTTAACCGTTGTGGACAGTCAGCCCGGAGTCGCGAGAAGACTCAAGCCGAGATGCCGAAGAGTCGCCAGAGATTTCCGACGGTTGGATGCCGTCTAGTCCGGTCGATTTGCTCAAACCGCCGCGACCGTTCAATCGGGCCAGTGCGATCCCGAGAATTTCAACAACACGGCGTTGGTGCTGATTGGCCGTGTTCTGATCGATCGGTTGTTCGGTCGCTTCGTCTGCTCCTTCGATTTGTTGACGCACTTGATGGACGGAATGTCGGTGGATGGCAGGATCGGGTTCGGTGTCTCGTTGAATCGGTTGTCTCGTTTGCAGAAATCTGAAAAGGGTTAACGGTTGGAAACAGTCAGCCCAGAATCCGAAAGAGACTCAAGCCGAGATGCGGCGGAGTCGCCAGAGATTGGCAAAGAAGTCGAACCAACTCGCTCAGTTGCTTTGGACAGTCCGGCTCGACGATTCAGACGCATCAGCCCGATCGCCAGGATTTCGACGACACGTTGTTCGCGCTGCTCGGCGGAGAGCTCGCCAGCAGATAGGTCTTCGGTGAGATAAAGCGACGACACAGAATGCTCCTCAAGTGGATGCAGTCCGCGCCAAGTGCCTGCGATGCTCGCCCAGCCAAAGCCAACGGAGAAGAAGTTAACAGCCAACGAGACTTACCTACCCGGTTCACGCCCGGGCCGACGAACGAGATTCGCTCCAGCAGAACCCATCTAGCTAAAATCTGTCTCTATCGTGTCGTCCAATCAACTCCAAGGTGTCACGCTCCATAGGGAAGCTTTCAGTGACGGAACATTCGCTTATCTACAGTGTCGGCACGCAAGTGGTCGCTCAGAAGGAAGTCATGGCGGCAAACGATCGCATTGCGCACCCGGCGGGCGCTGTCGGTGTGATCGTCCGGTCGCCAGTCGATCGCACCCACGCTTATCGCGTGAAGTTCAGTGACGGTTTCGAGGCTCCGATCCATCACGACCAACTTGTTCGGCTGGCGGAATTCAAATCAAACAGCATCCGTGATAGCGACGCGCCGCTGATGAGTTCGGGCTTGTACGATCGCGTGATCTATCGCTGCGTGATCGGATCGCGGGCCTACGGCCTTGAAGACGAAGCGTCCGATACCGATCGCCGTGGAATCTACCTACCGGCAGCTGAACTGCATTGGTCGCTCTTCGGGGTTCCTGAGCAATTGGAAAATGATGAGACACAGGAGGTTTACTGGGAACTGCAGAAGTTCATCGTGCTCGCGCTGAAGGCGAACCCGAATGTGCTCGAGTGCCTCTATTCCCCAATCGTTGAGTCAGCGACTCCGCTGGGTGAAGAACTGCTCGAGATGCGATCTGCATTCCTCTCGAAGCTCATCTTCCAGACGTTCTCTGGATACGTTGCATCGCAGTTCAAAAAGATGCAAACCGACATCCGCAATCAGGGACGAGTGAAGTGGAAACACGTGATGCACTTGATCCGGTTGCTGCTGTCTGGAACCCATGTCTTACGTTCGGGTGAGATGATGGTCGACGTTGGCCAGTATCGAGATCAATTGTTGACAATCAAACGAGGTGAGATGCCGTTCGCCGAAGCAGACTCGTGGCGGAAGGAACTGCAAAGTGATTTTGAGTCTGCGTTCAAAACAACCAAGCTACCGGACCGTCCTGACTACGAGCGTGCGAATGCTTTCCTAGTCGACGCACGCCGGCGAGCGATGGGAGAGTCATTGCCATGACCGATGCCAGCACGATTGACCACGTGAAGATGATGCAGCATGTCGAGTCGCATCCATACCCGCTGCTGTTTGCGACCATCAGTGGAGCTCATCTTTATGGTTTCCCTTCGCCCGATTCCGACTTCGATCTCCGTGGCGTTCATATGCTGCCACTGGAGACCGTTGCCGGACTCGATGAGGGCGAGCAAACGGTAGAAAAAGAGGGCATCTACGACGGTCTGGAAATCGACTTGGTCACGCACGACGTGGAAAAGTTCTTCCGGTTGATGCTGAAGCGGAACGGGTACGTGCTTGAGCAAATCTTCTCGCCGCTGGTGGTGTACAGCACTCCCGAGCACGAGGAACTCAAGTCGATCGCCAAGAACTGCATCACGCGTCATCACGCACATCACTACCTCGGATTTGCCGCGACCCAGTGGAAGCTCTTCGCCAAGGAGTCGCCGCCGCGCGTCAAGCCGCTGCTGTACGTCTATCGCGTGCTGCTGACGGGGATTCACCTAATGCGCACTGGCGAGGTCGAAGCCAACCTGATCACGCTGAACAAGTCGGCCAAACTCTCGTACATTGACGAGCTCGTGGACCGCAAGCGTTGCGGACCCGAGAAAGGAACGCTTGAAGCCGCCGATCTGGAATTCCACACCCGAGAATACGAACGCCTCACTGCCGAACTCGAGTCGGCCTACGAAGCCTCCAAACTTCCCGAGATGCCATCGGCTCGTGGCGAGCTAAACGACCTACTGGTTCGATTGCGTTTGAAACCTGAACGTGTAAAGGCACTCGATGAGTTGACCCGACAAGCGCAAGATCTTGGAATGGGATACTAGTCGCAGGAGCAAAGCATGCCGCATTCCAAAGAAATCAATCACAGGGAATTGGTTGACCCTCAATCACTGTTGGATCGAGGGGAATGTCCTTACACGTTCTTGGCATTTCCAGCATCCGCGGTCGACGAGAACGGACTCCCGACTAACTTGGAAGCGAGGCAATACATCGCTCGCGTTCAGTCCGAAGGCGTACCCATCGGAATCTGGCTTGACACGCCTATCGAAGACACTGGGTACGCCTTCGTCCGCCCAGAGCGCATCAAAATGCTCCACGATGTACTGGAGACGATCGAAGCATCAGGAGAGTACGTCAGCGGTTTCGCGTCTGATCTGTCCGAACGTTTGCTAGGAAGGTAACTTTTTTTTAACCTGCGAGGTAACAGTTCTACGGGTGAGGTGTTACCGGAACTGAATTAGTCAGCTGGACTGTTGCGTCTAACAGCATTCTTTAACCGAGCTGCATCTGTTTTGCTGGCGAACCAATCTTTCGACCATGTGTCTCTGCTTCGGTCCGTCAATTCTGGAAACCCAATGACTACTTTCACCACAACATCAACATCATCAACGACCGACTCGTCATTCGACGGCGAGGCGGGGATGGTGCGTCGTGGTTGAAGTCTAAGTTCAAAACGATTCGCAAAGCCCGCCTGGTGATTCACTTGGCGGGCTTTTTTTGTGGATTGCCGGTTCGTGATTGACGGCGTTTTCCTGTTTCTTCGTTTCCGTTCATCTGGCGCTCACGCAGGGCAAAAAGGTTGCCGAGGCTGCTCACCTCGGCCGCTGGCGATCGGTGCGAAACGTTTCCTTTACAAAGGAGTTTGCGAGCTATGGTTCAGAACGAAATGACGCGAAATGGCAAGGTGTCGGTCAACGTCGGCACGATCGGTCACATCGACCACGGCAAAACGACACTGACTTCTGCCCTGTTGCGAGTTCAATCCGAGAAGGGACTG
Organism: Roseiconus lacunae; assembly: GCF_008312935.1. Taxonomy (NCBI): domain Bacteria; kingdom Pseudomonadati; phylum Planctomycetota; class Planctomycetia; order Pirellulales; family Pirellulaceae; genus Roseiconus; species Roseiconus lacunae. The sequence continues at coordinate 1,098,095 of NZ_VSZO01000001.1, read as the reverse complement.
GCCAAGTACAAGTCGTACGAATCGATCGCCAAAGGCGGTATTGTTCGTGACAAGAACAAGACTGTGACCGTGATCGCTTCGCATGTGAAGTACGAAACCGCTGCCCGAAGCTACGCCCACATCGACTGTCCCGGCCACGCCGACTACATCAAGAACATGATCACTGGTGCGGCTCAAATGGACGGCGCAGTGTTGTTGGTGTCTGCAGCTGATGGTCCGATGCCGCAGACTCGCGAGCACTTGTTGCTGGCCCGACAAGTTGGCGTGCCGCACTTGGTCGTGTTCATGAATAAATGTGACTTGGTAGAAGACGCTGAATTGCTCGAGCTGGTCGAACTGGATTTGCGCGAGTTGCTCAGTGAGTACGGTTACGATGGCGAAAAGACTCCGGTCATTCGCGGATCGGCCAAGCTGGCGCACGACGACCCCACGAATCCAGGGGCAATTGAGTGCATTGAGCGGCTGTTAGATGCACTGGACCGCTGGATTCCCGATCCCGTTCGTCTGGTTGACAAGCCGTTCTTGATGCCGATCGAGAACGTTTATTCGATCGCTGGCCGCGGCACTGTCGTGACTGGCAAGATTGAGCAGGGAATGATTCGCGCCGGTGACAGCGTCGAGATCCTCGGACTGAGATCCGCGACCGCGACAGATGTGATCACGCAAGTGGAATCATTCGGCGAAGTCTTGGAGGCCGGAAACGCTGGTGACAACGTTGGTGTGTTGCTTCGCAAGACGGCTCACAACGAGATCACCAAAGGTCAAGTTTTGGCGAAGGCGGGGACATTGACTCCGCATCGTGAATTCGAGGCTGAAGTGTACGTGTTGAAGAAAGAGGAAGGAGGCCGACACACGCCGTTTTTCGACGGCTATGCTCCTCAGTTCTTCTTCCGAACCACGAATGTGACCGGCAGCGCAAACGTGCTGGGCGGAGTCGACATGGCGATGCCCGGCGACGGCGTGCAGTTGAAAGTCACGCTGAAGCAACCGATCGCGGTCGCTGACGGTGACCGCTTCGCCATCCGTGAAGGCGGCAGGACCGTCGGATCGGGCGTGGTGACACGCGTGGTCGGCTAGATTGGCGACAATTGGATAGCATTGCACAACGCTCGCGGCGGAGAGATCCGTCGCGGGCGTTTGTAACGCTTTAAGTACGACCAAACCATAATGCTCAATCATGAATCTCGTTTTTCAGATGTTCTGGAAGCCGGTTGTACCAGCGAATCAGCTGTTGCGCCGCTCCGGCTACAAACTGGTTAAGCTTGAGCAAGTCGTCACCAGCACACTCAGTGCCTGTCGGAGAGTAGTTCGCTTTGGCATGAGCTACATAATTCCGCGTAGAGCAAATCGCATCGGCAACATCTCTTGCGACCTTTTCGAGTTTCGAGCTATTGCCATCAAAGCCTCGCTTTAACTTATCAGGAAGTGCCTCAAGGAGGCCGGGTAGGTCTGTACCCGTTAGCAATACTCGCTTGATCAAATCACGCTCGGCCGTTTGCTTTTCGTAGTCCTTCGCTAACGAAAGAATCTCTCGAAGAAATTGCCCCGTAGGCTGCAGTGCTTCAGGACGATCAAGCTTTTTCCGCAACGATTCATGAGAATCCAGGTTCTTAACGCACGGTCCGAAATACTCGAGCACCTTGTACAGACTAAAAAGGCGAAGTTCCGGATCGGTTACTTGGACAGCAGCTACGTACAACCGGACACCTTCATTGTATTCGTCTAGGGGCCGAAGCGGAAAATCCGGCTCCTCTCCCGCCTCCCACCAGTCCATTCCGTGCTCTTCATCAATAAAGAACTCGCTCCGTTCAAAAACGATTTCATGAGAAGCAGCAAGTCCGAAGAGATATCGATCAATAAGTTGGTCTAGAACAATTTCGCTTGGTTTGACTTTTGATTCTGCAAAGTCAACTTCTACCGCACAGTAACCAAGAGGGGACACAACGTATTCGTTGTAAAGCCCTTTCTCGCTCGCATAGACGCCTACGGGCAGGGGAGAGTAGTTGATCGAAAGGACTACGCCATCATTGGATACCAATCGTAGCCGATCTTGCTGATGCTGTGCCGCATGAGCCATATCGCTCTTGGGCGATACGAGCTGGAATGATCGCGATCGAAACGAGATGCAACCCTTGTCTCTGGCATCAAGTGTCTTGTACTCTTCAGCTGTGCGAACGATTTCTGAAACCTCGAACTCCTCGTTGTCTGGATCGTCCCGAAAGGAAAGGCCAGTCACTCCATCGTCAATGATTGCCTGAAAAGTCTCAATTACCTCTGCTGTTCTTGATTCTTGGTCCTCAAGCGATTCGAGATCATCAAACTCATAAAATGACATTCGATAATCCGACGTACGATTTAACTGAACGACAGAATCGATCAATTTTTCAGGCGTTACATTCACAATGCAAATCCACTGAGTTCCTTGGTGAACGGCGTCAATGCTTCGACACAAACCGACCACCGTAGGTTCTATACATCGTGTTCGACACGGCGAGAACAGGTTGCGGTAGCACTGCGAGCTCGAAGTCAATTGGTCATATTGCGAATACGAAAAGCTTTCTGCTTTTGATTACCATGGATTATTGCGTCACAAAACAAGCGACTCCAGACGTGTGAATACCGCTGCTCGGGTTGCCGTTGTTATTTAGGCGATGCAGCTGCTCCAACTCATTCAATCCGGTTGCAGACCGCAACCAGAAACTCCGGTTTGCTTTCCGGGATAGCGACTTGCTACCAGAGATCTCTCACGTGCCAAGGTTTGTCGCAGAGGTGTGCCCGCATGGGAGCGGTGAGCGTGGCAGCTCTCGCAGTCTCTCGCGACTCTCTTGGCTGAATTCGGGAGAGGTTTGCGGAAGCACTGGCGAGCAGGTTGGCCCGGTGCATCAAAGAGAGATCGGGCGTTAACCCGGTTGGGCTCGTGATACAGAGAGAGTGAGATGTTTTGGCGGTCTCGGCGGGGATTCGAGCGCGATCTTGGGTTTCACGCTTGTCTCAGAGGTGACAGCTCGCGAACGCGCGAGAGGTGGCCGGCCGGCGAGAAGTCGCGTAACACCGCGAAAATCGGGGCCGAAACGAGAAACGCCCGCGGGCCGATTGGGGCCTTGCGGGCGTTAACTGGACGGTACTTCGTTCCGTAGTTTTTCAAAAAGCTCCCCGTACAAAACCAATACGGAGAGAGTCGGCGGATTTCGCAGGCTTTTTCGTGCTGAACACACCTTTTGCAATGCAATTGCCGTCCCTTTTGATTCGTCCTCGGGCGACGCAAATGCGAGATCTATGGGGGACGTTACTGTCAACCGACGCTGCTTTCTCTCACATGTCTGCGAGTTGTTAACAGGGAGAGAGAATGTCGCCCTCAGCAGCTCCATCGCTGGCAATCTGTTCGGATACTTCGGAACGGCGCGGCCGAAGCCTGGACGGCAAACCACGGTTCACGCTTGCGACCATTGCAGTGGGCGAATCGGTCCGTACGCTCGTCGTTTCAGCGGGGTAAAAAAATGTTGCCACCCCGACTATTCCAGGATATGCAAAGGAATCGGCAGCTCGAATGGCCGCGATCATACACCCGCTTTTAGCACTGCTTGCTTCGCTCACTCGGCAGGAGTTGGCCCAGCAAGTGACTTATCTGAAAGCGGAGAATGCAATCCTTCGGAGCAAGCTACCTGATCGGATCACGCTGAGCAATCAGGAGCGGCGGCGGCTGATCCGCCATGGAAGAAAGCTTGGCCCGCGCATCAAAGAACTGATCTCAATCGTCAGCTACTCTACGTTCCGTCGCTGGATCCGGACGATGGAGGACAGACCAGCAAAACGGTCAAAGTCCAAAACCGAGATTAGGCCGGGCCGGCCACGGATTGATCAGAGCATATCCGACACGATCATCCGGATCCGCAAAGAAACCGGCTGGGGTTACACCAAGATCGTCCAGGCGATGCGAAGGCTAGGGCATCGGATCTCACGGCAAACAGTCAAGAATGTCCTGGTCGAAGCCGGACTCGGTCCTGATCCGAGTGACCATCCTGATACCTGGTCGGACTTTCTCAAACGCCATGCGGCGACGATGTGGCAGTGTGACTTTGCGTCAAAGCGGAAATGGACGATTAGAGGCATGGTCGATCTCTACTTCCTGGTGTTTATTCATGTTGAAACGCGACGCATCTGGATCTCGCCATGCACCGCAAATCCGACCGCCGAATGGACGACTCAACAAGCTCGCAACTTCGATATGCACTTACAGGACGAAGGCCTGTCATGCGAGATTCTGCAACACGACCAAGACTCCAAGTATGTCGACGCGTTCGACGAGGTCTTCCGGTCGACTGGCTGTAGAATCAAGAAGACTCCGGCACGGTCGCCCAATCTTCAAGCATTCGTCGAGCGAGTGATTCAGACACTCAAACACGAGGTCCTAAACGCGTTTTGCGTGGTTAGCGAAAAGCATTTGGACCACATCCTCAGGATTTCACAGGAGTGGTACAACCGACGCCGCGGGCACACTGGGCGCGATCATCTTCCACCTGTCTGCGATGAAGGGGAGCCGACAGTAGTTAATCTATCTCAACATAAAGCGGTATGCCAAACCGAACTCGGTGGGCACTTGAAGTCCTATCGCGCCGCAGCATGATCTTTTCGCTACCTGAAGATCGACCTGTTGCATTCCGAACTCGGTTGACTGGCCAGAGCCGAAGAACGGACCGCCAGGCACCGTTCTGGCTAGATTTCGGACAAGATCATGGTCGTCTGCTTCGGCTCTACGAACGACGTGCCGCGTGAACGAGTGATCAAATCTCTGTACAATCATCGCAACCAAAGAGATGTTGCGCGCATTTATGATTCAGGAACTCACACTGCATGGAAAGTACATTCACCTGGATTCCGCTCTACACAGAGCTGGCTGGTCTGCTTCTTGATTGGGAAGCTCGCCAGGACGAGTTGATTGCGTGCCTCGACAAATTGCGTTCAGAAGGTGTCAAGGTTACTCCGCTGAACGACAAGGACAAAGACGGGGCCAGCTTTCTGATCAAAGAGATCGACCCATTCACGTTTCTGGGCTCATTTAATCGGCAGACGCGCCCTGAAGGGCGACTGGCGATTCTGGCCGAGGTCAAAAAGCTTTTCGGGGCCACAAGTCCTTTGCCGGAGGACTTCAACGGCATTCCGGTCCTGAATAATCAACGTTCCTGGTTCATCGCGTATCAGGCGACACGTGGGCGTGATGACGTCGCGACACTCTGGAAGGTTTTTCGGTTGGCCCTCGGCGACAAGCCTCTTGAATCACCGGAGTTCGAGTCGGCATTTGATTTGGCCCTCGATGTCTGGGGCGTCTCCACCAATCTGACTATGGGACTGTTCTGGATTCGGCCAGACACGTTTTTGAACCTGGACAATGTCAATCGCGCCTACCTTGACATCAAGCTGCCTCCTCAGGGGCTGTCTGCGGAATTCTATATTGATGCTGTTAAGAGAGTTGCCGCCAAAGGCAAGCCTCTGCCTGAGGTGTCATATGACGCATGGCAGTCATCGAATGCAGAAGACGGTGAACCGACTGGCGGAACGTTACCAGCGGAGAACAATTATTGGCTCGTTGGATCCTACTGGGACAACTCAGACCCGCCCGACCAGACAGAACGATTCTTGGACGAAGGCGTGTGGCAGAACGGTTACAAGGACAAGTATCTCGAAGAAGTTCGCTCCATTAAAGTCGGCGATCGCATTGCCGTTAAGTCGTCTTCCACACAGAAGAAGAACCTTCCGTTCGACGCGCGGGGCAACACGGTTTCCAAGATGTCCATCAAAGCCATCGGCACTGTGGTTGCTAACCGCGGTGATGGCAGGACAGTGGAAGTAGAGTGGGAGCCAAACTTCAAGCAAAAAGACTGGTTCTTCTACACTGACCGCCGAACCATCTGGCGCCTGCGGACGGATGCCGACTACCAGCACAACGATCTTTCCAGCCGGCTGGTTGATTTCATCTGGAACAGGGCAGATCAGGATTACGACTGGTTCTGCAATAGATGGTGGGATGCGGACGGTGCGTCTGAACCCGAATCCAATGAGGATGATGAAGGTTCAACATATGAGCCATACAGCATTGATGATATCATCACTTCTGGCGTCTTCCTCCCGGAACCGGAAATCGTTCAGGCACTCGAACGGCTTCGCTCCAAGAAGAACCTGATCCTGCAGGGTGCGCCAGGTGTCGGGAAGACTTTTGTCGCGAGGAAGTTGGCTTACGCATTGATGGAGGAGAAGGCTAACGACCGATTGGAAATGGTCCAGTTTCACCAGACGTTCTCCTACGAAGACTTCATTCGTGGATACCGTCCGCTGCCGGATAAAGCTGGGACATTTGGCTTGCAGGACGCAATCTTCTACCGATTCTGCAAACGCGCCGAGGGCGATCCTGACCGCGACTACGTTTTCATCATCGACGAGATCAATCGAGGAAATCTGGGGCAGATCTTCGGTGAATTGCTGATGCTGATCGAGGCGGACAAACGTGGCCCCGAGTTTGCAGTTCCGCTGGTCTACCAAAGGAAAGATGAGCCGCGTTTCTTCGTTCCAGCCAACGTCCACCTGATCGGTCTGATGAATCTCGCGGATCGTTCGCTGGCCATCGTTGATTATGCACTACGGCGTCGATTCGCATTCATAACTCTGACGCCTCAGTATTCCAGCAGCATCTTTCGTGAGTGGTTGCTCGACCGCCAGATAAAAGAAGAATTGGCGGACTTGGTCGCAACCAGAATGCTCGCGCTGAATCAAGAGATCGCAGAGGATCCGTTGCTCGGTGAGAACTATCAGGTCGGTCACAGCTTTTTCTGCCCAAAAGGCGAGGACTTCTCCGGGCTGGATCGCGAGTGGTATGAAGGCGTCGTCCGGACTGAGATCGTGCCGCTGCTGAAGGAGTACTGGTTCGACAACGCCAAGCGAGTTGAGCAGGCTCAAGAAGGATTGCTTGCGAAATGATCCAGACGGGGCCCCCAACAGCACAGCTCACCAAGACCGGGATTCCGGTGCGGAATCTCTGGCACATGTTGCTGTATGCGTGGGATGTCGTGCATTTGAAGTCCCATTGGAAGTCGGATGTCGAGAACGCACCGACACTCGATGCACTGCTCGCGACGATTCTGGCGAACCTCATTCAGCAACGCCTGCGGATCGGACTCGGGCGGGACTACCGGGATCACGCATCGGAGATTGCCGGCGTGCGAGGTCGGGTTGATTTCAACGAAAGCCTGAAACGCATGTCGTTTCAGCATGGTCGCGCTTGTTGCCAGTTCCAGGTATTCAGCGCCAACGTACCCAAGAACCAGATTGTTCGCAGCACGATGGCCCGTCTGGTTCAAGTTGGTGAATTCGGCAGCAGTGTGCCGGAGGCAAATAAACTGAGAGCTCGACTTCGCAGGCTCGTTCGCGATATGGAGGCCGTCGATTTGGTCGAGTTGAAGGCGGCGAGTATTCGGCGAGAACAATTGCAGCGGCACGACCATGATTATCGGTTGATGCTGGCGATTTGCTACTTGATCAATCAAATGCAAATGCCTACTGAAGATCCTGGAATCACCGGATTGTCCTATCTCGATCGCGATGCTTTCACTCTCTACGACATCTATGAGCAATTTGTCGCGAAATTTTACTCGCACCATCTCGAGGACTGGTCAGTTTCGCCGCAACAAAAGCTCGCATGGCCAACAGATGACGCGAGTGATTATCTGCCGGTCATGTATCCGGACCTGACGCTGCAACATCAGGCGTCGGGGCACCTCATCATTCTTGACACGAAGTTCACTGCGAAGGTTCTCGTCACTGGACGATGGGGCAATCAGACATTCAACCGCGACCATCTGTTTCAGATCTACGCGTATTTGAAATCGCAGGAGCATCAATCGGAGAATCACAAAACGGCCACCGGCATCCTGCTCTACCCGACAGTGGAACATGACATTTCCGAGTCAATCACAATCCAAGGCCATTCTTTGCGCTGGGAAACGGTCGATCTTTCGAAGCACTGGGAAGAGATCGAAAGTGACCTGCTCGAAATTCCCAATACTGTATTGACGAAGTACCTTCAGCCAACTGCCATTTACAAGCCTGAATAGTGCGTCAGGGGTTTCAATAGGTGATCACCTGCGGATGTCTGAACTCGTTAAGGAGCACACCCTCGTTCTTGCGATTGGAGCTGGACACGAGACGTCCACGGTGCTTCTACCATCGAGAGCGATCACTGACATCGTAGCCAAGACCTTCCAAAATCTGCGTGACTTCGCTGTAGAGATTCCAATGTCGGTCGCCACAGCGTTGCTTCAGTTCCTCTCTCGTTAGCCTGGCGAGTTCGTCGGTGTTACCAACCTGGCCTTGTTCAAAAGCTCGGCGCGCCTTCGAAGTAAGGTCAAGTTCTTTGATCCGCTTGTTGGTGCGAGCGATCGGTTCGTCGATCTCGGGCCGAGTTGGTGTTGGCGTTACCGGGCAGACCGAATCTGCGTACCACTGCGCCCACTGCCGCCATTTGGGGAAATGATCAGGATCAGTCGGCGTCACCTCATTGGCGGCAAGCTTGGCATCCAATGCGGAAAGGTAGCCTCGAATCTGCGTAGCTCGAACCCAGGCATCGACGCACGAATCAAGGTTTTTGATTCGCTCGGATTCTCGGGCCATGTTTGCCTTCCTTGCTTCGCGAATCTTTTCCGCCGCTTGCTTTTGCCGACTCTCGCACTCATTATCCAGCCGGCGATCGCGGACATGAATCACCCATTTTTCCAAATTTAAGGCAACGTTTCCAAGCACCGATTCAAGTCGCTGAACTTTCCCGTCCGACCAATTTTTTCGCAACCCATCGCCCCATCCGTCAATGGACAACGTTAGTTTACCAGTCGCTTCGTAGGTGAATTCTTTAAAGTAGTAGCGTCGTTCATTCGGCTTCTCGTGACGTCGGATTTGCTCACTGATGGAAATTGAGACTCCGTCATCGTCGCGGCAAAATCTAGCGCCAGATTCGCAGGCTGAAACCGTTCCGTCCACTGACTCCCAGTACCGCATCAACGCATCGAGAATGCGTAGTGCCCTGGACAAAGACTTCTTGGTAACGGATATGTTGAGACACGACTTGGAGTTTGCGTGCAACAACCCTCGGTCATTCGGCTGCTCCGCTCGAAGCTTTGCACGTGCTTGATCAATGAGTCGGTGTGGCTTACGCAAATCTTCCTTGACGACGATATCGGGAACTTCCGCTTTTGTGCCATTCGGCTCCGCGCCTGCATCAAAGCCGACACGGAAGAAACGAATCTCTTCAAGATCTGATTCGTCCAACTCGGGTAGTTCTGGTTTGGAAGTGGCTTTTCCATGTTCCAGCTTTGCCCAGTACCCTACAGGCGGCCTTGGAATCTGGTGTTTCTTGCATACCTTTGCCAAACCGACATCTGATAGGCCGTATTTAGGAGCCACTTTCGTCATTGGATCCGACCACACTTCGTCAAACAGCTCTCGACGACTCACGATCAGTACTTCGTCGGACATTGGGATTCCTCGATTAAAGGCACCACCGGGATACTTCAATCAGTAATATCATGTCGCAGGTCCCGATTGTCGCCGATCTGCAACCAGGCTTCCACAAAATGTTCGAAATCTACGAGAATCCACCCTTCAGTTACCAGCGAACTATCGACTCCACCGCGGTGGCAAGACGCGGGCGATTATTCAGACTAGCGAGCGACGCTGATTCAGGGGTGGTCACAGAGCGTTCATTTGGCACATTAGCCGCGTCTCGGATCGGGCCAGCTGGAGCGTTTGGGGGTCGATCGGACAAGATTCCGGCACTTCGTCCAGCCCCAATGATCGTCTATACTGCGTCTACCAAAGAACGGAGCAATTTATAGTGACGGCGACTGAAATCGAGCTGGAATACGAACGGCGCTGGAAAGCGATGTCGCCTGCAGAAAAAGTTTCTCGGAGCGCTGCAATGCTCGCTTGGACGCGGCAGCAAATCGCGAGGCGTATTCGTGACGAATTCCCAAGTCTTTCGGACGAAGAAGTCAGGTTGCACGTCGCATTGAAGCTCTACGAACGAGAACCAGAAGTGGTCAAGCTTATTCAGGAACAGCTTTCCAATGTTTCCCGTTGAAGCATTTGAAAGGACGATCGGAAAGTTTGTCGCGATTGCAGCGTTGATTGATCTTCCGTTTCACTTGACTGGCGGCTCGATTAGTTCGGCGTATGGCGAACCGCGATTAACCCAGGACATCGACATTGTCGTATCACCGGAGATCGTGCAGTGCCGAGTTGATGACTTGGTGAACCTGCTGGGATCATCCGACTTCATGTTCACTGAAAGTGTCATCCGACAAGCCGTTCAAGGCGGGGGCCTATTTCAGCTTCTCGATAAAAGCGAGAGTCTAAAACTAGACATCTATGCGAGGGAACTGATCCCCGGAGAGTTGCAACGCTCTCAAACAATCGAGCTATTTGAAGGAGTGTTTCTTCCAGTGGTCTCTCGCACCGACGCCGCAATCTCGAAACTCATTTGGATCGACAAGGGGAGCCAGCGTAGCCGCCGGGATTTTCGAGGTATCTTCCGCGCCTGCGATGAAAAACAGCAATCAGAAATTCAAAACAAAGCAACAGACATGCACTTGGGAAAATTGCTTAATGAAGTACTCGCAGAATCCGATGAAATCCGTTGATCCGGATCGCAGTTTGAATTGCGCTTGTCACACTTGCCTGCTTAGCGATGACGCTCGCTTCAATAGCCAAAACTTGCGCGACCGGTGAAAGCTGGCCAGTCCATCAAATCGACACAGGCATCAGCTGTTCGCTACATAGGCCAGCTTATCGGACGATGGGGGACGGTTTTGTCGCTGTAATTGTCGTACTCGTCAGTATTACTGAATCGGCGATCCTGCTTGACAATTCGAAAGTGCTTGACGCAATGCGGCTTGAGCTTGGCATAGCCCTGACCCTTGACTCGAGCCTCACGGTTTGAAGACTTTCTCTTTCATCCGTGAGCCGTCTCCGAGCAAACCGTTTCGGCCTCGTTTGTATGCATAGAGATAGACGACGTCATCCGCGTTGCTGATCTCGACGTATCGATTTGGATTAGAAGAGAAATACCCAAAGCCAGTTAACGCGTAGGTTGTTACTCGCTGAGATTGTGTAAAGGCTGAGCCCGGCGCCCACTCTCGCTCACCAATCAGCCCCGTATTGCAGCCGTACAGGTGCACGCCTTGATTGTCATCGGCCCATGGCAAGCGCGGGAGCCCTTCAATGTCGGATCTCGTAAGGGTTCCGCTGCTATTTCCTGTTTGCGCGAATTCCAAGCCGTCCTGCTGATCGTCTTGCTTCGAAGCATGCGTGAACACATGAACCGCAACGACGACTGCTGAGTTGTTTTCTGCTTGGCTTCTGATTGCCTTCCAACTTTCAAGAAAGTCGTTCTTTGTTTTGACCTTCAAAAACTCCTGAATTGCCTCACCCTTAATCTCGTGCGCCATTGTTTTTGCAGCCCGTTCGAACGCTCTGTCCTCTACGTCATAGAAGATAAATGCTTGCACTGTCAATGTTTCGGCACTTGACTTTGATGCAATCGATGCCACGAGGGAAAGCGTGAACACGGAGAGAAGAAGTGTCCGAAGCATAATGGCCTCACATGCTTAGAGAAGCGACTAATCAAGGAATGTGTTGAGAACCCGAATTTACACTTGGTGCGTGACGAGCGTTGACATGGAAAACTTGGTGTAGATCAGCAATCGATTGTAGCAACTGTCAATAGGTGTCGAAGGTTGGCTTCACAGGGGCGACCCTTCGGAGTTCGCGGCTCGAACACGGACGGACGAGCGACCTCGACCGACGCTCCGCATCGGTGCCTGCGGCTCCGTCGAGAAAGACCTAAAAACTGGCTTGATGACGATTTTCCCGAGTCCCCGTCGCACCAGACTATTTCACACCGCTGCTGGGCTGACATGCCGACGATGCGAAGAGGGACGCCCTCCTGCGACGAGATCACACTGACGTTCACGCCCGGCCTTGATTTAAGCCCATGAAACCCAGGAATGCATTGTACCGAGTGCAGGAAGATTTCATGAATACTCAGCACTCTCGCACGTGAAAACCACAAGATACTCAACCACCCGGGTAATACTCCTGGCAGCCTTTCCACCAAAAAAAAGGGCCATGCATGGTGAGCACCTTTGAATTAGCAACGCAATCAGAGTCGGAGCGATTACTAATGGTCGACATCATTTTTCCGAATTCCTTGCTGGAAGAATCCTCATTCGCGCACTGTTGATGGCTATTTGACTCGCGAGCAGGTCTCTAGCGTTCGGGCCGCAGCGAAGAAAGCCATCCGTCTCCCGCAAAGGCATCCCACGCGACAAGACCGGTCAAAGTAAGGCAGACCAACACTAACGAGAGCAAGATAACTCCAAAGAAACGGACTCTTCGATAAACTCTATCCGTTCTCTCAGCGTATTCTTTTAATTGGCTAGTTTGTCGGCTTGCCAATGTATTGAGAGCCTTGCCGATTCGATTCACACCACCCTTCACTTGCTCATCAAGCCCTGCGATTCCTCGCAACTCATCGGCGGTAACCTTTAGCTGTGCAGTTGACTTTTCTACGTCGGACAGAGAATTTGTAAGTGCTGAAACGATCGCACTGGCCCTGGCATCTTCATCGATATGCACACCGCCCTGAATGAACAGTTCACGTACATTGTCAGCGGCATCACTGACCACCAACTCTTCTGCCTGAGTTGCAAGGTGGTAGATGAGCATAGCAATGAGGCTGAGAAGTAAAGCAACCAAGGTAGTGTCAAACGCCACCCCGATGCTGCTTGATACCATGCTCTTGGCAATTGATGCCGTTACAGGGTTTTCCGCATCTACGTCAATAGTCGCCAGAAGCGCATTTCCGATTCCAACCACCGTGCCGACAAACCCGATACTTGGGATCGCCCAAAGAAAGTATTTAACTGAACCTAAACGAGCACTGCGCTCATCAATTAATGAAGCTGCCTTCGAATCCACAAATTCTGGAACAGCCTTGTAGTCACGGGACAATAGAAATGCCGAGGCCGCTTCTTTGTAGAGTTCTAAAAATACCGGTGTGGTTGACGTTGAATTTCTGCTAGGCCAAAGCCTTGTTCGATCTTGGGCTTTCGAACGTAGGTGCTCGGCGGATTTTAGGCGGACCGTCTCTGCCTTCGAGTCGATTGTCACATGATTTGGATTCTTCAATTCTTCTAATGTGAATATCGGATTGCCATCGACTGCTGGCTTTTCCTCTCCCGTATTTCTTTTTCGATCTTCAACTGGGAGAGCCCCCTCCTCCAATTGTACATATGTGACGTAACGACTCACCAGGACAATAATCAACGCACTGAATGCCCACACCGTGCACCATTGAATCATTCCGTTAACCCTTCGCGCCGATTGAGAATCCGCAGCCAGGGTCCCAAAACTCTTGCGGAAACGAGAGGCTAGAGCTTTCACAAGAACGGATTCCGCTTGTTCGTCTCGCGTGTAGCCTGAAACATCTTTGTTCTTGTAATATGCCGACTTTTCATTCACGTATAGCAAACTATAGGTAACCGCTTTGTCAAACACGTGAACGCTTGCAGGGGTTTCAACCGTAAACGTGAATGGCGTCAGAATCGACTCCGGTTGCGCTCGATAGAGGACAAACTTATCCAAGACAAGCTCAAATTCTGTTTTAGAATCATCGTTAGCATCGTCGCTCCATGAGTTGCCGCCTCCCGGTACGGCTATTTGGCATGCGATTTCGGATGTGCCCCTGAACAACCATGAAGATGACCTCACTTCTTCAACGCGAATTTTTAGGATTGGCGTTTTCTTTGGATTAGTGATGCTCACTTCCCACTCCAGAATTTCCCTTTCATTGCCACTGCCTTCATCAACTTGAGACTGTGCAGCAGTTTTCGTGACGTCAAATCCGCCTACAGTCGAGGATTCGCCACCGAGCGTCAGGGCGGCATTGAAGGAATCTATACCTCGAACCATTGGAGGAGAACTCAACCAATAAACGGATGCCGTGACCAACCAACTGCATAATGCCACAGTCGCAAATGACAACGCTCCGACAACTGCGTTTGCTCTAGCGCCGGACAAGAAGACGACTATTCGTGAAAGGTATTTCATGACCATGCTGTTATGGAATTGCCTGTATCGATGAGACACAATACGACCGCGGGTGCAGGAACCAATTTGCCATTGACTCTCGCGGGAACGTACAAAGGCTGGTAAGCAAAAGATAATCGTCGTCGGACAGTGGTAGGGACCATGCCCGCTCGCCTTCTGACGGCACATTGCTATTTAGCGTCCGAGCAAGGCTTGTCTCGACGTCTGCCTTCGCTAACAGTGAAAGCTCTAAGACTTGTGCCCCTCCATTAGACATATAGAGCCCATTGTTGGCTCGGTACAGAACGATTGAACTGACGACGGGGTTGGCAGACAACCGTGTAGGACGACCGAGCGAATGAACTTCAGATGGGAGGCTCCGCGAATCTAGAATCGATATGGCGTCCTCAACTGCCGAATGGTCGGCAAAACCAATCCTCAACTTTCGTGTCGCAGAATCATCTTTTCCTCTAAATTTGAGGATAACAACAGATCGCAAACCGAAGCGGCCGTGCATTGAGCCAGAAATAGGGGCGGGTCCCCAAATGACTGCATGCCAAATCTTAGACGAATCGGACCACGAATCCGAATCATCATGCACGATTTTCAAACTGCTTGCATCAGAGAACTCGTCGGCGTGCTTCTCTAAAAGAAATCTCATATGGGATATCGCTCCTGCACTGTCTAAGGGAGACATGATGTAGTGCGGAAGTCCGGCAAATCCAACTCGCGGCCGAGTAGGCCGCAAAGAATTCTGAAAACCCTCGACAATCGCCCTTAATTGCCTGCTGTTGCTCCACAAGAATACTTCACTCATATCAGGAGGCATAATAAACGCCAGGCTGGTGTTCGATCGGTTATAAATCACGAAGCTTTCCGCTGGGATACCGCTTCCCTGGAGAGCCAAACTCAAATTATTGTCCTCTGTGGTGGCAGCTTCAGAAGATGCCAACTGCGCATAGGTCGCATGGTGGAATGCTAGGAACAGAACAATTCCGAAAAACAATTTCATATGGTTTAGCATCTACTTCCCCACCTCAATAACCTGAATCAAGTTGGCTGGCGACAGGACAGCGTCGTTCTCTTCTTGTCGCTTTTCACTGACTACACGCCAATGAAGATTGTGCGTTTGACTCGAGTTCGTGCTTGTCAGATCGATATCCCGAAGACCGAGAGAGAGACTGGCTGCTTCATCAAGACCATTTTCAAGCTTTAGGACTGCACTGGAGTCCGTTACAATCCAGCCGCCACCGCCATTGGTTGTGTCTCCGAAGTGTTCTTCAGTCCCATTCCTTAGATGGAAAACAAAAACCGCGTTAATTGATGTCTCTGGTATCTCAATCTGCAAAATCGCCGGTATTTTCAAATCTCTTACTGGGACTGGTCTTTCCGCAACCGCATAGAGGACTAGCACGCCTGCCATGGCGCAAGAGATCAGATCCAGAAAAGACAGGCTAAACACTTGCACAGAGGGTCGTTTTCTCACGGCAATAGCACGCTCCTGTCAAATAGGCCTTGATCAGTCATTGCTCTTCCGGAGTACTGTACTTCCGCATCGCCTTCACCGAATGGTATCCGAACAACCAGAATCTCCGCTCCTTTCACCATGGCGTCCCGATAATTTGGGACAGTCCGGGTACCCGCAACAGTTCCCGCATCAAACGTGAAGGATTCTGCTTTCTCAGTCGTAGAGTTCGCCAAGACGACGTCAATTTTGTGCTCGTCCGGGGATTCGCATTGGCGGAATGCGAGCTCGATTTCGCCCGCAGGGCATCTGCTGGAAACCAAGATGCTAATCGAACCTGCTAAGCCATTTCGTCCAGAATCATCGATAGTGAACTGCAACTGGGGTGCACCATCAGCATCGAATTCGCTCGCGATTAGCTTGGCCCAGTCCTTGCCATCGCCGATTTGGTATCCCGTATCACTTTGGTTGCTCGCGACCCCAGGTATAAAGCTGTTTGCTCCATTCTCATTGAATCGCGGAAGAGTGCTTAATCCTTTCACGGTAACGGTGGCTAGGTGCAAATAGCCAAACTGTTTAATCGATACGAACGAAAAGCGATCAACCTCCTCTACGGGAGGAGGCGATCGCTCTAGTAACACCCAGAGCAATACAACAGCGGCTAAACCACACGAAAGCAGATCAAGGAAAGAGGTTGAAAACACCTCTATTTCCTCACGGGTGCGTCGTCTCATGACCCGCGCCTATTCACCATTGACAACGTCAACGGCCTTCCAGACACCATTTTGTTGCAACGTTAGCTCAACCAAGTTTTCCATGCCGTTGACAACTACCGCTGCTCGAATGATTTTGTTTTCTGGGTCATAAGACTTGATCACAAGTGGCATATCTTTGGAAATTCCTAGCGGGGTAATCCCATCAGACTTCGTTACTTTGTCGGCGGGAATCTCTTCTACCAGCGCACCTTTGTTTAGAATCCGAACGCTTCCATCGTCAGAAGATACCCAAGAGTATTCTGAGGGTGAGGTCGTCCCATCTTCGTGTACGACGGGAGGGGTAGGTTTAACAACTCGCCACTTTCCACCGAACGAGGTAATCGTGTGCGTGCTTTCGCCTACACCGATTTCGAACGTCTTTTCGTCTTGCGAAATTCCTTTGAAGCGACCAAGTGTACCTTCGGTAATCCCAGCTTCCATACCGCCGGCAATATCGGCGATCGTAACATTCAGTACAGGGTCACCTGTTTCAGCATCCATCACAATAAGCTGACCATTTTGTTTGCCCGCGAGGAATTTTCCATCGGGGTCACTGCCCAGATTTACTGCCCCTGCTGGCAAAGAAGGTTTCTGCGGGTCTGCTGGCTTTGGCTCACTAAGTACCTCAGGAACTCCACCCTCGCCCAACGCAACTTGACCGTCACCAGTGTCGCCAGGCTGCTTGTTCCCTGGCTGACTGCTTGGATCTCCGGCTCCAGTGACCCGGCCTCCAGAACCGGGGCTCTCATTTCCGCTACCCGGCCCGTCAGAGTTCCCTCCCCCGTCACCATCACCGCCATCTCCGCCGCCGCCTTTACCAAATACGAATTTGAAAAGCGCAATCAAGGCTACAATTGCAACTGCTGCCGCGATAACGTATGGATTGCCTGTTGCCATTGCCGTGGTCAGCAGGTTCACAGAAAACATTGCGAAGTCTGCACTTGATCTGTGTACGTCCACAACCGCTTTGGCAGATTCGACGACGCCTTTAATCTGCTCAGCTGGCAGCCCCAGTTTTTCGAGTAGGTCGCTGCCGAGCGCTCCAATTAATTCGGGCGTAAGCACGCCATTTTTTGTAAACCGACTAAAGATTTCGTCTGCGATCGCTTCAGCGGATAACGATGTCACCTCTTCTGCAAGAGATGGATCAAGTAGGCCGAGGACTTCTTCGAAGCGTTTTTTATCTGCTTCCACTAAGCTGATCAGTTTGTCGCGAGTTAGCAGTGGTTGACTAAGCTTGCTTAGCAAAGCCGGAGGAAGATTCGACAATGCTGACTGGTATCTTTCAAGAGCCTCTTTTCGAGCGTTTAGGATGAGTTCTTTACCATCCTTTATTGACCCTAAAACCTTCGCAACTTCGGTGGCCGACGTATTTGCATCGATCGTTACGGATGTAGCAGTGTCGGTTAATGTTTGCAGCTTCGTGCGAAAGTCATGCAATGCGGAATCTTCTTCAAACTTCTTAAAGTCTGTCCCAAAGTCATCAACTGGTTTTAGGATTCGGTCTTTCGCCGTATCGATGATCTTCTTAGTTTCTTCGTCACGCTTTTTTCGATCCTCCGGTGACAACCCAGACAGAGCTTGTTGCTGGA
This sequence comes from Roseiconus lacunae, assembly GCF_008312935.1. Lineage (NCBI taxonomy): Bacteria > Pseudomonadati > Planctomycetota > Planctomycetia > Pirellulales > Pirellulaceae > Roseiconus > Roseiconus lacunae. The sequence continues at coordinate 1,080,156 of NZ_VSZO01000001.1, read as the reverse complement.
GCAGAAGCTGAAGCATCTCGCGGTTCTTTAACACTTCGCCACGAAGCCTCTGCATTTCTACTTCTGGCTCATCAGCGAATGAAGTATTACTCAGCAACTGGAGCGGCAATACCATTAGAATGGCCAGAAGCACCGTAAGCTGCTGACGAATTTTCTGTAGTGACTTTCGTTTCATACTTTTTCTCCGTGGTTGCGATTCTAGTCGCTAGAATATGGGACTTTGTCGACGCGACGATTTCTTCTTGGTCGAATTCCCGGTCTGAGCCACGAGACTTTCGCGGCTGTCCGAAACTGATTTGTTAGAGAGGTCTTCGCTTTTTTTGAGTTTCTCTTCAATAAACTCAACCTTACTAGCCAAAGCTTCAAAATCACTTGCTGGCAAATCCGGGCGTTCACTAGCTTCCGATGCAGTAGTTTTATTGCTGCTTCCCCGTCCGTCTGGCTTATTCACCTCGGCCGTGCTATGTGAATCTGAAGTGGTGGAATTTGACAACGATTTACTGAAGGTAATCCGAGCCAGCAAGTCTGGAGGCATTTGAGCTGCAGCCAGCAACCCTAAATAGACCAAGAAACACGCAACCAACATGGAAAAGGCAAATCCCCACCAACCACCTCTCGTACGTCTCTTGGATGCCGCTTCCATAGGCTGCTTCAAAGCTGAAATCTCATTTTGGAGCGACGGGATTCGATCGTTCAAGATTTCGTTCAGCAGGGCAATTACGTCATCAAATGCTGCCATGACAGTTCATCTCCGAGTCAGTTGTCGTCGCGTACAGGTGCCTTAATGCCAACATGTATGTGATTGTCATGGCCTGAAAGACTTTTGCACAGACCTTCAGAGATAAGGTCTGGATCATTAAAGAAAATTTGCTCCGTGTTGACGAGTTCTTGTGATCGAAATGCTTTGATTATCGCTCGGGCAGCTGCCTGGTCGTAGTCGCTGGACTTGTAAGTCCTTCCGCCAGGCGTAACTTCACTGTGATCCGTTTTCGGCAAACGCAGGTCGATGTTCAAACCTGTCTCATGACCTGAATGATCAGGTGAGTTACCACCTTTTGCTGGGCTAGCGTCATTTACTGTAACGAGAGACGAGTTATGTAGGCTTCGATATTTTTTTTGATAAGACCTTGATGCATTCTTGATTGTAGAATCAAGCCAAGTCGTCCCAAAATCGTGGTCGTCGTCAATTTCACCGAGTTCAATATTTTTGAATCCAGGACCAGATTCAGTCATTTTTGTCCATCGGGGCGCATTCTTTGCTTCAAGCCACTTGTGCGTGTCACCGTTCACGTCGATGCGACCGTCGCCAACGACTTTTGACTCGCCATCTTTAATTGACTGAAAAAGCCTGATGGCAGCGATCGTGATGGGGCCAATCTGCCCGTCCGCGTCAACCCAAGTAAAGCCAAGTTCTCGGAGTCGCAATTGCACCGCTTTTACATCGCTTGAACTGTTCGCTCCCCCGCTCCCGACGCTCCCTGACAGTGCCATAGGCTCACGGCCGTTGCAGTTCACTGTGATCACAGTCAACAACATCGCGGAAAACAACACCCGACTTGTGAACGATCCTTTCATTTCCGGTTTCTCCAAAGCACTCGACGATTTCTGCAGTGCAAATTCTATCAACATCCTCTCTGGTATGGGGGGACACTCGCTACCTACCGGAAAATGCTGAAAAAGTCCGGATAAATGGCTAATTTACATTCTGACGTGAACGTTTGATCAGAATCTTATTGAATCCGTTTCCGAAATGGGAGAGATTCACTAGCTGACATCTGCAATCAGCGAGGTTGTAGCGTAGACGGATGGACTGGGGCCAGAGCTGAGGATCACGACTAGCACAACCCGCTGTGCTTTACGACGTAGCTGAGGTTATCGGACCTTCAAGCTAACCGCGATCGTTGCGACCGGCAGATCCGGTAAGCTTCTTGAAACGGCGGCGTTGCTTGTCCCAGTTGGGTTCGGCGGCGATGGGGCGGATTTGACGCTCGGTGATGGGCGCTCGGCCGTTGAAATAGGGCTTTAAGAACAGCAGCTCTTCTTGAAGATCGGGGGCGAGATTACAGAGGTTCATGATCTGGCTGAGGCGAGCTCGTGTGACTTGCCCTGCTCGCGCCAAGTCGGCTTGCGATCGGAGGCGGCCCGATGCCAAAGCGTGGTCGAAATGGATGGCGAGTGCCATCAGCCGTGACAGTCTTGGCAGTTGGCCCGTTCTGGGCCGCGGTGGGGCCGCACCGCCGCGCACCTCACGGGCTCCGCGATCCACGCGGGTAACGTGAAACGTGCGGCGTATCGCCGACGTGCGTGGCGCTGGTTCGTTTGAGTTGTTCGATCGGTCGCTCAATTCAATGTCTCCGTGATGTGTCGGGCAAAGTTGCCGTCCTGGCCGAGTGACGCGAGTCCGGCGGGATGGAAGGTGATATCAAGCGTGCCCTCAACGCCGTCGTAGTCGATCCTTTCGATCAACAATTCCATCAGTCGGCAACGTTCTCTCGGTGGGATCGTGTCCCAGGCTTTATCCAGTTCACCGAGGGTCTTGCGAATCGATGCGTGGCTGACGCGAATCGGCCGATGGTTGTCGATTGCTTCACGTAGCTCTTTCAATCGTGTTTCGCTTTTATCAATGCGTGATTGCGTTGCTTCAATCAAGTCAGGGCTAGCGGCCGTTGCGACAAGGTGAGTCATCTCGGCGTGGTCCTCTTTGAGAAACTTCGCGATCGAATCGGCTTCACGTTTTTGCGAATCGATGTCCTCGCGGTTCTGCTCATAACAGCGTTCGTAGATGTCACGGATGAGCTGGTCGTCACTTGCGAACACGCGGAGTTCGTCGACGACAAACCCCTCAATTTGCCTTGCGGGAATCGAAGGCGATGGACAAGATTCATAGCCTTGTTTTTCGGCTTTGCCGCAAACGTAGTAACGATACCGTTTCGTGCCGCGGCCAGAAGAAGTGTGCCGCATGGCTCGATTGCATTTTGCACACCGAAGGATGCCTCGCAGCATTCCGTCGAAGCTGGTGGAAGCTCGTATCATTCCGATGCGACCATTTTTTCGCAGCGACTCTCCGACTTCTTTGAAGACCTCAGGATCGACGATGGCCTGATGCTGGCCTTCATGGATCTCGTCCTTGTACGTCAGCTTGCCGATGTAGGTGACATTGGTCAGCATCTGGTAGATACGGTTCTTGTCATACGGCAGACCACCGCGTGTCGTGCCCTTCTTGGTCGTCCACTGCTTGGTCCGCCAACCTCGGCGGTTGGCTTCCTTGGCCGTTTCGAGCAGGGAATGCGTTCGTTGGTAGAGATGAAAGATCTGCCGCACGCGTTCGGCTTCATGGGGCACCACGACAAGCTTGGTTTCTTCGATCGTAAAGCCAAAGACTGGAACACCGCCGCACCATTTGCCTTTACGACGCGTTGCCGCAATCTTGTCTCGGGTGCGTTCGCTAATCATCTCGCGCTCAAACTGCGCGAAGGAAAGCAGCACATTGAGAATCAACCGGCCCATGGAGCTGGCGGTATTGAACTGCTGGGTAACAGAGACGAAGGCCACATTGTGTTTCTCGAATGTTTCCATCACCCGAGAGAAGTCGAGCAGGCTGCGACTAAGTCGGTCAACTTTATAGACAACGACACAGTCGATTCTGCCGGCCTCGATATCGGCTATGAGACGTTTCATCGCGGGACGTTCGAGGTTGCCACCTGAAAAACCGCCGTCGTCGTATCGCTCTTCGAGACATGCCCAGCCTTCGCTTCGCTGGCTGGTGATGAATGCTTCGCCGGCATCACGCTGCGCATCAAGGCTATTGAACTCTTGGTCGAGTCCTTCTTCAGTCGATTTGCGAGTGTAGATTGCACACCGAATGGGTTGTTTCATTTGATCGCGATTCATGCTGACTCCTGCTTGTGAACTTTGAAGAACCGAAAGCCATTCCAGTGCTGGCCCGTGATCGCTTTGGCGACGGCCGAGAGTGTCTTGTAGTGCTCGCCCTCAAAATCGAAACCATCGGGCATGATGGTGACGACGCACTCCCGGCCCTTGTAATCGCGAACCAGACAATCGCCGACGGGCGGCAACCGCTCATCCTTGGGTGGAAGTTCGCGATTCACCGGCGGGGGTGGTGGCATGCGTGACGGCTCGCGCGGCGCAATCACGCGAAGATCCGATTCGTTGGCGAGCTCACTGGCTCGCTGGATGGCCCGATCACTCAGGCCGCCGAACGCATTGGCTTGCATTCGCCATGCGATTCGCTTCTGAAGCCACGCTTTATTGCGACCGGTCGTTGATTCGCCGAAGACCTCGAGGTACTTGGCTTGAAGGGTGCTGACCGACATTCGGCGAAGCGCGGCCAATTCTTGGCCCAATGGGTTGCTCATGTTGCTCTCCATGACTCGAAATAGGGAAATGCCGGGCGTGTTTACCGCGGCGGAGTCACAGAGAGCGATCGTTTTCCGATTCGATCAAGCCATCGGCTTGGGCATCGCCGTCAGATTCTTCGGAGTTCCCGGAAATTGCGGTAACTCGATGGTGACGAATGATGGTACGAGTCAGCAGGTCGACGATTTCGCGACGCCTCAATCGTGTTTCATCGAAATCAGATTTCGGATTGGAGTTTCGCACTGGCAGAACCTAGAAGTGAGAAATGGGGACATGCGGTTAACAGACCGCTCTATCCCCAGACCTTCCAAGTTCTGGTTCTGAAAGTCGGAGCCAATCGAAAAGAAAGATTTAGCGAAGTTGTTTGCGAGGCAAACGCAAAACGGCATCCAGGTCATCCGCCGTTTGCCAAAGCAGTCGCAGCTGATTGGCAGACGCGTCTCTCATGCAGCGACTGACGTCGGACTTCGACATTCCGGTTTGTCGCGCGAGTTCTTGTTGCGTCGGACGAGGCAACAATTCGCCGGATGCATGAGCATGATCAGCAGTACTGCGTAAGTGCAGCGTCAATTCTTGAACCAACAGTTCGATTTTCGCAGTGCGCGACGATCGACGTGGCTGCGGCTTGGGTTTTGGAATTTTGGATTCACTGGATTCGATCAGGCGATCTTCGACGGTCTCCCAATCGATTCGAAGGCGGTCATCCGAGAATTCAACGACGTCCTGAATTCCGATGACCAAGTTGGGAACCATCGAGTCGAGTCTCGCTGCAGAACTGGCTAGCGGCATGAAAACCAGTGATCGTTTTCGGCGACCAAACTGTTCGACGATGCTTGTTTCGTTTTTTACATTCAAGCAACGCAGAAATAGCAACTCGCGACTTTGCCCTTCGAAGGTTCGTCTGCCGATATGCCACAAGAGATCCGTGTCGATCGGTTTGATCGCGAGTCGTGATTCGACAAAGAGATGTTCCAGTAGCGGCTCGGTATCGAAGACGAACTGGTCAAGCGATTCAGGATGCACCTCTGCGGGACCACATCGCTCGCAAACGATAAAGCCGTGCCGACCACCTTCACGGTCCGTTGCATAGATGACCGGCTGATGCTCGCCACAATCTTTGCATTGCAGTTCAGTCGCCGGCGTGGTCGGTTTGACCATGCGATGGCGACGAAAGACAGCGAGATGGTCTTGATGAAATAGTTCGGCATCACGGGCTGTGAATGCCGGTGGACTAAGCTCCCACCGAGACCAGATTGGGCTCGTCCGTCGGCGCATCGTCGACTCCCCACATACGAAGGTGCTTCTGGACAATCTCGGCACGATCCGGCGTTAGGCTCCGCAGGTTGCAACTGCCGGGAGTGATCCGAATGATCCGGCCGCCGGCTCGGGCATACCGTGTGGCCGGGAATACGAATCGGATGCCAACGGAATTGACGCTGAAGTTTGCCAGCACGTCATGCAAAGAACGAAGTTCCTCGCTGATCGCCCGGTGAATCGTATCGGTCTCGTCGTGTTTGTTGATGTCCGTTGAGATCCGACGACGAGTCGATGGATTGAACATCTTGATCTCTTCGATGCGGACTCGGATTTGATCTGCCGGATCGGTCGGCAGGGGCGTGTTCGGATCTTTCAAGTGATCGATGTAGTAGCCGCTTTCGTCCTCGTAGGGCGGTAATTGCCAGCCAAGCACAGTGCGCGAAAAGATTGGCTCGAGTCGCTCTTTGTGGGCTTTCGGTAATCTCGCGCAGAGTTCAAATGAACCGGCGTGCCGGTCATAGGCAAAGATGATGTCCAGGGTCGGACGAATCGACACAGTCGCCAAGCGGCCCTGATCGTCGTGTGTGTTATCGCTGCGAACGAAGTCGTCGGGATGAACGACGAAATAGACGATGCCGTTGTTTTCCAGTCGCTCGACGGTGACGTTTTGGCCTCGTCCTTCCTCACGTAACATGTTGGACACTGCGTTACCAAGTAGCTCAGCGGCATCGGCGGCGATTTCAACGTTGGACGGCACTCCGTTTCTCTTCCTCCAGAATGTCGCTTCTTCCAAATGCAGGAGCGTGGTTGCGGCGTGAAGGATCTCCCACTCATGCAAGCGAACCCACATTGCACGTCCATTGAGATTGAGTCCATCGGGAATGCGAGACAACAAATCAGGCTCACCGTGCATCCGTGCGGTATCCTCGATCGCCCTCATGCCCGCTTCGCTGGCGAACGAACGGATGGTCCGAAGATCAATCTCGGCATCTTTACGAATGCTTGATGGCAAGTCGTCTAGATGCACGATCATGGGCTCGATGTCGTTCTCTCCCAACGTCTCCCAGGAAATATCAAACGGCCCCGGAATATGATCATGGAACCACTTTTTGAGCAGCTCGTTGGGAATCACGCGAAGCAAGGTGGACAACGGAGTGGGTTGAGGCATGACAGCTAACTTTCAGATTTCTTGGTGACACAAATAACCTTTCCAAGCACACGAAAGTCGCTATCGGGCTCAATCTCGATCGGCTTGTATTTCCGGTTTTCCGGCAACAAGCGAATCGCTCCGTCGTTCAAATCGAGTCGCTTCACGGTCGCTTCGTCATCGATCAACGCGACAACGATCTCGCCGTTTTCGGCAAGCTGTTGTCGGCGAACGATCACGATGTCCCCGTCACGCATGTCCGCGTCCTTCATGCTGTCACCACTGATCGTCAATGCGAAACATGGACTGCGACCGACCAGGTCGGAAGCAACCATGACTTCACCCAGACAATTCTCCTCGGCGAGCATTGCCGGCCCCGCTTTCACCACGCCGAGCATCGGAACGCTCGTCATCGATGCGAGCGTTTGACTTGGCCGACGAACCACCCTCAAACTGCGAGCCTTGCGGGGCTGGCGAGCGACATAGCCTTTGCGTTCCAGTTGCAGAACCAATTGGTGGGCGCTAGCGGCGCTGATGCCAAGCCGGTCACCGAGTTCGGTCATCGTGGGTGCGATACCATGGCGATCGATCGCGGCGGACAGTACGTCGAGTGCTCGCGATTGGCCTTCGGTGATTTCGGTTTGGCGTGGACGTCCCCGGCTTGGTTTGGCTCGCTTCATGAATCGGCATCCTTGGCGGTTGAATGTGGCGGCTTGAATTAGCGCTGATAGACTTCGTTTCGTGCTATATTTAATCTAGTCGTGCCGATTATTCCGACAAGCCAAGTTTTGCTAGCAAACGCTTTGGCCCTGTAATTTGCAGGAAAAAAATGTTGAATTAGCGCTGATAAACAAAGTGGACATCGGACCGAGTGGGAGTTCCTGTCAGTTCAAGGCAGCATTCGTTTGCGCGGCCGACTGACGGCTGCGGTGTACCGGGTTCATGTTGGCTTTGAACATCGGTTTTCCGCCAATGTTAGTCGTCTTGATTCCTTCGACTGCCGGCACGAATTCATAAACCGAAGACTGAAACCATGGCTGACCGCTGTGATCGCAGAGCGACCCTAAAAGCAGTGGCATAACGAATTCTTTGCGTGGTTGATTGAGGGCATGGGCCACAAAGGTCAGTTCGTGGGAACCTCGTTGCTCCATCATCCAATTCGTGCCGGGCGCCGCTGTGTTTTCGATCACGATCTGCTGGTAGCCACAAAGGAAGCGGATCAGATCGATGTCGGACAAGATGCCGTCGGCGATATCGCAGCGATCCAGTGACGGATCGAGCAACAGTCGGGCGAGGCGTCCAACCATTTCAGTTTCAACGGGTTCAGTACCGGAAAGCTGTTCAACTTCGGCGTGCATAGCGAGGCTCCATCAAGAGGAAGGTCTGGATAAACAGTGGCCGTCCAGATTGACCGATGCCATGGACACGTTTGGTCCAGCAGGCTGAAAAAACCTGCCGCCCATTCCAGCCTTCCTCTCCGCCCATCTCCGGGCAGCCAGTGTTTCAATTGCAGTTAGTGCGATTTCGTGCAACTGCAACAACATTTTCTTCAACGCGTTTTCGCTGTGAATTACGGGATGAAACGCTGTCGCACTGATCGCTGAGTGCGATTTGGTGCAACTTCGCCGGTGGGTGTGGCCGCTGCCGAGACGCGGCCTTTTCCAACACCGCCCATCGACGGAGTGAACATGTCTGTTTCAACACCTCCTCTGCCCCAAACCACTTCGACCGCCGCGACACTCACCGACGACCCCTTTGCTCAGACGGTCATTCGCCGCTGCGTCGGTCGTCTTTTGCGCTACCCGGAATTCGCTCCGCACGAAGCGGAAGACCTGCATCAGGAACTGCAGGCTGAACTCGATCGGGCGATGCGATCGCACGACGCGACGATTGGCCACCGGAATCCGTTCATCACGATGGTCGTCAACCGAGCTGCCACCAACCTGCGTGCCTATCGATTGCACAAGATTCGCGATGATCGCGAGGTGACGTCGCTGAACGTGATGGTCGAATCCGGTGGTGAGCGCCGCGAGTTGATCCAGTGCATCAGCGAAGACGACAACCGAAACCGCATCGAAACGGCAAAGCTGTCGGACACGGAGCTGGTTGACTTGCGCCACGACTTGGTCGTGGTCATCGCAACGCTTCCCGAGCACTGGCAACGGCTTCTGAAGCTGCGCACCGACCATTCGCTGCGAGAGTGTTCGCAAATCATGGATGTGCCCCTTTCGACGCTGAAGTACTGGATGGCCAAGATCGCCGTCGTGTTTCGTGAGCAAGGTCTGCACGAGTACCTGGTCTGAAGTTTTTGACCGCCGCTTCGTCTTTCGGTCTGAAAAGTTGGAAGGTCTAGAGGTAGCGGAAAGCCATCAGAAGTCTTTGCTCCACACAACCTCAAACACCGAGCCTCTATGCCTGACCTGTCTTTAGACATCGAACGTCGCGTCGCCATTTCTCTCGCGGTTGGTCGTTACCTGCGATCGGCCGACCGTTTCAACGAAGCATCACGCGAATTCACCGGAGCGTGTAAGTCACTTCGGAAGCAACTCGGAACCGGTCAGCGGTTCGTGGTGCAAGTCGACTTCAAGCACTACCTCGTGACCAGCGATCGCGACGGCAACTTCGACGTCGAGCATATCCAGTCGCTCTAACCATCCAATCAAACAACAACCAAGGAGTCAACCAAACAGTGACCAACCTACTTGAAACCATCCAGTCCGGCCGGCAATCCAAGCCGCCGCGGGTCTTGCTTTACGGTGTCGAAGGCATCGGCAAATCAACTTTTGGCAGCCAGGCTCCCAAACCCATCTTCATTCAAACCGAAGACGGGCTGGATGAGATCGAATGCGATCGATTCCCATTGGCTGTGAATTTCGACGATGTCATCGCCGCTCTCAAAACGCTCGTCAATCAAAGGCACGATTACGAAACCGTCGTAATCGACTCGCTCGATTGGCTGGAGCGTCTCGTCTGGGACAAACTCTGTCAGCAGTATGGCGTCGAATCGATCGAAAAGGTCGATGGCGGCTATGCTCGCGGTTACATGCACGCCCTCTCTCTGTGGCGTGAAGTGCTCGATTTGCTTGGCGTCCTCCGTTCTCGCGGAATGGTCGTCGTGTTGATCGCTCACTCCAAGGTTGAGCGATTCGAAGATCCCGAATCATCGCCCTACGACCGCTATTCACCTCGCCTCCACAAACACGCCGCGGCGTTGGTGAAAGAGTGGTGCGACGCCGTGTTGTTTGCAACTCGCAAGATGCGAACGCAAACCGAGGATGGTGGCTTCAATCGCAAACGCACCATCGCCCACGCCGTGGGCAAGGACGGCGGGGAACGCGTCATCCGTGCGTACGGCTCACCGAGCTGCGTTGCCAAGAACCGCTACGGCATCGCCGAGGAACTGCCGCTTTCCTGGCCCGCCTTCGTGACGGCGTTGTCAGCAAATTAACCGTCCGTCGCTTCACTGACCTTTATCACTCCACTCAACCAAGGAACCATCCATGGCCAACCTACAAGGCTTTGACGCCAACGAAGTCGAACCAGCCAACGATCTCGAACCGATTCCCGTGGGCAAGTATGTCGCCGTCATCACCGACAGCGAAATGAAACCCACCAAATCCGGGGCCGGCTCGTATCTTCAGCTCACGTTCCAGATCATCGAAGGTGATCATTCCGGACGTTTGTTGTGGGTGCGACTGAATCTCGACAATCCCAACGGTACGGCTGTCGAAATTGCACGCCGGGAACTCTCATCGATCTGCCGCGCGGTCGGTGTGCTCGCCCCGACGGATTCCACCGACCTGCACAACTTACCGTGCATCATCCACGTTCGCGTCAAGCGTCGTAGCGACACAGGTGAGTTGCAAAACGAGGTGAAGGGCTACAGCAAGCGGGATCCGGGTAGCGGAACTCTGGAAACCGCCAGCCCGGTAGGCGTTGGTCCTCAGTCCGCCGCCTCGACCGAGGCGCCTTGGAAGCGATAGCCGCGGCCTCTCTCTGATCGCTTCCAAGTTCAACAGCCGGCCGGCACGGAATGCCGGTCGGCTGTTTTCGTTTCCATGCTCAAGGCGTCGCACCATGTTCAAACTCAAGTTGCCTTTCCCACCAACGGTTAACACCTACTGGCGACACGTAGGCCAGCGGGTGCTGATTAGTCGTCGCGGACGTAACTATCGCAAGCAAGTCATGGAGTATTTGCGGACACGCGACATCGAAACACTCACCGGCCCGCTGTCGGTCAACATCGAGCTCTACACACCCGATCGACGACGACGCGACGTCGACAACGTCCTCAAAGCGATCTTGGACTCGCTTCAGTGGGGCGGCGTGTATGAAGACGATACTCAGATCTTTCGTTTAGCGATTGAAAAGATCCTTCCGGAAGTCAAACCGAAGGGAAAGCTGAAACGTCGAACACGCGAAGAGATTGAGGCGGGCGTGGAACTTCCCAAGCAATTCGAAGGCGAGGCTCTAATCTGGGTAATTCCGCTTATCGAAGAGGCCAAGCCAAACCTCGAACGAATCTGCCTGCAGTGCAACCGGCCGTTCTCGTCCAGCGGACCGGCCAACCGAATTTGTGGTGATTGCAAGCGGGGCCAGTCAGAGATGTCGCCGAACGCCGTCCCGAGATGGCTTGGTAAACGTCACAACGGAAAGGCACTCTGATGAAGCTGCGTGCCTACCAACAAGCTGCGGTCGACGCGGTCTACGACCACCTTCGAAGTCGGGATGACAATCCAGTTGCGGTGTTGCCGACTGGCGCTGGCAAGTCCCTGGTCTTAGCGAAGATCGCGAGCGACGCCGTTGGCTTATGGGATGGTCGCGTATTGATCTTGGCCCACGTCAAAGAACTGCTGGAGCAGAATGCCGACAAGGTTCGCCGGCTGTGTCCCGATATCAACGTCGGCCTCCATTCGGCTGGTCTCAAGAAGCGCGACATCAATACGCCAGTGTTGGTCGCTGGCATCCAAAGCATCTACAAACGAGCTTGCGATCTCGATCCGTTCGACCTCATTATCGTCGATGAAGCCCATCTGATCTCCAAGAAGGGTGACGGTATGTATCGGCAGTTCCTAGCCGACTGCAAAGTCGTCAACCCGAATGTTCGCGTCATTGGCCTGACTGCCACACCGTTCCGCCTCGACTCGGGCATGATCTGTTCGCCGGATCACTTTTTGAATCACATCTGCTACGAGATCGGAATCAAAGAACTGATTCGCGATGGCTACCTCTGCCCGCTGATCTCCAAGGCCGGCGTCAATCGCGCGGACTTCTCCGGTGTCCACATGCGGGCTGGCGAGTTCGTTAGCGAAGAGGTCGAACAACTGGCTGGCGACAACGAGCTCGTGTCGGCCGCGTGTGCGGAGATCGTTGAACTGACGGCCGATCGCAGAGCCGTATTGATCTTCGCGACGTCCGTGGCACACGGTCGGCAGGTCATCGAAACGTTACGTGACAACCACGCCATCGAGTGTGGATTCGTCACCGGGCAGACGCCTGCGGCGGAGCGTGACGAGATCCTTGGCCGCTTTCGTGGCGATGCCAGCAACGAGCTGTTCGGCCAAGAACCGCTGCGCTATCTATGCAATGTCAATGTGCTGACAACCGGTTTTGACGCTCCTCGCGTCGACTGCGTGGTGATGCTGCGCCCCACCATGTCACCCGGGCTGCTTTACCAGTGCGTCGGCCGCGGCTTTCGATTGCATCCTGCCAAACAGAACTGCCTGGTCCTCGACTTCGGAGGCAACATCGAACGCCACGGGCCGATCGATCAGATCAAACCCAAGGAAAAGCAATCACGATCCGGACAACTGCCACCGGGCAAAGAATGCGAGAATTGCCACGCGTTGGTCGCGTGTGGCTATGCGAACTGTCCGGAATGCGGGCAGCCTTTTCCCCCGCCTGAACGCGAATCGCACGAGGCACAGGCGAGTGAAGCTGGCGTGCTATCAGGCGAAGTCACCGACACGGAATATGACGTCCACGATGTGGTTTATCGCGTTCACCGAAAACGCGACGCCGGAGACGAGGCGCCTCGATGCTTACGCGTCGACTACATGATCGGCCTCGATCACTGGCAAAGCGAATTCATCTGCATTGAGCATTCCGGCTTCGCCAAACGCAAAGCGGAGACTTGGTGGAGAGAACGCTGCCTCGATCCGTGTCCTGACGATGCGGACGAAGCACTGGCACTGGCCGATGCCGGACTACTGGCGGCACCCGAGTCCATTACCGTCCGGTCGATCTCCGGCCAACGGTACGACCGCATCGTCCACCATCAGCTTTCCGCGATTCCGAATACGGCTCTCGAAGAAGCGCCGTTCTAAATCAATTCCCCATCGTCTCTCGCCCCGCTAATAAAAGGATTGTTTGTGCAACAACGCTTCGAGCTATTTGACGGACCCTTCGACGGACTTCACATCGTCAGCGATCTACCACCGAGCAAGCAGCTTCGCAGTCTTGCCATCGAGTTTTACGACGAAGACGATGAGGATTGTTATCAAAACGCCCCCATGCAAACGAAGTCTGCAAAGTACGACTTGACGGATACCGACGAGTCGAGTGATCCGATCGTGCATCGGCTGCATCACAACATGACGCTGCCCGTCAAATGCCCCGTTTCGACGGATCTCTGGTCCAAGTGTGCCTGGTCGATGACGACCGGTGATCGCCATCGCTGGAACACGTGGCGATACGAAATCTTCGCAGCTGCTGAAACCTGTCGCGATGTCGCCAAACAATTCGGTGACAACGAACTCAATGAAACCATCGACGAGTTCGAAACCCTGGTTCTGCAGATTCCAAACATGGATCCGGTCGACCGCTGAGTCGTTGGCCGAAGTCATTCAGGGAATTGCAGGGGGAGTAAATGTCGATGGTGGAACCCGAACCGATGGACGCGCGCTCGTGGGTAGCGAACTACCGCGAGCGTGGATGGTTCGCTGTTCCGCTGCGCCCACGCTCCAAGTCGCCGGCTCGACGCGACTGGACAAGACTCCGTCTGACGCCTGAAGTTTTCCCCGAAGGCTGCAACATCGGATTGATCTTGGGTGAGCCCTCGGGCTGGCTCGTTGATGTTGATCTCGATTGCCCAGAGGCGATCGAATTGGCCGATCAGTACCTGCCGCCGACGCCGGCTATCACCGGCCGGCCGTCTTCGCCCAAGTCCCATCGCTGGTACATCGCCGTCGGCGCGACCACCGCGAAACATACCGATCGAAACGGCTCGATGATCGTCGAGATCCGGTCCACCGGTGCTCAAACCGTCGTTGGCCCGAGCATCCACCCGGATGGTGAACCCTATGACTTTCTCGACTCCGAACCCGCGATCGTACCTGCTCCCATGTTGGCGGTTTGCGTGAAGGCCCTCGCCGATGCCGTTATCGTCAAACGTGGCCAGTTTGTTGCTTCACTCGCTCAAGAACCGGATTCGCGAGCTGCTAGTCGATCAATCGACTACAACCTGGAACAGCGGGCCATCGCCTACCTCGCCGCGATGCCGCCAGCGATCGCCGGTTCGAACGGTCACTCGCAAACCTTTGCTGCCGCCACCGCACTGGTGCATGGCTTCGGAATCGAACCCGAACGCGCCCTCGCGATCCTTCAATCCGAGTACAACCCGCGATGCCAACCGCCGTGGTCTGATCGCGAGTTGCAACACAAAATCAATCAGGCGGTTATCAAACCACATGATCGACCGTTCGGATGGCTTCGCGACGATAGTCCGATGGAACCTGCTGGGATCGCTGTGGACCTCAGCGGTTTCAATACCGAGCCGGTAACCAAAGTCGTCCAAGTCGACCCTGATCTTCCAAAGCCGATGCCGGAAGATCCCGGTGTGTTGCCCGAATCGCTTTTGCGTTGCCCTGGATTCATCGCCGAGGTCATGGACCACTGCCTCGAATGTGCGCCCTATCCAAACACAGTGATGGCGTTTTGCGGAGCGGTATCGTTGCAAGCCGTTCTTGCGGGCCGACGCGTTCGTGATCCCGGCGATAACCGGACGAATCTATATCTGCTCGGACTGGCTCATTCCGCCGCGGGCAAGGACTGGCCGCGCAAGCTGAACATGCAAATCCTGCAACAAGTCGGAATGGCCGACTGCGTCGGGGAACGCTTTGCATCTGGCGAAGGTATCCAGGACTCGTTGTTTCTGACCGAGTCGACGCTGTTTCAAACCGACGAGATCGACGGACTCCTGCAATCGATCAACAAATCCCGCGACGCCCGGCACGAGCAGATCATGTCAACGCTGCTGACCATGTACTCGTCGGCGAACAGCGTGTACCCGATGCGACGCAAGGCGGGGAAAGAAGCGGCCGGCGTTATCAACCAACCCCACTTGGTTGTCTTCGGCACTGCGATCCCGAACCACTACTACGCCGCTCTCTCGGAGCGAATGCTAACCAATGGTCTTTTCGCTCGCATGCTGATCTTCGAATGCGGCCGGCGCGGCAAAGGTCAGGAGCCCAAGATCCGAGACATTCCAGACTCGATTCGCGACACTGCGGCATGGTGGGAGAACTTTCGTCCTGGCGCCGGCAATCTTGTCGATTGGAACCCAACGCCGGCGATCGTTCCCCATGACGATAGCGCTAGGCAACTCCTGAGCGACGCCCGAGTCAACGCGGAGGAGATGTACGATGCCGCGGAGGAGGACAATGATTCGGTCGGAACGACGGTTTGGGGGCGAGTGAGCGAACAGACTCGCAAACTCGCGTTGATCCATGCCATCAGTCGCAACTGCCGTGATCCGATCATCGATGCCGAATCAGCCCGTTGGGCCATCGAGGTCGTTGAGCATCAAACGCGTCGCATGTTGTTCATGGCGGCGTCTCACGTGGCCGAGAATCCGTTTCATGGTGAATGCCTGCGACTTCTTGAAAAGCTACGCAAGGCACCCGAGCGGACGCTACCGCATAGTGTGTTGCTCAAGCGGATGAAGATGGAAGCGAAGGTGTTTCATCAATTGATTGACACGTTGGTTCAGCAAGGCGACCTCAATATCATCTCTGCGGAGACCGCAGGACGTCCACAGCGCGGTTACCGAATGACCGAGCAGGCGATGGCCAAAGAGGATGGTGAAGGAACGGGGTGAAAGTGAATGATGTCGGTCGTCGCGGGGTGAAAGAGAGTGAACGAACGAGAAAGAAGGGTGAAGGAAGTTTGGTCGTAAAACACGTAAATATAAGAAAAAAATCTCTTCTTTCACATATTCACCCGCACCCACCCGCGCACGCGATATGCCCGCGTATGTGTGTGTCTATGCGACAGGGGATGAAAGAGGGAAAGAAGTTCTCAATCGACGCCGGCGAAGTCGTTTAGGTACTTCCGGCCGAATCGTTTTCTCACAAGGGCCGCGGGAACAGCCGCGCTATTGGGCACAGTTTGTTTTGTTTGTCCGAATAGATTTTTGGTAAGCTTATCGGATCCAATCGCCCGAATTCATCATGAGTGAGCACCTCCGAGTTTATGACGAAGTACGACGAAGAATTCTTGACCAAGATGACAGAGGCCGTTGAGAGCAACAACATTTCGTTCGTACGGCAGCAGCTTGAATCTGATCGAGACCTCATTCACTACAACGAGGGCGTCGGCGGGTGGTTGGACGCCGCCGTCGACAGTGGTCATCGGGAAATGACGATCATGTTGATCGAGATGGGGTGCGACGTAAATGAGAAATGCGACCTCGGCACTCCGCTCGGCACGGCCATTTCGTCTGACCGTCCTGACATGGTTCAATTACTGCTCGAGCATGGTGCGAAGATTAGCTCCGACGAGCGACATGTGCTTACGTGTGTAACGAGCCGTATGAACCACTCACTTGAGATGGTTAAGCTGCTTGAGCACCACGGCGCCGACCTCCATGAAGTTTTCTTCAACGAGCATAATGGGGATAACATCAATGCTTTGATGATGGCTGAATTGTTCGGACATTCAGACGTCGAAGCCTATCTACGTGCAAAAGGATGCGTTTTGCCAGAACAGCCCGAGCGTCCTAGCATCGGGAAACGATTGAAGCGTTTCTTTGGCAAAGAGTAGGAGCAAGCGATAGAGAATCCAAGGCTCCAAACCAACCAGCCATCTAAACAACCACCCACCGACCAAACCCTTCCGTTTCTCTCCTCGCCTTGGAAGGGCTTTTGCACATGCAGGTCGAAATGTGGTCGCTTGATCGGATCAAGCCTTACGAGAAGAATCCTCGAATCAATGATGACGCGGTTGCCCCCGTCGTCCAATCCATCAACGAGTTCGGCTTCCGGCAGCCGATCGTCGTCGATCCCGACGGTGTCATCATCGTCGGCCATACACGCTGGAAAGCCGCCAAGCAGTTGAACCTTGCCGAGGTGCCGGTTCACGTCGCAACGGACCTTGAGCCTGAGGCGGTGAAGGCCTACCGCATCGCCGACAACCGCACCGGCGAGAACGCCGAGTGGGACTACGATCTGCTGCCGCTCGAAATCGGCGAGCTTCAGCATGTTGGATTCGATTGTGAACTGCTCGGTTTCAACAGCGACGAACTGGCCAAGCTGCTCGATCCAGGCGTTGAACCGGGGCTCACCGATCCCAACGACATCCCAGAACCTCCCGACGCCCCAGTTACGCAACCCGGCGACCTCTGGATCCTCGGAGACCACCGACTACTGTGCGGCGACTCGACCAGCGTGGAAGACCTCGATCGGCTATTGAACGGTGCGAAGATCCAATTGTGCAATACGGATCCCCCGTACAACGTGAAGGTTGAACCACGTAGCAAGAACGCGATCGCCGCAGGCAACAGTTCTTTTGAGGCCGGCAAAGGGAAATCGAAAGACGGTCCGAAGAAGATGCGAGCCAAGGATCGGCCACTTGCAAACGATTTTGTTTCGGACGAGGAATTCAATCGCTTGCTCGAAGCCTGGTTCGGCAACATCGCTCGCGTTCTCGAACCCGGCCGAAGCTTCTACATCTGGGGAGGCTTTTCGAACATCGCGAATTATCCGCCCGTGTTGGCCAAGGCCGGCTTGTATTTCTCGCAGGCCATCATCTGGGACAAGATGCACCCAGTGATGACGCGCAAAGACTTCATGGGCGCGCACGAATGGGCGTTCTACGGCTGGAAGGAGGGTGCCGGTCACAAATTCTTCGGACCGAACAACGCGACAGATCTGTGGCACGTCAAGAAGATTCCGCCGCAGCAGTTGGAACACCTCACCGGCAAACCGGCCGAGCTCGCGGTGATGGCGATGCAGTATTCATCGCGGCGCGGCGACAACGTCCTCGATCTCTTTGGCGGCAGCGGTTCGACGTTAATCGGTGCCGAGCAGACCGGCCGCAAAGCTTTCTTGATGGAACTCGATCCGCCGTACTGCGACGTGATCGTGGATCGCTACCAGCGGTTTACCGGCAAAGCCGCGGTGCTTGAGCGGACCGGCGAGGCACCGATTCCCGTCGGCGCTCGCGAGGAGAATATGCGATGAGCGGCGGCATCAGAGTTTTTGATGGGTCCAACGTTCATCACCATAGAAGTAAATGTGCTCGGCGTTCAGATACCGAGCCAGACGCAGCAACTCGTCGGCAGAACGTAGCACTTCAGTTGGCCGGCTGGTTGCAAAGTACTCGGGCTGGGCTGGCCGCGGCGATAGTGATCGCAACTCGCCGCCTTCTATCAACTCCAATGCTTCGTCCGGATCGAGGTAGCCTCCTTCAAGGATCGGCATCACGTGACCGGGATAGCCGTCGAAGTGCAAGTACGTTGCGACGACAGATTCGTCGGGCAGTTTTAGGGCGATCACAGCGCGAGTGGACATGGTTTATTCTCCTGATTGGTTTTGGGGTGAGGCATCGATGCGTTGAACTTGGTCTGGCGGAATGGAGAGCATCAGTGAACGGTCGCCCTCCCAATTCACGTCGACTTGCGTCCAATCGCTTTGCGGATACACGGCGACAACCGTTCCGATGGTGCCGGCGGGGATCGGGTCGGGGTCGTCCATCGAAAGCAAACGGATTCGGTCGCCCGCCTTGAAGTCACATTTGGTTTTCATCAGTTTCTGACTCCGTTCGTTTCGTCGAGTAGCGTTGCGACCTCCGATAGCTGAGCGTTGATGAGGTTGACCGCGCGTACGTGTTGCCACCGTAGGTCTTTGCTATCCGGCCGCATCATGCGGTCCAGTTGCAGCTCGATGTGCTGTAACAAGTCGCGAGCGATTTGGTGTCCGTTCTCATAGGCCGGGGCCGGCTCGATCGGCCGAGGATTTAGGGTTTGAACTTTGCTCATTCGGGTTCTCCGTGTTCGTGGAAAGAAGCGGCGTTCGCGTTAACACACATGAGCCATGCGTTCGCCAACACAGCAAGCGAACTTTGCAAAGCATGCTGAAAGATTCGCTTTGTTTTTCGGCTTCGACAAAGCGCGGCCGTCGTTGCCGCGTGTGGCCTTGTGGAGTGATGCGGCCAAGTAGCCGACGCACGGCAAAACGCCCGACCGTGGCCAACGTCGGGCGTGTGTGGCGAAGCGTTCGCCGGGGGAAGAAAGTGTCGAAGCTACAAAGAGAGGGGAACCAAGACGTGCGCGTTTCGGCCCACAACCGAGAACTCTTCGCCGGCGGTTGTTCTCGCGATGATCATGTCGCCGCGTCGAACCAGGTGTTCCACTGTACCGTGTTCAAAGCGGTCGCCAATGGCGGTCCGCAGTTCGTATCCCATGTCGGGTTCCGGCGTTGCCGTTTCCCCTTCCGCAAGGTCCTCGATTTGTCGAACGTCTCCGATAAACATTTCGCCGGCCTCCTATGTGCGAACCGTGAACCGGCCGCGTTCCGTCTTCACGAACCGGCTTTCGTCGCCCTTGGCCAAGTCGCGAAGGATTGCCGAGTACAACGTCGCGTGCGGAGTCTTTCCGCCGGGGCTTTCCCAAAGGTTCTGGTCAACCATCGCGGCGATCATTTCCTGCGTGTTCATGGGTTCGCCGGCGGATTCCAAAACCTGCAAGGCGGCTTTCGCGCAGGAAAGCTTTTTCTCGTCGCCGGTGCTGGTGTCGGACTTCTTCTTGGCGACTCGCTTCTTTACTCGCGTGGCGGGCTTCGCAGTCGACTCCGCCGTCCGTGCCGGTCCTTGCAACCGACCGGCCGTTTTGATGCGGACCTTCTTGTTTGTCGAAAGGTTGGTTGCGTCCCAACCGCCCGAGGTGTTTTCCGCGTCGATACGGACAACGACCTTCTTGTTTGTGACCGTCGCGTAGTACTCACCACCGATTTTTACGTCTGCCTTCTTCATTCATCTGTCTCCAATGCTTGAGTTCGTATGGTTGGCTGCCATCGTCAGGCCGCGGGAACCGCCCGCGACGACGCCGGCCCGATTCGTTCGAGGAAAGGGGCCGGCGTTTCGGCTTTCGGTTCACACGACCCCGCCAAGGTTGCTCTTGCGAAGCAGGTCGTACATTTGCAGGAAAAGAAAATGCTCGTCGAGCAGCGGTCCGGCGTGGCCGCCTTGGTCGGCGTCGGCCTTCTCCAAAGCGTCGGCCAGCGGTTTGAGGTTGACGGCAATGCGGTAGTAGCTTTCCCGAATCTCTTGGTAGGTCGCCGGGTCGAGTTGTTGCATTGCGGTGCGAAGGTCGGCGGTCTTGTTTTCTTTGGCCATGGTTTTGTGTCCGGTAGAAGGTCGTGGTTCTTGGTTCTCCCCGTCGGCGTTAACACACATGAGCCATGTGTTTCGCAGCACAGCAAGCGAAGTCCGGCAACAATTCGCAGTCTTTCGCAATGTTCCTCAAAGACTGCGAACAATGCCGCTACTCAGGCGATTTCAGCCTGCCGTGTTGCGGCGAAGTTTGGCGGCCAGCCCGTCGATGGTGTCGTGCAGGTCATCGAGTTCGCAAAAGACTCGCTCGAAGTTGGCGCTGTCGACCGCCGCGGCAAGCGGCAAGTCTTTCACTGCTGCGTGCAACTCTTCAATCAACTCGAGCGTTTGCGTGTGCAGGTAAAGAAGGTCTGCGGAAGTTGGGCGGGCAGTTGCGTTGGCCATGTGTCTGTCTCCGTAGGCGGGAAGCGTGAAAACCGTTTCGGTGACACACATGAGCCATGCGTTTTCCAACACAGCAAGCGAAGTCATGGAGGAATCTGCACTCTTTTTGCAGTTTTGGGTTGGCCGGCGACGTTCGGCCGAGACGCCGTTCCATGGGCATGCGGCAAAGCACCCGCAAACAAGAAAACGCCGCGACAGGTTGCGAACGTCGCGGCGTGTGGGCAAGTAACCGTTGGGCGATCAGTTCTCGCCCGTGGCGAAGTGCTTTTTCAACTCCGCCAATTGTTCACAAAGATGGTTTAAGGATCCGACATGCCCCCAATCGATCGGGAACTGGTCGTTGCCCGGTGCGGGCATGTCCTCGACGGTTTCGTGCAGATCCTCAAGCAAGGTCAAAACTCGAATGTGCGCGGCCGCATAGGCGTCTTCCATTTTGTCTCGGTTCGTCATTGGTTTATTCCTGTGTTGTTGAATAGAAAGGCCGGCGGCGATCTTTTTCGCCGCCGGCATGCTGGTTCGCGTTTAGCAATCGCGGCAGGTTTCCCATGCCCGCTTGCTGCCGTAGCAGATCTGTCCGCCTTCGACGATGTAAACCATCGCGTCTTCTGCGACGTCTTGGTCGTCCGCGAATTCGTGCGGGTCCTCATGTTCCGCTTCGTTCATTTCCGCGCCGCTGGTGATTCCCGCGATGCGGTTTTCAAAGGGCCAGTTCTGTTGCGTCATCAACCGCACTTCGCAATCTTCGCCGTGCTCGTCGCGGTACTCCTCAAGCAAGCCGATCAGTTCGCCAAGGGTCATGTTTGTTTCTCCGTTTGGGTGAATGAAAAACCGTCTTCCGATGACACACATGAGCCATGCGTTTCCAAACGCAGCAAGCGAATCCAGGCAGTAATTCGCAGGGTTTTCGCAGGTTTATTGATGCCGCCCGTGTCGCCCACATTCGCCGCGTGTCGCAGCATGGCAAAAGCCGCGTCTACCTTTGGACCTTCCAAAACATGGCCACCGAGGCCAACGTGTGCGCCACAAAACGGCGAAACGCCACGCTCTGTAGCGAGGCGTTTAAAGATTCAAAGCGGAGGTGATCAAATTGCCTGGTCGTATTTGCGGGCCAGCTGGAGAAGCTTCTTTTTGACCGGGCGAAAGTCGCATCCGTTTTCGCCGGTGGTCAGTTCGCCGAATCGTTTGTTGCGAAGCTCGCCCTTGTACCAACCCTTTGTCCAACCCAGCCGGTAGAAGAGCCGGTTCAGTTCCGTTTCCCCGTGGCCGGCGTCCGGTCGGTCCCAGCAAGATTTCGTTCCCGGCTTCTTCGCGTAGTCCCAGCCCGCACATCGTTTTTGGTTCATCGCGAGTTCGGCCAAGCCCAGGATCATTTGGATGTAGCCGATCAATTTGGTTTTGTTAAGCGTTCCGGCGAAGGCCCGGATCTCAATCCGTTGTCGCCCGCGAGCCAGGTGCGTCAGGTTCAAGAGATGGTAGCGGTCTCGTTCGCAGCGTGTCTTCGCCGCGTCCTTGTTGCCGTAGGTTTTGATTTGCTTCGCCCATCGGTTTCGTTCCCGGCGTCGCGTTCCGGTCGATGCGTAGATGGCCTTTTCGTGGTTGGCGATCAAGGAAATCAGTCGGGCCAAGGCCGCCGCGTCGCCGTTCCAAGAAATGGTGATGTGCAGCCCGCAAGATTCGTTGACCCGGGCGCCGCGTTCTTTGATCGCGTCGACCGCGGTCTCGACGTTTTGCAGACCCTCGCGTCCGTGAAGGACCGGTGAAACAAACTCGCAAGGTTTGCGGCCGGCCGGCGTGCGGATGCTGCCGTCGCGTTCCGCCTTCCAACCCGCGGGTAGCCAGGAAACCGGAAGGCCGTTGTGGTAGCCGCCAATCGGCGTGTGGTCGTGTCCGGGCATGTGGGTTTCGATTTCGATACCGAAGGCGATGTCGTTGGCGTGCATGTTTGTGTCTCCGAAAAGCGTGGAATTCGTTTTGCGTTGACACACATGAGCCATGCGTTTTGAGACACCTCAAGCGAAGTTCGAAAGTAATGTTCCAGTAATCTGCAGCTTTCTTTTCACGCCCACAGGCGGCCGGTTTTGGCCCCACATCGCCGCCAAAAACATGCGGCCGCGGACCGCAAACATGCACATGCTCGCGACAGTCGCCGACGTGTTGGCGCAGTCGCAACCTCATCCACGGAGCCCGCCATGGAAGGCAGTAACAAAGAGCTGAACCCGAATGCGATGACCGCCGAACAAACGGCCGCGTTGTTCTCCAAGTTGCGTCGGCGAAAGGTTCCCGTTGCCGAAATTGAAGCGGACATCGAGGACGGCGTGCCGACCAGCGGTGCCGGCCGCTTGAACCTGTTGACTTACACCGCATGGATGTTGAAGGAGGCCGGTCGTGGTGAATGACCCACGCAAACTGAAACCGAGCGAGTGTTGCCGGCTACTCAACTCAACGCCGCTCGGTACCGTCATCAATGAACGGCAATTGCATCGGCACCGAGTCGAAGCGGGTAACCGCATCGGAGACGGTCGGCACGTTGATCTCTTGGCGTACGCCGATTGGCTCAATGAGAAACGGCATGCACCAAAACCGGTTTCCGATGTAGATCCGTACGCCAAGCTCAAAGAGAGTGCCCGCGCACGAAATGCCGCCATCGCACTGGCCGGTCGCGATATCGGAGAATTGCCGGCGGTCGAGGATGCTGAACGCAAAGCTGCCGCTGCCGGTTCATTCCGAGCGTTCTGTGAAGCGTACTTCCGGTTGACGTTTCATCTCGAATGGTCGCCGGACCACTTGAAGGTAATCAACAAGATCGAAGAAGCCGTTATCCGTGGCGGCCTCTTCTCGCTCGCCATGGCTCGTGGCTCCGGTAAAAGTTCGCTCGCCGAAGTCGCTTGCATCTGGGCGGTGCTGAACGGGTATCGGGACTTCGTTTGTTTGATCGGCAGCGACGAAGGCCACGCCTGCGACATGCTCGACTCGATCAAGACCGAACTTGATAGCAACGATCTGCTTGCCGCCGACTACCCGGAAGTTTGCTTTCCGATCCAAGCCCTCGACGGAATTGCCAACCGAGCGAACGGGCAGCTGTTCGAAGGCAAGCGAACACAGATCGGGTGGACTGCCAAAGAAATCGTCCTGCCAACCATCGCCGGCAGCAAAGCCAGTGGCGCAATTATCAAGGTTGCCGGTCTCACCGGTCGCATTCGCGGTATGAAGTTCAAACGCCCCGATGGCAAAACGGTCCGACCGTCGTTAGTCGTCCTTGATGATCCGCAGACCGACGAGTCCGCTCGTTCGCTATCGCAGTGCGCCAACCGCGAAGCGATCCTCGCCGGTGCGGTCCTCGGGCTCGCCGGCCCCGGCAAGAAGATCTCAGGCATCATGCCATGCACAGTCATTCGTCCTGGCGACATGGCCGACAACATTCTCAACCGCGACCTGCACCCGGAATGGAACGGCGAGCGGACTCGTATGGTGAACGCGTTTCCGGCCAACGAAACGCTCTGGCAACGCTACGCCGAGATTCGCGCTGAAGGCTTACGGGCCGGTGATGGTGGAGCGGCCGGCACCGAGTTCTATCGCCAAAACCGTCAGGAGATGGATGCCGGCGCTGATGTATCGTGGAAAGAACGCTTTAATCACGACGAACTATCCGCGATCCAACACGCGATGAACCTAAAGCTTCAAGACGAAGCAGCATTCTTCGCCGAGTACCAAAACGAACCACTGCCGGAAGAAACGGTCGGTGCCGATCAACTGACCGCCGATCAAGTCGCTGCGAAAATCAACAACCTGCCTCAACGCCGGATCCCGATATCCGGAAACCATCTCACAGCATTCATCGACGTCCAAGGCAAGTTGCTCTTCTACGTAGTCGCCGCCTGGGAAGACGATTTCACTGGCTACGTTGTGGACTATGGAACCTACCCCGATCAGCAGCGAACCTACTTCACGCTACGCGACGCGCGGTACACATTGGCTACGGCGGCGGAGGGCACCGGACTCGAAGGTAGCATCTACGCTGGCCTTGAATCATTGACGAACGAGTTACTTGGTCGCGAGTGGCAACGCGACGATGGCGCTGCAATGAAGATCGGCCGATGTCTGATCGACGCCAACTGGGGCCACTCGACCAACGTCGTCTACCAGTTCTGCCGGCAAAGCCACCACGCCTCGAACCTGCTACCGTCGCACGGTCGATTCGTCGGCGCCTCGTCCAACCCCTTCAGCGAATACAAACGCCGACCAGGCGATCGCGTCGGACTCAACTGGCGAGTGCCAACCATTCATGGCAAACGGGCGATCCGCCACGTGATCTACGACACGAATTGGTGGAAATCTTTCACCCATGCGAGGCTTGCCGTCGCAATGGGCGACCGAGGCTGCCTGTCCATCTTCGGCGATCGTCCCGACCAACACCGCATGTTCGCCGAGCAGGTCACCGCCGAGTACTACGTCCGCACCGAGGGCCGCGGCCGAACCGTCGACGAATGGAAAGCCCGCCCCGAGCAGCCCGACAACCACTGGCTCGACTGTTTGGTGGGATGTGCTGTCGGTGCTTCGATGCAGGGTGCGTTATTGTTTGGTACAGACCTAGCTGTCCAGCCCAAACGGGAACGCATTAGCTTTCGAGAAATGCAACGAAAGAAAAGGAGCTAGTCAAAGAAGGGACTATTTGCTTACTGCCGCGACACTTTGGACCTTTTCCTGCATCGATTGCTCGCGATCCGTGCGTGTGCCGACTTTGATGCTGGTCGTGATTCGCGGGGCGCCCATCGCGTGAACGCGTTCGTGGCAACTCTTGATCGCGGCGAATACATCATCCCAATCGCCTTCGATGTTGGTTCCGTAGGCATGAAGTTGGTGTTCCAGTTCTGCTTCCTGAAGCACCTTTTGGCATTCAGCGACGTACTTGCTCACGGAAACGCCAACTCCCATGGGAACAACGCATAAATCGACAATGACTTTCATTCTTGCTGACCCGATGTTGGTTTGGATGATGCGATGTTGCTCCGCTAAACTACTCCTGACTTCGGCGGCGACCGGTCGTCCGAAACGGTCGCGAACTTTGCCTTTCAATTTCGTGTCGTGACGGTTTGACCAATTGATGGAGGAGTTGCGATGACGTCAGACGACGAAGAGATCAAAGAAGATGACCGGGAACCCGGCCCCGAAGTGACGCCCAAGCTGTTTCGCAAGTGGCAAAAAGCTCGACGGGGTTCCATTGTAGCCGAGAATATGACCAATCCCGTCTGGAGTTGGTTGTTTCGAGGTCGTGTCGATCCGTACCACGCAAGCGAACGTTTCAAATCACGGTTGGGAAAAATACTCGGCAGCGTCGATTTTCCGGATGAACCTCGCTGGGCTGGATGTCGAATGGGGCAATCGCGGACCGAACTCGCCGACGGTCGAGTGTTTTGGATCGCCGGAGAGCACGAGGACTACTACGATCCAGATTTCTTCATCTACAACGATGTCATCATCGAGCACGGGGACGGTGCCGTACAGATCCTCGGCTATCCTGAAGAAGCTTTCCGCCCGACTGACTTTCACACGGCGACCGCTATCAACGGTGGAAAAGAGATTTTGCTCATCGGAAGTATCGGCTATCCAGACGATCGCGAGGTGGGACGAACCCAGGTCTACTCCCTCAATACCGACACGCTTGCGATTGAGGAGATATCCACCACGGGCAACCCTCCAGGATGGATCAGCAAACACAATGCACAATTGAACGAAGATGCGTCAGCAATCGTGGTGTCTGGCGGAGACTTGTTGACCGAAGATGGCTTCCTAGAGAATATCGATGACTGGTCATTGTCGTTGGCTGATTTCTCTTGGACTCGATTGACGATCCGAAAATGGACTCGGTTTCAAGTTGCTCGTTGCGATCAAGCGAGCCTGCATCTGTGGAGCTATGAAATGCGGAAGTTTGCACTTGATCATCCAGGTACAGGTTTCGACCGAGAGGATGACTTGGCGGATGAGATCGGTGCAGAGCCAAACATGGACGCTTACGAATCCCTTTACCGACCGCAAATGGCGCACACGTCGTTGGATCCCAAAGACGAATGCGACGAAGATTGGCGGACGAAGAGAATCGATGTGGAGGGCGTGCAAGTGCGCTACGTCGACGATATGGATCACGTCACGGTGACGATTGAAGGGAATGTAGACCCAACAGTCGTCGAGGCACTTGCCGAAGATCTGCATGCAAAGCTCGCACTCGTCGAGAATGCGGAATGCCGGATCAAGTGGATTGATTAATCGATCGAATACAAGTCCGTGATCGAACGGAACTCTGACCAATGGACTCAAACGATACGCCACGCAGCAAACTCAGAGGTGGATTGAAGGTCGACACGGAGGTTGTCGGCTCTGGGGCTGTTGCGTCACGCGGCGATTCAGTAGTGATCCGACTGGAGATCCGGCTCAATCGTGGAGACGTCGTTGCAACGTTTGATGAATATGCTTTTGTGGTTGGCAAACGGCAAGTCATCGCCGCTGTGGACTACGCCGTGGAAGGAATGCACGTCGGCGGGCTTTGCGAACTGAAAGCTGGTCCGCATCTTTGCTACGGTGCTGCAGGTGTTCCCGGAAAAATTCCTTCGAACGCCGTCTTGTGTATACGCATCGAACTGCTGCGTTGCGAGAAATCGGGCTGACCAATGGGCCGTTCCAAAAGCATCGCCGACAAGTGGTAGCGGAATGGTCGGCGAGCATTTCTCAAAAAAATACTCACCCGTTTCGACTTTTGACTTCGAAAGTTGGAAGGTCTAGAGGTAACGGGAAACATCGACTCCTCCTCTAGATCGTTTGATGGCTGAACACCTCGAAGATGAAATCCGCGAGAACGCCAAAGGGCCGGCGAAGGCGTCGGGTGATGCTGGGTCGGTGGAACAGCACAAGCTGACCGATCAGATTGCGGCTGACAAACATCTCGCCGGCAAAAATGCAGTGGCCAAGCCGCATCGCGGGCTTCGCTTCAACAAGATCGTGCCGCCGGCGGCGGGCTGATCTTTCTTTCGCTCTCCAATCCACAAGGGCTGCCGGGGACGGCAACAGGAAACAGCACGGATGCTGAAACGTTTGTCAGGGATCATCGAGCAATTGCGTGGCGGGAGATTTCATCGCTCCGTCGCCTCTGGACGCTCGCCCCGGCAGCCCTTCTTCTCTCGCCTGCGTGCCAAGTACGACGCGGCGAACACAACACTCGACAATATCAAACACTGGTCGCGAGCCGATGGGCTGTCAGCCTCCGCGGCCAACAGCCCCGATGTCCGACGAACACTTCGCAATCGATCGCGGTACGAGGTCGCGAATAACAGTTACGCTCGCGGTATCACGCTGACGCTTGCCAACGATGTCGTCGGGACCGGACCGCGGCTGCAGATGCTCACGGCGGATGATACGGCAAATCGATTTGTTGAAACGGAGTTCATTGCTTGGTGTGAAGCGGTTGGTTTAGCGGAAAAGCTGCGAACGATGCGATTGGCTCGGGTCGCGGATGGTGAATCTTTTGGCTTACTCACTAGCAACGAGCGCCTAGAGACTCCGGTGAATCTGGATCTACGTCTGATCGAAGCCGATCAGATTGCTTCGCCGACACTCGCACCCGACACACGTCGCTACCTCGATGGGATCCAGTTCGATGCTGATGGTAATCCGGTCGCATACGACGTCTTGAAGAACCATCCAGGCAATGGCTTCTTTGTCCTTGATGATGAATACGACACGGTGCCGGCCGCCGACGTCGTCCACTACTTTCGCTGTGATCGCCCCGGACAGATTCGCGGCATCCCAGACATCACGCCGGCCTTACCGCTCTTTGCACAACTGAGGCGATTCACGCTTGCGGTCCTTGCCGCTGCGGAAACTGCAGCTGAATTCGCGGGCATTCTCTACACCGATGCGCCGGCGAATGGCGAAGCGGATGCGGCGGAACCATTCGAGCCGATTGAACTCGAAAAACGCATGCTGCTGACGATGCCCGGCGGATGGAAGATGGCTCAAATGAAAAGTGAGCAGCCATCGACCACGTACGCGGAGTTCAAGAAAGAGATCCTCAACGAGATCGCTCGTTGCTTGAACATGCCGTTCAATGTCGCCGCTGGGAATTCGTCGGGATACAACTACGCCAGTGGGCGGCTCGACCACCAGACCTACTTTAAATCGATTCGCGTCGAGCAATCACAACTCGCCCGCGTGGTGCTCGACCGCATCCTGCACGCTTGGCTTCGCGAAGCCATTCTCATCGAGGGCTATCTGCCCAATTCGCTTCGCACGCTCGACTCCACGTTCGAGCACCAATGGTTCTGGGACGGACATGAACATGTCGATCCCGCCAAGGAAGCCAATGCCCAGAAGATCCGTCTCGCCAGTCATACGACAACTCTGGCTATCGAATTTGCGCGGCAGGGGCGTGACTGGGAGACGGAACTTAAACAACGTGCGAAAGAAATCGCCCTGATGCGTGACCTCGGTCTGACGATCGAGTCCGAAACTGATTCTTCATCCGAACCCGAAGTCACGGAAGACCATGCCGAAGACGCTGAACCCCAAACCGCTTGAAGCGGAAGCCGAATCCGTCCCCGGTTCGCTGCGTATCGTCTGCGATGACGCCGCGACGATCACGCTAGCAGCGGCTGATCCACCGATCGAAGGTGACGACAAGCCGGCGCTGCGGAAGTTTTCGATGGTGGCTTACACCGGCGGCGCGATGCGATTGGGCGGTTGGCCTTATCCAGTTGTCGTCGACTTGGCTGGTCTGCGTGTGACTCGAAAGTCGCGACCGATTCTGAAAGACCACGACCGCGGATCAATCGTCGGCCACACCGACGACATCAAGATCAACGAACGATCGCTCGAGGTTGCTGGTGTCATCTCCGGAGTCGGCGCGACGGCCCAAGAAGTGATCGCGACCAGCGAAAACGGTTTCCCTTGGCAGGCGTCGCTCGGAGCCAGCGCCGACAAGGTGGTCTTCATCCCTGAAGGCAAGACTGCCAAAGCCAATGGGCGTGATCACAATGGCCCGCTCTACATCGCCCGCAGATCCACTCTGGGTGAAGTCTCTTTCGTCGCACTCGGTGCCGACGACAACACCGAGGCTCGCGTCGCCGCCGGCCAAGCCGGTGAGGACGATGTGGAAACAGGCGATGAAGAAACCACGGACGACCTTGAACCTGTCAACGCGAGTCTCGACATGACGACGAAGCCGAAAGCCAAACCACAATCGCAATCGCTTTCGGCTGTCGAGCAGATGCGTGCCGAGGTCGCTGCCGAGTCCCGCCGCATCGCCGGCATTCGCAAACTCTGCGGCGACAAGCATCCCACCGTCGAAGCCGACGCGATCGAGCAAGGCTGGTCCATCACGAAAACGGAACTTGCCTTGTTGCGAAGCGAACGCCCTAAAGCTCCCGATCAATCGCAACACTCGCCGCGATACAACCGCGAGGTCCTCGAAGCCGCGGCTTGCTTGTCGGTTGGCATCGACGAAAAGACACTTCTCGCAAGCTATGGCGAACGAACACTCGAAGCCGCCAACCCGCTCCGTCATATTGGCTTGAAGGAACTCGTCGCCGAGTGTGCTCGCAGCGAAGGCATCGACGTTCCACGTGTGTTTGGCGACGGAACCGAAACCATCCGCGCTGGTTTCTCATCCATGAGCCTGCCGAGCATCATGGAAAACGTCATGAACAAGACGTTGCTTGCTGCTTACCAGAACACGCCGATCGCCGCTTTTGATCTGTGCAGTGTCGGGACCGTCTCCGACTTCAAAGAGGTTTCACGCTATCGACTGCTTGGTACCGGCGGCTTTGAACAGGTTGCTCCCGACGGCGAGCTGAAACACGGAAAACTGTCGGACCAGAAGTTCACGAACAAGGCCGACACCTACGGTCAGATCCTCACGCTGACTCGTCATGACATCATCAACGATGATCTCAACGCCTTCATGGACATCCCACGCCAAATGGGACGCTCCGGTGCCGAGTCGATCGACGATTTGTTCTTCACGCTGCTGCTGAAGAACTCGGGATTCTTCTCCTCGGCGAACGCCAACTTTCTACAAGGTCCCGACACCAAGTTCGGTCCGGATAGCCTGACCGTTGCCAAGACGACCTTCCGTAAACAGAAGGCTGGTCCAGGCGGCAAGCCCAAGGACCAGAAGCCAATCAACATTCGGCCCGAATACTTGGTGGTTCCGGTCGAAC
Source organism: Roseiconus lacunae (assembly GCF_008312935.1). NCBI lineage: Bacteria > Pseudomonadati > Planctomycetota > Planctomycetia > Pirellulales > Pirellulaceae > Roseiconus > Roseiconus lacunae. The sequence continues at coordinate 1,049,178 of NZ_VSZO01000001.1, read as the reverse complement.
TGGAAACCGAAGCGGAACTATTGATGGGCTCGGCCCAATTGATGATCGATGCTCAAGGTTCGCCGACCAAGATTCCGGTCGACAACCCACACCGTAACAAATATCGCGTCATCTCCACGCCACACCTTTCGGATACGTATTACCAAGGCGCGTCCGGCACAGCCTGGTACCTGTTCGCCAACCCGCGAGTCCTGCCGGCGTTTGAGATCGTGTTCCTCAATGGACGTCGCACACCGGTCATCGAACGCGTGGAAATGCCGCCGAACACCCTGGGCATGGGCTTCCGCTCTTACATCGACTTCGGTGTGAACTCTCAAGATCACCGCGCTGCCGTGAAGGTCGCCGGCGAGTAATCCTCACTGCGGTCTCAACTGATTCTTGATCTCTCAGCTTCTTATTTGGACTCCCATGCAAGCTCAATTCGTTCACGACGGCAAACATGTTGACTTCACGCCCGATGTCGACGTCCAGGTTGGTTCCATTGTCATCCAAGGAGACTTGGTCGGCATCACGAAACGCGACCTCAAGGCGGACGTGCTTGGCTCGATTGCCGTTGAAGGTGTCTTCGATTTCCCAAAAGCCATGGCCAGTGAGGACGAGTACTCGGCCGGTCAGAAGGTTTACGCCACGAACGACGGCATCATCACTCTGATTGACACGAACACGGTATATCTCGGCAAGGTCGTCGCCGATGTAGCCACGACCGATGAGTTCGTCCGCGTCCGTCTCAGTCAGTGATCAACCAAGTGATGAAGCCACGTGAGCAACGCCATCATCGTTCCCGCTGGGGCCACCTTCGTTCATGAAGGTGACACCATTCCATTCGTGCCAGATGTCGACATCGCACCTGGCGACGTGGTCGTTCTGAATAAGCTGGTCGGCGTCGCCAAGTTCGGCATCTACGCGGGGGCTCGCGGCAGCATCACGGTTCGTGGCGTCTTCAGCCTCGTTAAAGATCCGACCACGAACATTCCCGCCGGCACGATTCTTTATTGGTCCGAGATCAGCCATCACGTGATCAAGAACCAGTACGAGCATTCGCTGATCGGAATCTCGGTCGAAGATGCACCGCCGAGCACACCGACCGTTCGAGTTCGGCTGCTTCAGTAATCTTGCATCAGGTCCTCATTCGCATGGATGTCAAGTTGCGATCTCTCGTCTTGTTTTGTGCCCTCATCGTCTGCACCGGTTGTCTACCGCAACGCGATGTTCAAGTACGACTGTTGCCGGCGCCTCCCCCGGAACAGCCCACCGCCAACCTGCCGCCCCAGTTGCATCAACGCAATTGGACGGGCCGGCTGAATCAAGGCAGCTGTGTGCACGCGTCGCTGGTCAACCACCTGCGTTGGTTGAACGAATACGAACTCGGCGAACGCTGGCGAGCGACCTACAGCGACGGCGAGTGGGACACGCGATTGCGAAGTCGCCTGGATGCGGCCGGCATCGACTACAGCTACACCGTCAAAGCAGATCCACGCTTCCTCGATTGGGCCAATGCCACACGACGTGGTGCGATTCTTTGGTGGAAGCCCGCGCATTGCTGCACCTTCGTCGGATGGGTCGAGCGAAATGGTCAGCAGTACGCCGCGATCCTCGACAACAACTATCCCGGCCGGTTCGAACTGACGCCGCGTGAGCAATTCGTTCGTTTGTGGGCCGGATACGGCGGATTCGCTCTAACCGTCATGGAAGACCCCGCCAGTTCTTTGCCCTACCGAAGTTACGAGATTCTTGACGGGGCGTATTAAGTCGAGCGTCGCGCAACCAAAGACCGGCAATACACTTTTTCTGCTTGGAGCAACGTGAAAAATGAAGGATGAAATTCGGATCCGGCTGAGCGTTGGCCTGATCGTCGTGGCGGTCCTGCATGCTGTCTTGCTGGGCGCAGTCTTCACGGCATTGCACCGAGCACCTCGGCCGCAAACCAATGATGACTGGCGACTTCCCGCGGCGAGACCAACTCCACCGGTTGGACGGCAGATTGAAAAACTGCCCGAACCTGCTCAGGTGAACCTCGACGCACAAGGGGAACTCAAGCAGCAATCTGGTTACTGCCCGCCGCCTTGTCCGCCAGTCGTGCGGCCGACACTGCGACCGTATCGCGTGGTCCCGGCCACGCCAGTTGTCCGCCCGGCGACGCCAACCCCAGCAACCATGCCCGCTCCGACGGTTCCTGCTCCGATCATCGTCACGCCAACGAACTCCGCCGGTAACACAGCCCCAGAACCTGCGACGAAGCGATACCAGATTGCCTTGTTCGTCGGCAACGACGCGAAGAGTCAGCAACTGCTGGACTGGTTTAACGAGGACGCCAAGCTCGCGAAGCTCCGGCAAAGTTGCGAGTTCCAGGTCTACACCGAAAGCAACGCCCTCTACAAGACTCGCTATGCGGACATTGTTCCGGCCAGCCAGTTCCCTGTCGTGCTCTTCCAGGACTCGAGTGGTGGTCACGTCCATGCCGCCGGCTACACGATGTTGCCGTCGACTCCGGTAGAACTGTTCGATGACCTGCGACACGGTTACGAGCTCTATCAGCAAACTCGCCAAGCTCAGAAGGCCGGTGCTCTGAAGTCACGTGGCTACTCTTGGGATTCGGCGATTTCACCGACGCTTCAACTCTCTCCCGAAGACTGTCCCGACGGGTACTGTCCGATCGAACCGGCCGAACCAACGTGGCGGCCGTTCGATCGTGATCGAGACCGCGATCGCGAACCACTCTTTGACCGCGATTCCGGAGGACGCAACGCATTCATCTGGGCCGGTGCCGGCGAACTGGCGACGCTCGCGTTGATTGTCGTCGCGATCATTCTGCTCGGATTCATTCTCATCAAGCGAGGCATGTAAGGCTCATGATTCTTGGAATTGCAACCGTTGTTGTATTGGTTCTCGTCGCCGTCGCTTTACTCCCGGCAAAAAAACGTGACCGAGACGGCGGCAACCTCAACTTCACTCAGCCGTTTGCCCGGCAAGCCAACTTCCGGCAACAACAGCTGAACGAAGAAGCCGAGGCGATCGCCGATGAGTACCAGCGTCGCGCCGACGAAGCCTGGCGTGAAGAGCTGGGCGAGAAAGCCGCAACGCTGTTGAAGGCGAAGCCGGCAACCACATCACGGTCCACCAAATCGTGAGTGACCTGCTTGCACGCGGTCAGGCTTGGCTCTCTGACAAGTTGACCAGACACGCATCACGTCTGGTTACCTACCAACGTGATGAACTGTCAGTCGAGCTTCCGGCCACGATTGGAAAGTCGGAATACGAGCATGACGATGGCGAAGGCATCGTTACGCGAGCCCAAGTCCGTGACTTTCTGATCAACTCCAAAGACCTGCTCAATAGTGCCATCGGGACTTGGCCTCGCCGAGGTGACCGCATACTCGAAACGGACGGTGACACGACGTTCATCTATGAGCTTATGTCGATCGGCAACGAGCCGCCGTGGCGTTACAGCGATCCCTTTCGCGTCAAACTCCGCATCCACACCAAACTGGTTGATACCCTTTCATGACCGCGACTCCAGCCACCGTCATACAGATCGCCGAAAGTATCGTTGCCGAGATCAACGCCGGCGACTTCAGCAAAAAGAACCTCGCAGCCCAACGACTGTACGTTCCGAACTTCGACCTCGAAGATATGAAGGAACTGCGAGTCACTGTCGTGCCTCGCGAAGTCGAGTACCTACCACTCGATCGAGTCAGCAACAAGTTCCATGCAACCATCGACGTGGCAGTCCAGAAGAAGTTTTCCAAAGGCGACGCCAGGGAGATTGATCCCCTCGTCTTCTTTGTCGAAGAGCTGGCTGACTACTTCCGACTCAAACGGCTCAACTCGTTCGTTGCCGCCCGGTGCGTCAAGGTTGAGAATGCTGTGCTCTACTCAGTGGAACACTGGACGCAGTTCAATCAGTTCACGAGCCTGCTGACACTTACGTTTGAACTGGCCAAGTGATTCACATCCGGACTCGTTTCCGATTCAACCAAGGCCAGGTTCAGAAGAAGGTTCAGGTCGCCAACTTTCGATCGCTCGGTCATGCAGCCGGGACGATTCGGCTGACCGCCAAGCGGTCGATCCGCAAACGCAAGAAGCCGTCCAGCCCCGGATCACCGCCGCACACACAGACCGGCATGCTTCGTCGGGTGATTCGCTACGAGGTGAATCGCGACCGCGAAGAAGCCGTCATTGGTCCGGTCAACGAGATCGCCGGTCGGCTCTGGAACCTGCATGAGTTCGGTGGCGTTTCCGCGAAGCGCCGTAAACTCAAACGCCATCGTTTTCGCGTTGGCCAGCACGGTCCGATTCGAGTTATCCGGCCTGGCAAATTCGCTCGAACGAAGCTACTGACCGGTGCCCAAGCCAACCGTGCAACCCGACTGATCGAAGCTGAAAACGAACGTCGCGGTGCATCAAAGCGACGTCGTTATCCGAAACGCCCATTCATGCGGCCGGCCCTCGAAGCCAACCAATCACGCTTGCCCAAGTTCTGGCGTGACAGTGTGAAGTAACTCGCGAGAAACCTTATGTCAGCAGAAGTAGTCCTCGGTCTCGACGCCGTTCTCACCATCGATGGCGCCGAGATCAAGAACGTCAAAGACCTGACGGTCAACCTGGAAAAGGCCGAGGCGGATGCATCGACACGAGCCAACAACGGCTGGCGAGCCACCGTGGGGACGCTGAAAGATGCCTCGATTGAGTTCACCGTTCTCAACAAGAATGGCGATACCTCGTTCGGCATGCTGCAAGGACTCTGGAGCAGCGGTACACCGTGCGATGTCGGCATCTCTGACGCCGGCGGTGCGCTAACGCTGACCTGTGAAGTCATGAACTTCAACGTCAACCAGAACCTCGAAGAGGTCGTCTCGGCGGACGTAACACTCAAGCCGACACAGTCTTCGTCTGGTGGCGGGATGAATGTGGGGAGCGGTACCGGGCCGTAGCCATAGACCAACCGGGGCTCATTGGTCAGTTAATTCTGCGGGAATGGATGCGAGGAAAAATCTGTTCGACTTCTTTCCATAGTGCTGGTTTGATTTCAAGCGTCTTAATGCTTGCGATTCGTGTGAGTACTTCATCCGGCTGCTGCGAAAGGTAGGCGGCTAGCGCGAAAGCAGCGACTGTAGGAGAACGCGACATGCCAGCAGAGCATGCGACGATGGTTCGCACGTCTGCATTCAAAAGATCGACAAGGGTTTGAATCGACTGGAGTAAGACCGCAGGATTGTTGCCACCGCCATCGTTGAGCGGAAAGCGGCAGTAGACCAATTGCCTTGGCAACGCGGCGGGAGGCTCCTCGAACGCCACATCCACTACGGCTGCGATTTCAGCATCAAACAACGATCGCGGTTCGCGAATGTCGAAGGCATGGCCGATCCAAAGTAAATCCGGATGAATCTCATGCATTGATGCAACACATCGAAAAAAAGTTCGTTTGACTCCGATACGCCGGCGTCGTGAAAAATTCAGTTTCGTCCATGCCTTTGCTCACAGTTGAACATTATATCCCATGCAAAAATTCATTGATCGTCGTGGTCGGGTATGGATCGTTGACATTGACAATACGACGCTTCGCCGCGTGAAAACGCTGACCGATGTTCGCTTGCTCGATGCGATCGACGGTGATTTGATCAATCGGTTGGCGACGGATCCGTTGTTGCTAGGCGACGTTCTGTTCGCGATCTGCAAACCGCAAGCGGACCAGCAAGATGTCGACGATGAAGCATTCGCCGAAGGCTTGGCGGGTGACGCGATCGATGAAGCTTGCAAGGCGGTCGTTGATGCGTTGGTGGCTTACTTCCCGGAGTCCCGTCGCCGTCTTCTACGGAAGGCGGCCGACAAACAGCGGATGATCGAGACTCGGGGACTGGAAGCGATCGAACGGAGGCTGGACGATCCGAACCTGGTGGACTCGATCGTGAGCGACCTCGAACAGAAACTCGGGGTGCCGATGTCGAACGCATCGTCATCGAACTCGCCGGTGTCGTCGGAGTCGACCCAGGACCACTCACCCTCCGCCAATTGATGCAAATGGCGGACGCTCGGCGACGCCACGATTGGAACATCGCGTCGAGCGTGATGGCACTCACCGCTGAGATCAATCGCGATCGCCGGCGTCGTCGTAAGCCGTTCAAGCCCGATGACTTCAATCCGTACACGGCAGCTATGCCAGTGCCTGCTCAAGCAACCGTCGAGCAGGTTGCCACTCTTCTCGGTGCTGCGTTCACACCTTCTAGCCCTTCGCGTCTAGCAAGTAGCCATTCCCCATGTCGCAAGTCAGAGCCGGAGCCGCCTACGTCGAACTGCTGACCAAGGATGCAGCGTTCGTGAAGGGGCTCCGATCTGCTCAGAAGCGACTGCAATCGTTCGGGCAATCAACTCGTTTGCTCGGCACGAAACTCATGGGACTCGGCACCGCTGCGGCAGCTCCCCTCGGCGGTAGCGTGGCCATCTTCTCCAACTTCGACGATGCCATGCGGGGTGTCGCTGCGATCACACAGGCGACGGAAACGCAGCTGGAGTCGCTACGCAATACCGCCAAGAAGCTCGGTGCAACAACCAGCTACTCCGCCAGCGAAGTCGCCTCCCTGATGACGGAACTCGGTCGCGCCGGTTTCAAGCCGGAACAGATCGAGCGAATGACCGCTGCGGTGATGAACATGGCTCGCGCAACCGGCACCGACGCCACGCAGGCATCCGGCATCATGGCCGCCACCATCCGGCAATTTGGTATGGAAGCCGGCGAGGCCACTCGCGTCGCTGATGGGCTAACTGCCGCTGCGAACAAATCGTTCAACACGGTGGAGTCGCTCGGCGAAGCCTTGTCGTATGCCGGTCCCGTTGCCGCCGATGCCAATATGAGCCTGGAAGAAACTCTGGCGGTGCTGGGAACACTCGGCAACATGGGCATCCAAGGTTCATCGGCCGGTAACGCGATGCGTCGATTGCTTACGATCAGCGCAGCGGAATCCGAGAAGTTTCAAGCCGTCTTCGGTGTGGCAACCAAGGATGCCAAAGGCAACGCCCGATCGCTGGTCGACATCCTGGGCGAAGTCGCTGCGGCTACCGCGAACATGGGCACGGCCGAGAAGGCGGAAAAGCTCAACGAAGTTTTCGGGTTGCTGGGAATCACGGCCGCCAGTTCCATCGGAAAATCGGTCGCTGACACGCGAGAGCTGTACCAAGAACTGCAGAACGCCGGCGGGATCGCGGCGAAGACATCGGAGGAAATGGAAGGCGGCTTGGGCGGCGCGTTTCGGATTCTCAAATCTTCGATCGAAGGCGTCGCCATCGCAATCGGCGAATCGCTCGAAGGTAGCGTCACCAACATGGTCAATGCGTTTAGCCGGGCTGCTTCAGGGGTGATCGAGTGGATCAATAAGAATCAAAAGATTGTCAAGATTGCGGCGGCAAGTGCGGTCGCCATCATCGGAATCGGCGCCGCACTGTTTACGCTTGGTTCGTTTGCCGCCGCGGCATCCTTCGCCGTTGGAGGCTTGGCCAGCATCTTCAGTTTCATCGGTGCCTCGATCGGCGTGATCGTCAGCGCCGTTGGTATGTTATTCACGCCGTTGGGGCTGGTCGTCGCTGCCATCGCGGCTCTCGGCGGATATTTCCTTTATTCCACCGGCATCGCTGGCAAGGCGATTGAGTATCTGGGCAGCGTCTTTGAAGTCCTCAAAGCTGAAACGTTGGCCGCCTTCGGTGCAATCGCCAACGCGCTGGCGGCGGGTGATATCACCGCAGCCACTGATGTGCTCTGGTCGTACCTGAAACTGCAATGGATCAAGGGCACGACCTTTCTACAAACCAAATGGGCCGAGTTCACTCAGTACATCGCGGATGTCTGGGCGGACTCGGCCTATGCCATTGGTGACGTATTGATCGGTGCGTTGTCCGGGCTAGCCGGTGTGTGGAACGACACGCTCGGATTCATGGCGGACGGTTGGACCATTCTCACTTCCGCAGTCCAGAAAGGCTGGAACAATGCGATCGGCTTTCTGAAGAAGGGGTTCCTCAAACTTCACGAACTGGTCGATATCGCCGGTGACGTCGCCGTGCAAATCGGTGGCGTGCTAATCAATGCCCTGGCCGGCGTTGAGAAAGCGTGGGTGGAAACCGTCGATTATTTGGCCGACACCTGGACCGTGTTTGTTGGCCAGGTGAAGTCGATGTGGAATTCGACGGTCGGCTTCCTCAAGAAGGCATGGATCAAACTCAAAGCTCTGTTTGACGACGATATCAACGTCGACGTCGAAATGGCCAAGATTGACGCCGACACTCGCGCGGCCGAAGCAGCGGAGCAACAACGTCGCAACCAGGCAATCATTGAGCGGCAACAACGACGATCGAAACGCAAACAGCAGATCGAAGCCAACCGCATCGAGATGCAAAAGGGCATCGCGGCCCAACTCGAAGCACGTCGTAAAGCCCGTGAAGGTCGTGATCTCGATGCGGAAATGCAAGCCATTGACGCGGAGACCGATGCAAAGAATGCGGTCGTCGATCAGTCGAAACAGCAACAGTTCCGGGATAACGATTCGGCTCAGGCTGGACGACAGCAACTGATCGACGACACCACGGTCGGCGTCCAAGCCACCCTCGACCAAATGCGCGCAGAGTCCAAAGCGGCTCGTGAGGCAGCGCGTGTGAATGAGTTGGGCGATCGCCAGCGCGAACGAGACGAGAAGGTTGCTGCAGCGCAGGCCGACTTCGAGGCCGCAATTGATCGGGCGAACAATGCGACCGCACCATCCGACCGTACCGATGAACCTGATTCCCCACCAGATATTGCTGAGCCGCCGAAACCGCCGGCGTTGCCTGAACCGATCAATCCCGATGAAGTCGATATTCCCCCGGTCGATCTACCCGAAATTGATGATCCCGAATTGCAGCCTCCGAACCCGAAGGATCTGAAGCTTGGGATCGATTCTGATGCTCAGGCATCAATGGATCGATTTGCAGACGGTCCCGACAACACGACGCAAGTCGAGTCGGCAGGCAACTTTGATTCGCGAGGACTGGGACTCGGCAGTAGTGCGAGAAAGCTGGAGCCTCTGAAACTCGAGCCCATCGAGCCGTTGGACGAGGAGGTAATCGCGGCGCCGCAGCTGAAAATACCGGAGGAAGATAATCCTGTCGTCGAGGCAATGGCAGAAGTGGAGTCGGAAGCTGATGAACCGGCACTGGATGTTGCGTCGATCAACGAAGCTTTCGCCTCGGTCCGTCAGTCGCTCACCGAATTCGACCTGGCACTTAGCGGGGCAACGTCGCGGTTGCAGCTGCCCGCTTCGTCCGGTGATGGCATCACGGAGGACATGGAACGGGCGATTATCGCGACTGCGGAGAATACGCGTCGGCTGGTCGAACGATCGAAGTCCGGAGGTCTGGTGTTTAGCTGATGAGCTTTTCGGCCGGCGGATACAACTTCGAGACCGCGGCGCTCTCCGAAAAGGCATCGCGAGGCAAATCGCATTCGGACTTCGTCGCCTATGTTGCTACGAATGGTGGCGCGGTCGATCCGGCGGCGGCTGCCAGCGCCGCCTACGGCTATTACAAAGCCAACTTCCCGGACCTGATTCCGTAT